>JAFPGC010000011.1 GCA_017423025.1 Bacteroidales bacterium
CAGAAGGAAGCCAACGCCGTTAAGGAGGCTGTCCGTCTGAATATCCCGGTTATCGCTATGGTTGACACATGTTGCGATCCTACTCCGATTGATTATGTGATTCCGGCGAACGACGACGCTACGAAGTCCATCGAGCTCATCATGGATGTGATGTGCAAGGCCATCAACGAAGGCCTGGAAGAGCGCAAGCTGGAGAAGGAGAAAGAAGGTGAGGCTGCTCCCGCCGCCGAAGAGGCTGTGGCCGAGGCTCCCGCCAAGAAGCTCCGCCCCCGTCGCGCCACCAAGGCCGAGGCCGTTGAGGCTCCCGCCGAGGAAGCTCCCAAGGCTGAAGAGGCTCCCAAAGCTACCGAAGAGTAATTAACCGTTTAAAGTAAAAGAAACTATGGCTATCGCATTAGCAGATATCAAGAAGCTGCGTGACATGACCAGCGCCGGCATGATGGACTGCAAGAAGGCCCTCGAAGAAGCCGCAGGCGACTTCAAGCGTGCCGTTGAAATCCTTCGTGAGAAAGGTAAATCCACCCTCGCCAAGCGTGGTGAGAACGAGACCACCCAGGGTGCTGTTCTGAGCCGCATCAATGGCGGTAAGGCTATCCTCGTATGCCTCGGTTGCGAAACCGACTTCGTGGCTGCCACCCCCGATTTCAAGGCTCTCGCCGCTTCCATCGCCGATACCGCTATCGCCGAGTTCCCTGCCGACCTCGAGGCCCTCAAGGCTGCCAAGGCCGCAGACGGTTACACCCTGGACGAGAACATCACCAACCAGGCTGGTAAGACCGGTGAAAAGCACGTTTTGGCTTACTACGGCGCCCTCGAGGCTCCCTTCGTGAGCGAGTATGTGCACTTCAACGGCAAGCTGGGTGCCATCGTGGCTTTCAACAAGGAGGTTCCCGCAGAGATCGCCCGTGGCATCGCCATGCAGGTGGCTTCCATGAACCCCGTGGCTGTGGACGCCGCTTCCGTTCCCGCCGAGGTCCTCGAGTCCGAGAAGACCGTGGCCGAGCAGAAGACCAAGGACGAGCAGGTTCAGAAGGCTGTGGACAACGCCCTCAAGAAGGCTGGTATCAACCCCGCCCACGTTGACAGCGAAGACCACATCGAGTCCAACACCGCCAAGGGCTGGCTCACTCCCGAGCAGGCTCAACAGGCCCGCGACATCATCGCCAAGGTAGGTGCCGAGACGCTTGCCTCCCTCGCCTCCAAGGTGCAGATGATTGCCGGTATCGTCAACGGCCGTATCCAGAAGTTCCTGAAGGAGAACACCCTCATGGAGCAGGAATATCAGCTGTCCGACGACAAGGCTTCCGTAGCCGCCGCCCTCAAGGCCGTGGATCCCGAAGCCAAGGTGGTCGCCTTCAAGCGCTTCTCCCTCTCCGACTAATCCGTCGATAGGTAAGAAATAAGCGGCAACCCGAAAGGGCTGCCGCTTTTTTTTGTGTCTTTAAAACGATTTATAGGATGGAGCGGATGAAAGTTATATCCTCGCTGTCAATCTCCAACTTTGACTCGGATTCGAATTTACCGATAACGACCGTGGTCTCACCATCCATCCATTTGCCATTGGGAGTGAAAGTGATGTGGCTGCCGGTAAGGGTGGTCTTGTTGCCGGTGATGATGAAAACACCCGTAACGATCCGGTTGTCGCCAACTCGGACTATCTTGAATTCAGAGGCGGAAGGGAAGGTGAGATGATAGACATCAAGTCCATCCTGGCAAACCCAACTGGTTCCAACCAGGGATTGAGCATTATCAATGTCCTTCTTGCAGGAAGAGGTGAGTGCGATGGCACTGAGGGTAAGGACAACACCCAAAACAATAGAAAGAATCTTTTTCATAATAAATGTGATTAATAATTGTCTTTCCTTTAAAGTTGCAAATATACAAAAATTCTAAATAGTGCTTCTTGATTACTTCTCTGTCACGTACTTGAAGAAGATGTCTATGTCTTTCTTCTCCTTGAAGCGGGCGATGTAGGCGAAGTTGCAGAGGTCGTCGGCGAGGGCGTCAGGGACCCTTTCGGCCATTCTGACCGCATCTCCGTAGCGGTTCATGATTTCCTCGTGGCTGTGCATGTAGGGCACGCCGTCGCGGCGGCCGGCATAGGCGCAGAAGTACTGGTCTCCCTGCTGCTTGCGGGCCTCGTTGAAGGCCACCATATCGGCCCAAAGCTGGAAGACGTCGGTGCTGTGGGCGAAGTTCATCATGTCGGGGGTATAGCCTCCCGGCGGGCGCATGTTCACTTCCAGGCCCACATAATCGCCCTTCTTGCCCAGGCCTTCACGGTCGCGGTCCAGCTGGAAGAATTCCAGGTGCACGAAGCGGCTCTTGATGCCGAAGGCTTTCACCGTGCGGCGGCCGATGGCGGCCAGCTTGGCGGGAACGGTCTTGTTGGTCCAGTAGCAGGTCTCCAGGTTACCGTGAACAATCTCCATAATAGGAGTAGGGAACACGGTGTTGTTCTCGAAGATGGGTTCTCCCTGGGCGTTGAAAATGGCATCGTAGCTTACCAGGAGGCCGGTAATGAACTCTTCGAAAACAAAGTAGCCGTAGTTGTTTTCGTGGTCCTTGAACCAGGCATCCAGCTCTTTGTCGTTATGGAGCTTGAAAGTGCCGGAAGCGCCCATGCCGCTGTCCGGCTTGGCGATGATCGGGTAGCCGGTCTTCTTGGTGAAGGCTTTGACGGCCTTGTGGCCCTCGGCCCCCTTGATCTGGCGGGCGGTGGGAATGCCTCCCAGTGCGTAGTATTTCTTCATCTCGCTCTTGTTGCGGATAGAGGCCACCTGGTCGTTCTTGATGCCGGTGGTTACGTTGAAATCCGTTCTGAGGCGGGCGTCCTGTTCCAGCCAGTATTCGTTGTTGGATTCAATCCAGTCAATCTTTCCATACCGGTGTGCATAGAAGGCCACGGCGCGGTATACCTCGTCGTAGTTTTCCAGATTGTGCACTTTGTAGTAGTCCGAGAGGCAGTTCTGCAGCTCCCAGGGGAGGTTTTCGTAGTTGGTGTCGGCAATGCCCAGCACATTGACACCGTTCGCTTTCAGGCCGGCACAGAAATGCCAGTAGGTCTGGGGGAAGTGGGGGGAGATAAAAACTACGTTCATAAAGCTATAAGTTTTATTTTCTTCCGATACGCGGCGCATGGCGCCCCGGGTTATTTCAAAGGCTTCACCCCGGAGCTCGGCCGGGTGCCCGGTTTTCTGAATCACGTACCCTCCGTCGCGGAAGGTGTAAAAGCGATGGCCCCAGCTGTCGGGGAAGGCTATGTCTTCAAACAGGCGCAGGCCGTCTACCTTGGCATAGCGCACCTGCTCAAAATGCGGGATGAGGTTGATGTCCGTGAGCCCCAATCCCTTAAGCCAGCGCTTGTAATGGGGATCGGTGGCTTCACCGGGCTCCTCGGGGTGGGAGTAAACGTCTTCGGCGCAATTCATACTTCCGGCGCTGCAACCCATAATGACGCCGTCAAACCCCTTCAGCAGTTCTTTCAGGCCGATTTCATGGATGAACTTGTTCTGGGTGGGGACGTGCCCGCCGCACATCACTATCCAATCGGCCTTCTTCACCAGCTCCCGGGCTCTGGGGGCATTGCTGCGCTCCAGCATGACGATGGAGGCGGTCTTGATGCCGGAGCGGTGGATACACTCGCTCATACCCTTCTTCACCGAGTCCGTGAACCCCTTGTCGTCGGGCGCGGCGCTCACCAGCAGCACGCGAGGTTTCCGTTGCGGGTCGGTGACTTCCGCCAGCGCCGCCTTCACCTGGTCCAGGAAGCCGTTGTCCGTGGTGAACGACGGCTCGCCGAAGCGGGTAGGACTGCCGGTTAAGAAAAGCGTCATGCTTACAAATATAAGAAAAAAAGTTTCTGGCCGAATGCTTTGTCACCGAAAACAACCCCGGTGAGCAAATGAAGCCCCTGGTGCTCACGGACTGGCCAAAAGGGTGGACTTTGGGGCGAAAGGATTGTCCCAAAGGTCGCGTTTAAAGGGGTGCGGGCATGAAAATTTCAGTATCTGCGAAGAAAATTGTATCTTTATAGATACTGAAAAAATGTAGCTTATGCCCCAAGCAGTAGGACACATCGCTCAGGTCGTGGGACCGGTCGTGGATGTGCATTTTAATATATCGGCCCGCAGTGCCGAGGAAGAACTCCCCCGAATAGATGATGCGCTGGTAGTCACCCGTCCCGACGGGAAGGAACTGGTGTTGGAAGTGCAGCAGCACATTGGTGAAGACACCGTGCGCTGCGTAGCCATGGACTCCACCGACGGCCTCAGCCGCGGTCTGGAGGTGAAAAACACCTGCCGGCCCATCGCCATGCCCGTGGGAACGCAAATCCGCGGCCGCGTGATGAACGTCACCGGAGAATCCATCGACGGCATGGAGGAGATGGACAAGGAGAACGCCCTTCCCATCCACCGCGAGCCCCCCAAGTTCGAAGACCTCACCACCAGCCAGGAAGTGCTGTTCACCGGCATCAAGGTCATCGACCTGCTGGAGCCCTACCTCAAGGGCGGTAAAAGCGGCCTGTTTGGCGGCGCCGGCGTGGGCAAGACGGTGCTCATCAAGGAACTCATCAACAACATCGCCAAGGCGCACAACGGTTTCTCCGTATTCGCCGGCGTGGGAGAGCGTACCCGCGAAGGCAACGACCTCCTGCGGGAGATGATAGAATCCAACGTTATCCGCTACGGCGAGGCCTTCAACAAGGCCATGGAAGAGGGCCGATGGGACTTGTCCCTCGTAGATCACAAGGAACTGGAAAAGAGCCAGGTATCTATGGTCTTCGGCCAGATGAACGAACCCCCGGGAGCCCGTGCCTCCGTGGCCCTGAGCGGCCTTACCCTGGCCGAGAGCTTCCGCGATTCCGACACCGGAGAAGGCCCCCGCGACATCCTCTTCTTTATTGACAATATTTTCCGTTTCACCCAGGCCGGTTCGGAGGTCAGCGCTCTGCTGGGCCGTATGCCTTCGGCCGTGGGTTACCAGCCCACCCTGGCCACGGAAATGGGTAAGATGCAGGAGCGCATCACCTCTACCAAGAACGGTTCCATCACCTCCGTGCAGGCGGTGTATGTGCCGGCCGATGACCTCACGGACCCGGCTCCCGCCACCACCTTCACCCACCTGGATGCCACCACGGTGTTAAGCCGTAAGATCACGGCCCTGGGCATTTACCCGGCCGTGGATCCGCTGGAGAGTACCTCCCGCATCCTGGATCCCAATATCGTGGGCAAGGCCCATTACGACACCGCTCAGCGCGTGAAGCAGATTCTCCAGCGCAACCAGGAACTGCAGGACATCATTGCCATCCTGGGTATGGACGAGCTGTCCGACGAAGACAAGACCACGGTGAACCGCGCCCGCCGCGTGCAGCGCTTCCTGTCGCAGCCTTTCTTCGTGGCCGAACAGTTCACCGGTGTGCCGGGCGTGATGGTTTCCATCGAGGACACCATCAAGGGATTCAACATGATTATGGACGGAGAGGTGGACTACCTCCCCGAGCAGGCCTTCCTGAACGTAGGCACCATAGAGGATGCCATCACCAAGGGTGAGGCCATACTGGCCGCTGCCAAGTAATGGACGACATTCAGCTTCATATCCTGAGTCCCGAGGGAACGCTGGTTCAGACCGCGGTGTCACTGGTGACACTGCCGGGGCTGGTGTCACCCTTTACCGTGCTCAAGGACCACGCCGCCATGGTTAC
This sequence comes from Bacteroidales bacterium, assembly GCA_017423025.1. GTDB lineage: Bacteria > Bacteroidota > Bacteroidia > Bacteroidales > UBA932 > Cryptobacteroides. Next base: position 5,705 of record JAFPGC010000011.1, read on the forward strand.
GGCCCTGGTGGAAGGGGATGTCCGATATGTAGAAGAAGACACCGAAAAGCGCCTGCACATCCGCGAAGGCTTCGTAGAAATCGGTGACAACCAGGTAAAAGTCTGCGTGGAGGTATGATGCTTCTGACCCTCATACTGGCTTTTCTGCTTCAAGGAGATACACTCGGCCTTGCAGGCCTCGGTATGACAAACGACACTTCTGTCACACCGAGCGAAGCGAGCGTGTCTCCGGACGAGGTTTCGTCTCCGGATTTTGACATGGACGAATACCTTTACGGCCATGTGATGGACGCGTATGACTGGCACATCACCACCGTGAACGGTAAGCATATCAGCGTTCCGCTGCTGATCATTGTCCACAGCAAAACAACGGGCTGGCATGTCTTTTCTTCCGGAAAACTGGCCCACGGGCACGAGTATGAGGGCTTCTATATCCTGCACGACGAAGAATCCCACAAAGACAAAGTAATGGAGCACACCCCTTCCGGTGATGTGCGTCCCTTTGATATTTCCATAACCAAGAACGTGGCAGGCCTCATGTTCAACAGCCTGGTCCTGGTTCTTCTGGTGCTTTTCGGCGTTAAGTGGTACCGCAAGCACGATGCCCGCGAAGAGGCTCCGGGCGGCTTCAGCGGCTTGTTGGAGATGCTGGTCATGATGGTGGAAAACGACATCATCAAACCTTGTATCGGCCAGGATTACAAACGGTATTCCCCGTATTTGCTCACCGCCTTTTTCTTCATCTTTGTGAACAACCTGCTGGGTATTGTTCCCTTCTTCCCGGGCGGAGCCAATATCACCGGCAACATTGCCATTACCTTTGCACTGGCCATGTGTACCTTCCTGGCGGTGAACCTTTTCGGCAACAAGCACTATTACAAAGATATTTTCTGGCCCGAGGTCCCGGCCTTCCTGAAAGTCTTTCCCCTGATGCCGCTCATCGAGATCATCGGCCTTTTTACCAAGCCCTTCTCGCTCATGGTGCGACTTTTTGCCAATATCCTGGCCGGACACATGATGCTGCTGGGCGTGGTGTCGGTGGTGTTCCTTACGGCCTCTCTGGGCCCGGCCATGAACGGCGGTCTCAGCGTCATCGCCGTACTGTTTGGCGTGTTTATGGATATCCTGGAACTGCTGGTAGCTTTCCTCCAGGCCTATATATTTACAATGCTTTCCAGTGTGTTCATCGGCCTCAGCCGGCAGCACCCGGAAGAAAAAACAGCAGAAGAGTAACTTTTAAATGATAGAATTATGATTTTGTCCGCTATGCTCCTTCAGGCTGCCACTACTGCAGCTCTTGGAAAGGCCGGTGCCGCCCTGGGTGCCGGTATCGCCGCCGTCGCCGCCGCTTTCGGTATCGGTAACATCGGTAAAGCCGCCCTCGAAGCCGGTGCCCGTCAGCCGGAGAAGGCCGACCACTACCGTCTTACCGCCATCATCATCGGCGCTCTGGTAGAAGGCGCCTGCCTCTTTGCCATTCTGGTCTGTCTCATCGGCAAGTAAGACATGTCGCTGATAACGCCAGATTTCGGGCTGTTGTTCTGGATGACGCTGATTTTCGGCATCGTCTTCTTCATCCTGGCCAAATTCGGCTTCCCAGTGCTTACGGACATGGTGCGCAAGCGTCAGGAGCGAATTGAAAAGTCCCTCGAAGACGCCCGCGAGATTGAAGCGCGCATGGCGACGTGGAAGGTAGAGCAGGCCAAGATGGTGGAAGAGACCCGCAAGCAGCAGGCCCTCATCCTCAAAGAAGCCACCGAAACCAAGGCCCAGATTGTGGCCGATGCCAAGGCGCAGGCCAAGGCCGAGGCCGATAAACTCCTGGCCGAAGCCAAGACCCAGATTGCGGCCGAGAAGGAGAGCGCTCTGCGCGATGTGCGCAAGGAAATTGCCCTCCTGAGTGTGCAGGTGGCAGAAAAAGTGCTTCGTAACGAGCTTTCCGAAGAAGGCAGCCAACGCGCCTTAATCGACAAGTTGGTAGACGAAGCCAGTGAGGCACAAATCCGCTCATGAACCGAAGCATCGTCATAACGCGCTATGCCACCGCGCTGGTGAAGTATTGCCGGGAGACCGGCCAGGGAGAGGTGGTATGCTCCGAGGCCGAAGCCTTGGAGAAGGCCCTGCACACCGTGCCGGAACTCCGTCGCATGGTGACGGCGGCCGATGATGTGGTGAGCCCCTTCGACAAGAAGAAGCTCCTGCAGACCGCCCTGGGAAACCGAATGTCGCAGGAACTCAGCCGCTTCCTCACGCTGCTCAACAAGAACGGCCGAATGGACCTGGTGGAGGATATCCTGCGCGACTTCGTGACCATCTACCGCCGGGGAATTGGCATCCGGAAGGCCCACCTGGTCACGGCCACCGAACCCTCCGAACGCCTGCTGCAGCGCCTCAAAGCCCTGGTCAAACAGAAGACAGGGGACGATGTCATCATTGAAGTGGAAGTGGATCCGTCCATCATCGGAGGCTTCGTCTTTGACATAGACGAATACCTCCTGGACGCCAGCATCAAGCACCAGCTGGACCAGATCCGTCAGCAATTTATTGAAAAGAATAGAAGAATTATCTAGCGATGGCTACAAGTTTGAAACCGAGTGAAGTGAGCGATATCCTGCTTGGGCAGCTCCAGGACATGAAGAACGATCTCCAGTTCGAGGAGATTGGCAAAGCCTTGCAGGTAAGTGACGGTGTAGTGAGAATCTACGGACTGGACCATGCCGAGGCCGGCGAACTGCTGGACTGCGGCAACGGCCTCATGGCCGTGGTCATGAACTTGGAGGTGGACAATGTGGGCGCCGTGCTCATGGGTCCCACGGACCAGGTGAAGGAAGGCATGGTGGTACGCCGTACGGGCCGCATCGCTTCCATCGGGGTCAACGACCAGCTGGCCGGCCGCGTCATAGACCCGCTGGGCAATCCGCTGGACGGCCTGGGCCCCATCGAAGGGGACAAGGTGGACATGCCTCTGGAGCGCAAGGCTCCCGGCGTCATCTTCCGCCAGCCGGTGAGTGAACCGCTGCAGACGGGCCTCAAGGCCATCGACGCCATGATTCCCATCGGCCGGGGCCAGCGTGAACTCATCATCGGCGACCGCCAGACGGGTAAGACGGCCATTGCCATCGACACCATTATCAACCAGCGCCAGGCATACGAGGCCGGCGATCCGGTGTTCTGCATCTACGTGGCCATCGGCCAGAAGGGCTCTACCGTGGCGTCCATCGTGAAGACGCTGAGGGAGCATGGCGCCATGGATTACACCGTGGTGGTGGCTGCGACGGCTTCCGATCCGGCGGCCCTGCAGTACTACGCTCCCTTTGCCGGAGCGGCCATCGGCGAGTATTTCCGCGACACGGGCCGTCACGCCCTGGTGGTGTACGACGACCTTTCCAAGCAGGCTGTGGCCTACCGTGAGGTGTCCCTTATCCTGCGCCGTCCGTCCGGCCGTGAAGCCTATCCCGGAGATATTTTCTACCTCCACAGCCGTCTGCTGGAGCGCGCTGCGCGTATCATCGACCAGCAGGAAGTGGCCCAAAAGATGAACGACCTCCCCGCCGCCTTGAAGGACAAGGTGCGCGGCGGCGGTTCCCTCACGGCCCTGCCCATCATCGAGACGCAGGCGGGTGACGTATCGGCCTATATCCCTACCAATGTGATTTCCATCACCGACGGTCAGATTTACCTGGAGCAGAGCCTCTTCAACCAGGGTGTCCGTCCGGCCATCAACGTGGGTATTTCGGTTTCCCGTGTAGGTGGCAGCGCCCAGGTCAAGTCCATGAAGAAGGTGGCCGGTACCCTTAAGATTGACCAGGCCCAGTGGGCCGAGCTGGAGGCGTTCTCCAAGTTCTCCTCCGACGTGGACAAGGTCACTGAACTGGCCCTGGATAAAGGCCGAAAGAACAATCAGTTACTCATTCAGCCACAGTACAGCCCCATGCCCGTGGGCGAGCAGGTGGCCATCCTCTACTGCGGAACCCGCGGCCTTATGCGGGACATTGCCATAGACCAGGTACGGCCGTTCCAGGAGGCTTTCCTGAGCCGTCTCCGCGCTACCAGCAAGGCCGATGTCCTGGAACCCCTGGGCGAAGGCAAGCTCACCCCCGAAATAGAAAAGATCCTCGCCGACACCGCCGAGTCCGTAATCCTTGCTATGAAATGATTGCTTTCGCAACAAATCCTTTAAGAATCGTCGGCTTTGCCGACCCCTCCCACCGCTTCGCGGCGGGCCCCTCCCGTACCGGGAGAAACTCTTTTTCCCCCCTATTATCCCCCCAGGGGGGTATTTGCCCTATCGGGGCGGCCGAGGGTGGCTACGGATTTTTAAAGGATATGTTGCTACAGCTTTTTTAATATGCCTACATTAAAGGAAATAAAGGGCCGGATTGGATCGGTCAAGAGTACGCTGAAGATTACTTCGGCCATGAAGCTGGTGTCCAGCGCCAAGCTGCGCAAGGCGCAGCAGGCGGTGGAGGCCATGCGGCCGTACGAGGCAACCCTGCAGCACATGCTGGCCATGGTGGGGGGCACTGCGTGTGCACCAGAGGGCTCCAATGCTCACCGGGACGTTGAAATGGGGGCTGCGTGTGCACCAGAGGCCTCCAGCGCTCACCGACCGGCAGCCATCATCGCCATAGCGTCCAACTCTTCGCTGTGTGGCGGATTCAACGCCAACGCCATTGCAAAGGTGCGCAGTGTGCGGCAACCCGGCGACGTGGTGTTTTCCGTGGGCCGGAAGATGGCCGATGCCATGCGACGCGACGGCTTTACCACTCCGGAAGACTTGAATGCGCTCATCGAGCATCCCGCCTATGCCCCTGCCGCCGCCCTGGTAGAGCGACTGGCCCAGGACGTGGAGAAGGGACGATATGCCCGGGTGCTGCTGGTATACAATCACTTTGTCTCCACCGCCCGCCAGGAGCCTGTGGCGGAACAACTCTTGCCGATGGCTGTCATTTCGAGCGAAGTCGAGAAATCTGAAAAGGAGGATTCCGATATCCTCGTTGAGCCTGGCCGTAAGGAGCTGCTCGAGAGCCTCCTTCCCAAGACCCTTAAGCTCAAACTGTACGCGGCTCTGCTGGACAGCGCCGCCGCGGAGCATGCCGCCCGTACCGTGGCCATGCAGATGGCCACCGACAATGCGGAGAACCTTCTCTCCGAGCTCACTCTCCAGTACAACAAGGGCCGTCAGCAAAAGATCACTTCCGAGATTTTAGATTTGGCCGGTGGCCAAAATAATGAATAAAGAAAACCCGTCGCGATTTTCACAAATGGCGGCGGGATTTATAGTAAGGTATCAATATTTATGTCTGATACCACTTATTCGAATACCGTGCCAAACATGGCAAACGGAACAAAAATTTACGATTTTTTCTTCTTTTTCTGGTTCCAGTCTCCGTAAATCTCGCTCACATTGCCGGCCGTGATAAAGCCGTGGATATCATTCACCTTGAGATAGTTCATGAGGCTGGCAAACTCGTCCTGGGTTAGCAGGGCTTGAATCTCCACATTCTGATGGCCGTTGTAGCCGCCCGTTACGTTGTACAGGGAACAGCCGCGCTGCAGATCTTCAATAATGTATTTGCGAATGCGATCGTATTGTGACGAGATGATGCACACGCGTTTGCGGCGGTTGAGGCCAGCCGTAAAGTAATCCAGGGCCAGTCCGTTGATCCAGGTGCCGATAAGGCCGATGATCACCAGCCGGAAGGGGTTGATGAAGAAGGCGGTGCAGCAGATGATGGCGCCGGCTACCGTGACGGAAGTGCCGATATCGAAGTGCAGGTACTTGTTCACAATCTTGGCCAGGATGTCCAGGCCGCCGGTAGAGGCGTTGATGTTGAAAAGGATGGTCTGAGAGGCGCTCAGGATGAGCACGAAGCAGAGGAGGTCAAACCAGGGGTCTCCCATAAGGGATGTGGAACCGGGCTCCATGATGCGATCTACCGGGAAAACTTTCTCCCAGAACTCGATGAAAGGACCCAGGATAAGGGCTGTGTACACCGTCTTGGCGCCGAATTCGTGGCCGATGAGGAACCACGCCATGATGAGCAGGATGGCGTTGATGATGGTCACCACCACGGACACCTTCACCGTCATGCCGGCCAGGCCGAAGAGGCCGGAAATAACCATGGACAGACCCGTGATGGAGCCGATGACCAGGTTGCTGGGCATAAGGAAATAGTACACGGCGGCGGCGGCAATGAGCATGGCTACCGTCATGATGATGAGTTCTTTCCAGAACTTCCAGCTGGCCAATATCTGGAAAATCTTATTCATTTTCGTAAGTTTTATCCTTGTAAAGGTAACACTTTTTGATAAAAGTGCCTAATAATACTTATAAAAACCAACAATACTCTCCATTCCGGCGAAGAATTGACGCAGCAGGTAACTCTCGTTGGGGGAATGGATGGTATCGCGCTCCAGGCCGAAACCCATGAGCAGCGGATCAATGCCCAGGATGCGCTGCATATCGGCCAGAATGGCTATGGAACCGCCGCCGCGGGCCGGGACGGGTTCGATGCCGTAGACTTCCGCCATGGCCTTGGAAGCGGCCTGATAGGCGTGTGAACTGATGGGGATGAGGAAGCCGTCACCGCCCTCGCAAGGCGTTACCTCCACCTTGATGTACGGCGGGGCGATGCGCTGCAGGTGCTCCTGGAAAAGCTTAGTAATCTTGGCCGATGTCTGCCAAGGCACCAGCCGCATAGATACCTTGGCGTGCGCCACGGAAGGCAGCACCGTCTTGGCGCCGACGCCGGTATAACCGCCCCAGATGCCGCAGACGTCCAGGCAGGGCCGGATGGCCGTACGCTCCAGCGTGGTATAGCCTTTTTCGCCTTTTACCTCGTTGATATCCAGGAACTTCTTGTATTCTTCCATATCGAACGGAGCCTTGTTGAGCAGGGCCCGGTCATCGGCCGATAATTCCACGACATCGTCGTAGAAGCCGGGGATAGTGACGCGGCCTTCGGCATCGTGGAGCGAGGCGATGAGGGCGCAGAGCTCGTTGATGGGGTTGGCCACTGCGCCGCCGTAATGGCCGGAGTGGAGGTCCTTGTTGGGGCCGGTCACCTTTACTTCCAAGTACGCCAGGCCGCGCATGCCGCAGTTGATGGACGGCACCTTCTCGCTTATCATGGTGGTGTCGGAGACCAGGATGACATCGGCCTTCAACAAATCTTTGTGGGCCTCTACCCAGGCGGGCAGGGAACCGCTGCCAATCTCTTCCTCGCCTTCGAAGATGAACTTGACGTTGTGTTTGAGCTGGCCTGTGCGCAGCAGGAACTCGAAAGCCTTGATGTGCATGAACAGCTGGCCCTTGTCGTCGTTGGCGCCGCGGCAGTAGATAGCCTCTTCGCCGGTGTTGGGGTCCTTTGCGATTACGGGCTCAAACGGGTCCGTGCGCCATTTCTCCAGCGGCTCCGGGGGCTGAACGTCGTAGTGGCCATACACCAGCACCGTGTGCTCGGCTCCCATGTCCTTATAGCCGTACACCACGGGATGGCCGGCGGTCTCGTAAACCTGGGCGTCGTCGGCCCCGGCCTCTTTAAGGAGTTCCGTGAGGCGACCGGCGCACTTGTACATATCGGCCTTGTGTTCTGGTTTGGCGCTGATGGAGGGGATTCTCAGAAGCGTGAACAATTCTTCAAAAAAACGCTCCCGGTTGTCGTTAATATAAGCTTTCATGTTGTGGTCAGTTTCTACAAAGATAACAAAAAGTTCGTATCTTTGTGCCCGTATGACTAAAGCGATTGTATTCGATATAGGAGGAGTCCTCATAGAGCTGGATCCGGGCCGATGCATTGAGGCGTTCCAGACCATCCTGGGCTTCGAGCGCATTACCAAAATCCTGGACCCGTGCCACCAGAAAGGCTCCTACGGAGATATGGAAGCCGGTATTCTCACGGCCGATCAATTCCGCCGGCACATCCTGGCAGAGTCCCGCCCGGGCTGCCGCCCCAGCGACGTAGATACCGCGATGGCGGCCCTGCTGGTGGGCATGCGGGAAGATACCGTACAGACCGTCAAGCGTCTGGCCGGGAAGTATCCGCTGTACCTCCTTTCCAACAACAATCCCATCTCCATGGCCCGCACCTACGAGATTATGCGGGAAAACGGCATTGAGCCCACCACTACCTTCCGGGAAGAGTTCATTTCCTGGAAGATGAAAATGCTCAAACCTTCGCCGGAGTTCTATAAAGAGGCCATCCGCCGCATCGGCCTTCCCGCCGGAGAACTCCTGTTCATTGACGACAACCAGGCCAACGTAGACGGAGCCCGCGCCGTAGGCATGCCGGCCCGTTTTTACCAGCCCGGCACCGATTTGTCCCTGCTTCTGGCCGATTTGTAGACCGCCATGTCCCTTTATTCCTACTTCCGCATTAGCAAACCTGCGGCCAAACCCGTGCCGGAGGGGGAAGTGGACGCTGCCTACAAGCGCCTGCGGGCCCGTACCTTCTGGGGGGTCACCGTGGCGTACACCCTGTACTACGTATGCCGGGGTACGCTGGGCGTGGTGAAGCAGCCGCTCATCGACGGCGATGTGCTCACGGCGGGGCAGCTGGGCATGATAGGATCGGCCTTTTACTTTGTCTACGCGATAGGCAAATTCACCAACGGATTCATTGCCGATTATTGCAACATCCGCCGCTTCATGGCGGTGGGGCTTGGCATATCGGCCGCCATCAACTTGATCCTGGGGCTGCTGGGGCTGCTGGGAACGCCGCTGGGCGTGGGGTCGCTGCTTGTTTTTGTGGCCTTCCTGCTCCTGTGGGGCGTCAACGGCTGGATGCAGAGCATGGGCTCGCCGCCCGGCACCATCAGCCTTTCGCGCTGGTTCCCGCTCAAGCAGCGCGGCACCCGCTACAGCATCTTCAGTTCCACCCCGCAGCTGGGTAAGTCCGTATCCATGGTGATGACGGGCTTCATCGTGGCCGCCGTGGGCTGGCAATGGGGTTTCCTGGCCGCCGCCGTGGCCGGACTCATAGGGGTGGCGGTGTCTCTGGTCTTCATTTCCGACACCCCCGAAAGCGAGGGTCTGCCTTCGGTGCAGGAACTCTCCGGAGAACCTGTGCGGGAGATGGACAAAAAGCCCACCCGGGAGCTCCAAAAATGGGTTTTCCGGCATCCGGGCATCTGGGTTATCGCCATTTCTACCGCTTTTTTGTACATCACGCAGCATGCTGTAAGTGACTGGGGCGTGCTGTTCCTCCAGAAGCAAAAATCCTTCTCCCTTAGCAGTGCAGCGCAGATTATCGGATATGCCGAGGCCTTCGGCATCACGGGCAACCTTATCGCCGGCTGGCTCTCGGACGTGGTGTTCCGCGGCAACCGGGTGCGCCCCGTGGTCATTGCCGGCATCCTGGCCGTCGCCTCCCTCTTCGGCTTCCTCTTCCTGCCGGGCAGCTTTGCCCTGAACATGGCGTTCGTCGCCATCTTCAGCTTCTCTTTCAGCATAGTTTTCTGCATTGTGGCCGGCCTCATGGCCCTGGACTTCGTACCCCGCAAGGCCACCGGTGCCGCCCTGGGCATCGTGGGCATCTCCAGTTACGCAGCTGCGGGCCTGCAGAGCATGGCCAGCGGCTTCCTCATCGAAGGTTTCGCGGCCGACGGTTTCTACAACTTCCTCCCCGTCTCCATCTTCTGGACGGTCGCCTGCCTGCTGGCCTTCGTCTTGCCGGTTATCGGCTGGAAATACCTGAGAAAATAGCCTTCTTATACCGCACCGTCAGGTACGCGGCTCTTATGAACAAATGCATGAAATACGCCGCCATCAAGAGATGGATGGCCGATTCGGGCGTACTCATATAGCGCTCGCCGGCAAACCAGACGGCAAAGAAACCCACGGCGCACAGAAGGGTGCTGTTGCGAAGGTCTTTAGAGGCCGTGGCGCCGATGAAAATGCCGTCCCAAACAAAAGCAGGGCAGCCGATGAAGGGCATCAGCAGCAGCCAGGGGAGGAACTGCCGCCCGGCGTTCACCACGGTAGCGTCCTCGGTCATAAGGCGTAGGATGGGCGTCCCGCCCAGGCCGTACAGCAACATGAAGAAAACGGCCATTCCCGTGCCCCAGAGGAAGGTCTGCCGCACGGTGGAGCGCACGCCGTCCACCGAGCCTTCGCCAATAAACCGGCCCGTCAGCGCCTCGCCGGCATAGGCAAAACCGTCCGTGAAATAACTGAAGAACATGAGCAGCTTCATCAGAATGGCGCTCACCGCCAGCATCAAATCCCCATACCGGGCCGATATCACCGTAAACCCGATATACACCGCAATCATCCCGATGGACCGCAGGAACAGGTCCCGGTTAAGAGCGAAGAAGCTAAGCTCAGATGGCCGGTCGGAGCCGGCCATGACGTCCCCGGCTTGACCGGGGGTCTCCTTCAGGATGGACACGCCATAACGCCTCCTGGCTGCCACCACGCAGTAGAGGAAGCCGCTCCACTGGGCCAGGAGGGTGCCCAGGGCTATGCCCGGGAAGCCTATCAGCATTCCCAGCAGGATGGATGCCCCGATGTTGATGCCATTCACCAGCAGATCGGCCGCCATGGGTCTCACAGTATCCTGCAGGCCGATGAACCATCCCTTGAAGGCAAAGAGCGAAAGCGTGGCAGGAGCCGCCCAGATGCGGATGTAGAAGTATTGCGAGGCCAGGGTCTGTACCTCCGGCGAGCAGTCCACCAACAGGAAGGCCAGTTTGACCACCACCCACTGAAGCGCAATGAGTGCCAGTCCGGAAAGCACGGCAATGCGCAGCGCCCTCTTAAGAATCCCGCCCAGTTCGCCATCGGCGCAAAGGTCCTTTCCGTTGTAACCGACACCCCTTTCGTCGTTGCTGGCAAAAGCGGTGAGCTTCCGGCCGAAAGCCTGAGCCGTGAGGCCGCCCGTTCCCACCCGCAGGAACCCGAAGTTCCAGTAAAGGAGGTCAAAGAGCATGGTGCCAATGGTAATCCCGCCAATAAGCGCCGCCGCTGAAGAACCGGGAAGATGCCCCGCCACGGCCATATCCACCATTCCCACCAGCGGAACGGTGATATTGGCCAGGATGCTGGGCACCGCCAGGCGCAGTATATTCTTATTGAGATTCAATTATCGGAACTTCTTATCCTCTTCCAGCATCCCCAGATACGAGTTGTACCGTTCCGGGGAGATGAGGCCCTCGTCCACGGCCGCCTTTACGGCGCAGCCGGGCTCGTGGGTATGCGTGCAGGGGGTGAAGCGGCAATCGGCCGATGCCCGGAGCATCTCCGGGAAGTACTTGGCAATTTCCTCCTTCTCTACATCCACCAGGCCGAAGCCGCGGATGCCGGGGGAGTCAATCACATAGCCGCCGCTGGCCAGCGGATACATTTCATACAGGGAAGTGGTGTGCTTTCCCTGGAGGTGCGCCGCAGAAATGGCCCCGATCTTGGGATCCAGCGACGGGTCCAGCGCCTTGATAAGGGAGCTCTTGCCCACGCCGGACTCACCGGAAAACAGGTTCACACGGCCCTGGCAGGCCTCCCGGATGGCATCAATGCCTTCTCCGGTCTTGACGGAGGTCTCAATCACCGGATAGCCGGCGCCTTCGTAAATGCTGCGGAAATGGGCCATTTCATCGGCCGCCATTTCGCGGTACATATCCGTCTTGGAAAGGACGATGGTGGCGGGGATGCCGTAGAGCTCGCAGGTGACCAGGATGCGGTCCAGGAAGGGGAGTTTGACCTCAGGGAAATACAGGGAAACCACCAGGTAGGCCCTGTCCACATTGGCGGCAATGATATGCGCCTGGCGGGACAGGTTGGTACTGCGGCGGATCACATAGTTGCGACGGGGGAGGATCTCCGTAATGACGGCGCTGTCCCCGTCATCGGCCCATTCGTACCGGACCCTGTCGCCTACGGCCACAGGGTTGGTGATTTCGCTGGCCTTGAGGCGTACCTTGCCCCTCAGCACGGCCGGGAACAGCTCCCACGCCGGAAGTTCGGACAGCAGATAATGGCTGCCCGCATTCTTGACTACCGTTGCTTCGCCGCTTTTCATTTAATCACCTGCCTCAGCAGGGGCTCGATGTAATCGGCGTAGTGGGTCATGCCCAGGTCGGTGAGGTGGACGCCGTCCACGAAGTCTTCCGAAGTGGTCATCCCCAGGGCAGGGAGGTAGTAGATGTCGGGCTCGCCGGCATCTTTAAGGCGTCGGAACAGAGCCTTTTGGGCGGCGTTCTTGCTGCTTACCTCATCGGCAATGGCGTGGTCCACCACTCCGTGCGGGAACAGAGGATCCTCCACGAAGATGACGGGAACGCCGGGGTGCTTGTCGCGGATAATGCGGAAGAACTTTTCTCCAAGGGTCTCTATCTTTTCCGGCGAGGCGTTGGGAACATAGTCCAGCACATAGGCGGAAGGGTTCTCTACGCCGGCCATCAGTTCGGCGATCTCCATATCCAGGTGGGCGTTGCCGCTGAAACCCAGGTTGATGACCGTGCGGTCAAAGCGGCGGGCCAGGATATTGGTATGAGCCATGCCGGCCCGGGAGGCGCAGCCGCCCTGCAGGATGCTGGTACCATACATCACGATGGGGGCATCCGAACGGGGGCTGTCCAGCACGGGCTGCTCCAGCGTGTATCCCTCCGGAACGCCCAGTTCCAGGGTTTTCACCTCGTCGTAGAGCGAAAGGTACAGCATGTACTCCCGGTCCACGGCATCCATATTGGCCACCAGCTTGCGCTCGTGGTCTGTATTGCGGGCTCCTTTCCAGTCAAAGCCGGCCCCCACGAATTTCCATTCGCCGTCCAGGAAGGCGTACAGGTCCAGACCGCCCACCCCCACGTCTGTCATATGGGGCATGTGGTAGCCCGTATTGGTCCAGCGGGCGTGAATCTCAGGCGCATTGGTGCGGAAACGGATATACAGCCCGGCCGAGTTGCGGCCCAGGGCCCACAGGGCGTCCCTCACCACCCCGTTCAGGCATTCGGGTAGGCGGCGGTAGCGGGGGCCATCGTCGGCATACGCTTTTCCATACACCGGAAAGGCCGATGCGTCCGTGTACTTGACAGAATCCTGCGAAAAGGCTGCAAAGCAGCCGCACAGCAGCAGGAGGGAAAGGAGAAGCAATCTTTTCATAAACACAAAAATACGAAAATTTGTTCATTCGTCGCAATATATGTGCGGTTCGGAAAAAAACTTCCAGCCACTCGTTGTGAAATCGGCCCCGAATATGTACTTTTGTTTAGGATTCCAGAAGGAATCTTTAACCACGAATAACACACTTGTCTAATATGACCATCAACATCCAGTTACATTACCGTACTGCCTGGGGAGAGAGCGTCCAGCTCCGCCTGGGTAAGCGACGCATACCTATGGAATCCTCCTTCGGCGGCCTGTGGCAGATTATGCTGGGCGGCCGCGACATCCACGACGGAGACCACTTCACCTTCGAGGTGGTCCGCGACGGCCGGGTGATCAAGCGGGAATGGAGGGCGCACCATTTCATGTACCATACCCCCGGCAAAAACATCATTGTCCGTTCCCGCTGGATGGAGCAGCCGTCCAATTCGGCCTTCTATTCATCGGCCTTCAGCGACGTCATTTTCCGCCGTCCCAGCGGTGCCTCTTTCCGCCATCCCCATTCTGAGGAAGGCGCCCGCGGCAACGTGAGCATCCAGGCGGCCGCTCCCGAAGTGCGCTCCGACGAGTCCCTGGCCATCGTGGGCTGCGGAGACAAGCTGGGCAACTGGGACCGCATCCACATTATGTCGGACCACATTGCCCCCTGGTGGTTCATTACCATGGACATTGACGAGCCCATCGAGTACAAATTCGTCATCGTAGATACCAAGACCAAGCAAATCCGCTGCTGGGAAGAAGGCCCCAACCATTTCTTTGCCGAGGTGCCGCCCAAGGAAACGCAGGTGATGGTGGCCGATGTCCAGCCCTCCTTCTCCAGGCAGCCCTGGCGGGGCGCCGGCGTGGCCGTTCCCGTGTTCTCCCTCCGTACGGAAGACAGTTTTGGCGTGGGAGAATTCCACGACATTAAAAAACTGGTGGACTGGGCCGTGAAGGCCGGCCAGAACGTGATCCAGCTGCTGCCCATCAACGACACCACCATGACGCGCAGCTGGCGGGATTCCTATCCGTACAACGCGGTGAGCTCCTTTGCGCTGCATCCGCAGTTTGTGCATCTGCCGGCTGCGGGCGTGCGCCAGGATGCCTCCTACAAGGCCATGAAAGCTCATCTGGAGTCCCTCCCCACCGTGGACTACGAAGCTGTGAACGGCGCCAAGTTGGAGCTGCTCCACAAGCTCTACGAGGGCGCCAAGGGCAAGGCCGTTCTCGCCTCCAAAGAGTACCAGGCCTTTGTGCAAGCCAATTCCTGGCTGCAGCCTTATGCCGTTTTCTGCGTGCTCAGAGATATTTATGGAACGCCCGAGTTTGGCGAGTGGAAGCAGCTTAGCACCTACCAGCCCAAAAAGGTACAGGCCTTTGCCAAAGTACATCAGAAAGAGGTGGACTTCTACTGCTACGTGCAGTACCTGCTGGATAAACAGCTCAGGGAGGCCGTGGAGTATGCCCATCTGCACGGCGTGGCCCTCAAGGGAGACCTTCCCATCGGCGTAAGCCGTTCCAGTGCCGATGCCTGGCAGTTCCCCAACTTGTTCCATATGGACAGCCAGGCCGGAGCACCGCCGGATGCCTTTGCCGAGGATGGCCAGAACTGGGGCTTCCCCACCTACAACTGGGAAGAGATGGAAAAAGACGGCTATGCCTGGTGGAAGGCCCGTATGCGCAAGATGTCGGAATACTTTGACGCCTTCCGCATAGACCACATCCTGGGCTTCTTCCGCATCTGGGAGATTCCCATTCCGCACAAGAGCGGCCTCATGGGACATTTCAGCCCCGCTTTGCCGTATTCGGAAGACGAACTGCGCAGCCAGGGATTCGACCCTCACACGGGCATTGGGACGGATGTGCTCTTTGTGGAGGATCCGCGTCGCCCCGGCTGGTGGCACCCGCGTATTTCCGGCAACAAGACGGCCCATTATGCCGCCCTTTCCCCGGAAATGCAACATCGCTATAATCTGCTTTCGGAGAACTTCTTCTGGTTCCGCCACAACGATTTCTGGAGAGACTGCGCCATGCGGAAACTCCCGGCCCTGCTTCGCTCTACGGGCATGCTCTCCTGCGGAGAAGACCTGGGCATGATTCCCGGCTGCGTGCCGCCGGTGATGGCCAGTCTGAACATCCTTAGCCTGGAAATCCAGCGCATGCCCAAGGATCCGGCCGATGCCTTCGCCCACCCCGACCGATATCCCTACTGGTGCGTCTGCGCCACGGGTACGCACGACACCTCGCCGCTGCGCGCCTGGTGGGAGGAAGACCGCGCTCTCACCCAGCGTTACTACAACGAGATGCTGGGTTGCGAAGGCGACGCCCCGTACTTCTGCGAGCCTTGGGTGGTCGACCTCATCCTGGCCCAGCACATGAAGTCCCCGGCCATGCTGGCCATCCTGCCCCTGCAGGATTACCTGGCCACCGACGGAGAAATCCGCTACCAGGGCAATCCGGCCGATGAGCGCATCAACATCCCGGCCATCCCGCGTCACTACTGGCGTTACCGCATGCACTGCACGCTGGAGAGCCTCATCGCCAACGACAAGTTCAACGGCCACATCCGCACCCTGGTACAGGCCGCTGCCCGCAACCGATAATAGAAGATGGAGAACGATTGGAAAGCCCGCCTGGGGGTGGTATACTCCACCAATCCCGACTTCCAGTACCAGACCGAATCGGCCGTTGAGGAAGAGACCCTTCCTCCCCAGAAACAGCGCCTCATCGTAGGAATAGACCGCCGCAACCGGGGTGGCAAGCAAGTCACCCTGGTGAGCGGTTTCGTGGGGAAGGCCGATGACCTCAAGGAACTGGGCCGCGTACTCAAGACCAAGTTGGGGGTGGGTGGAAGTGCCAAGGACGGAGAAATCACCATTCAGGGTGATTTTCGCGACAAGGTGGTATCCATTTTGCAGCAAATGGGCTACCAAGCCAAAAGAGGCAACTAAACCATGCTCGATTCCCTGTTCAAATCCGGCAGACTGTTGCTGGAAACCTCTGTGCCGCCGGAAACTCCCGCCGCGGCGGAGCCTTCCGCATGGCTGGTGAACCTGCTGGTGGTGGCGTTTGCCGTACTGGCCATCGCCTTCCTCAAGCGGTTCCTGCAGGTGCTCCCGTATATGGCCGACAGCTATCTTCGAGTAAGGGGAAGCGCCGCCCTGGAAGGCAGCATCCGCGTGAGCCAGGACCGCAACCTGGTGGCTTTGGTGTTCACCATCCCGGCCGTCCTGCTGGTCTATCGCTACAGGCTCTACGATCCTTCCCTCATCAGGGACCTGGATCCCAATCTTCGACTGTGTGGTGTTGCGGTGGCCCTTATGGCCTATGTGCTGGTCCGCCATATCATCTATCTGTGGGTGAGACCCCACCAGCGTGTGGACATTTTCCGCCAGGCCCACCGGGTGGCCTATACCTACTTTATCTTCTTAATGCTCTTGGTGTTAATCACCGTCGGTATCCTAGTCATAGCAGGCGTTGAAAGTACTATCGTACGCTATGTCCTCTATGCCGAAATTGGCCTTGTATTCATTCTCCTTCTGTATAGGAGCTCACAAATTTTGTCATTATCTTGTAATCATTTGCGAACTTTTTTGTACCTTTGCGCGCTGGAAATTTTGCCGGCTGTTTTGCTGGTGGTTTCGGCAGTTGTATTGTAGAGAAGAAAGGTTAGTAAAATGAGCATCAAGAAGATCTTGGTATCCCAGAACGCTCCCCGTGTTCTTACCCAGTATGAATCTGTAACTGAGAAGTTTGGCGCCACGTTCGAGTTCCGTCCCTTTTTCAAGATTGAGCCCCTTACCTCCCGGGAATTCCGCGCCCAGCGCATCAATGTCTTAGACTACACGGCCATCGTGTTCTCTTCCCGGCACGTCATTGACGCTTTCTTCTCCCTGGCCGAAGAACTCCGCGCCAAAATCCCCGAGACCATGAAGTACTTCTGCACCACCGAGGCCGTGGCCATGTATCTGCAGAAGCACATCGTCTACCGCAAACGCAAGATTTTCTACGGCACCGGCACTCCCGAAAGCGTGGTGGCCCTCATCGGCCCCAAACACAAGGGGGAGAAATTCCTCATCGCCATGTCCGACACTTCCACCGGTGACGCCCTTACCTCCCAGTTCCAGGCCCACAACCTGGAGTATGCCACCGGCGTTTTCGTCAAGTCCGTGAGCCAGGACCTCAAAGACCTCAAGCTCCAGGACTACGATATGATTGTCTTCTACAACCCGGCCGACGTCAAGTCCCTCCAGGAAAACTTCCCGGATTTCCAGCAGGGAGACATCAAGATGGTCTCCTACGGCAAATCCATCGTGAAGGCCATGGAGGAAGCCGGTCTGCGCATCGATGTGAAGGCCCCGTCCCCCGAGGCTCCTTCCGTTGCCAGCGCCATCGAACAGTATCTGAGTAGCTTATAGCATGGATGCCACCCTTCCCAAAGCCGAACGCCTCTGCGGCAAAACAGCCGTAGTGAGCCTGTTCGAAGCTGGGAAGAACGCATCGGCCGGCTGTCTCCGCTGCAAATATCTTTTCAGGGCCGATGAAGCCCCTTCCCGCATTGTGGTGTCCGTACCCAAGCGCAGCTTCAAGCGTGCCGTCAAGCGCAACCTCCTCAAACGCCGGATGCGCGAATCCTACCGCCGCCAGAAGGCCCTCCTGGGTCCCGGCCTGGACATCCTCTTTATCTACACCTCCCCGGAAGTCAAGCCGTACGAGGCCATTTATGACGACATGACAAACCTTCTCACAGCCGTTCGCCATGCTCTCGGTGCTTAAGAAGATATTGTCTTTCCCTTTTGTGGTGCTGATCAAGTTTTATCAGCTCTGCATCAGCCCTTTTACCCCGCCGTCGTGCCGGTTTACGCCCACGTGCTCTCAGTATGGGCTGGAGGCGTTCCGTAAGCACGGGCCCATCAAGGGGTTTTACCTGACGGCCCGCCGCATCCTGCGCTGCCACCCGTGGGGAGGAAGTGGTTACGACCCCGTTCCGGAAGAATTCCATTTCTTTAAGAAAGATGCCTAAGAAAGAGAATATCCGCCAAATGTTCGATGAGATTGCGCCCTCGTACGACAAGCTCAATCACATCATGTCCCTGGACGTAGACAAACTCTGGCGCCGCCATGCGCTCAAGGAAATCGTGGACGGAACGCCCCAGCAAATCCTGGACGTGGCCTGCGGCACCGGCGACAGCACCATTGTCACGGCCCGGGCAGCAGCTCCGGGAAGCCATGTCATTGGGGCTGATATCTCCGAAGGAATGATGGCCCTGGTCATGGACAAGGCCCGCGCCGCCGGAGTGGAAGACCGCGTAAGCCTGCAGGTGGCCGATGGCGAGAATCTTCCCTTCGAGGAGGCCTCCTTCCACCGCGTGACCTGCGCCTTCGGTATCCGTAACTTTGAGCATAAAGAGCTGGGTCTCAAAGAGTTCCACCGCGTTCTCAAACCCGGAGGCAAGGTTGTTATCCTGGAACTCTCCGTCCCCGGGAATCGTGTTATCCGCTGGTTCTACGACCTTTATTTCCTGCACATTCTGCCCTGGATCGGGGGCCGCATCTCCGGCGACAAAGCCGCCTACAAATATCTTCCCGCCTCCGTCCACGCTTTCCCCGCTCCCGAAGCCTTCCAGCAGATGATGCGCGAGGCCGGTTTCCGTCAGGTCCGCCACCGTCCTTTCTCCCTGGGCCTCTGCCGCATGTTTATTGGGGAAAAATAGGTTGAATCGAAGGATTTCGGAGGCCGAAGGCCGACTCAGGGGGTCTGGGGGATTAGGCCCCCAGTCGTAAGATAGACTTATACAAAGATAAGAAAAAGGCAACTTTTTCTTATCTTTGTAATTCTGTAAAGAAGAATTACAAGATATGGATCAAAAAACCTTCAAGAAGTGGAATTGGATTGTGGCGCTGGCCGTTTTGGTTATATCCGGCGTTACCTATCTGTCTTCTATAGAGCCTACGGCGTCCTTCTGGGACTGCGGTGAATTCATTGCCTCATCGTATAAGCTGGAAGTGGGTCACCCCCCGGGAAACCCCGTGTTCCAGCTCCTGGCCCGCTTCTTTACCATTCCGGTGAATGCCCAGCATGCCGCCGTGGCCGTTAACGCCATGAACGCCATCCTGAGCGCGCTCACCATCTTCCTGCTGTACTTCACCATCGTGTTCTTCGCCAAGAGGGTGGTGCTTTCCAAAAAGGAAGGAGATTCCTCGGCTACGCTCGGAATGACAACAGCCCAGGCCATTGCCATCTTTGGCGCAGGCGCGGTGGGAGCTTTGGCTTACTGCTTCTCCGACACCTTCTGGTTCAGTGCAGTGGAAGGTGAGGTTTATGCCATGTCATCCCTCTTTACGGCCCTGGTATTCTGGGCCATGTGCAAATGGTACGACCAGGCCGATGAGCCCCACGCCAACCGCTGGATCGTGCTCATCGCCTTCCTCATGGGCCTGAGCATCGGCGTACACCTGCTGAACCTCCTTACCATTCCGGCCTTCGTCTTCATGTACTACTATCGCAAGAACGAAGACAAAAAGCTGCCCTTCAAGAGGCTGGTGGGCATCTTTGCCATCGGTGTGGTCATCGAGTTCCTGCTGGTTTACCTCTTTATCCCGTATTTCCCCAAGACGGCGGCCTGGTTTGACCGTCTGTTCGTGAACGGTTTCGGCCTGCCTTACAATTCCGGCGCCCTGTTCTTCCTGGTGGGAGTGCTGGCCCTGTGCTTCTGGGGCCTGTTCGTCACCCTCAAGAAAGAGAAGGTGTTCCTCAATACGGTTCTGCTGTGCGTGACCACGCTGGCTATAGGCTTCTCGCTCTTCTCCATCGTGATCATCCGCTCCAGCGTGAAGACGCCCACCAACGAGTATCAGCCCGACAACCCTTACACCCTGGTCCGTTATCTGAGCCGCGAGCAGTACGGCTCCACGCCTCTGCTTTACGGCCAGTACTTCGGCGCTCCGTATGAGATCAAGAGCGGCACCTACTGGGCCCCGCTGAATGGCAAGTACATCAAGGCATCGGCCCCGGCGGATGCCGAGTACAATCCGGAGGGCAAGATGCTCTTCCCGCGCATGTGGTCCAATGCCGACCCCCGCTACATAGACTTCTACCAGGATTACACACAGGGCAAGGGTACCCGCATCCGCGGTGCACAGTACCGCAAGCCTACTTTCGGGGCCAACATGGCTTATTTCTTTGATTACCAGGTCAACTGGATGTACTGGCGCTACTTCATGTGGAACTTCGTGGGCCGCCAGAACGACATCCACAGCCCGCTGCCCGGCAATGTGTTCAACGGAAACTGGGAAAGCGGCATAGCCTTCCTGGATCAATTGCGGCTGGGAGACCAGTCCAATGCCCCGGAACCCCTGCGGAACAACAAGGGCAAGAACCACTACTTCTTCCTGCCGCTGCTGCTGGGCCTGTTGGGTCTGGTGTTCCAGTTCGACCGTGACAAGCGGGGCTCGTGGCTGGTATTCCTCATGTTCTTCATGACGGGCATCGCTATTGTGCTGTACTTGAACCAGCCGCCTTACCAGGTGCGTGAGCGTGATTACGCGTACGCGGGCTCCTTTTATATGTTTGCCATCTGGATAGGCCTGGGTGTGGCCGCCATCTACCAGTGGATTACGGAGAGCGCCAAGAAGGTCGATCCCAAGATTGCTGCGGCGTCTACATCGGCCCTTTGCCTCCTGGTGCCAGTGCTGATGTGCGCGCAGAACTGGGACGACCACAACCGTTCCCACCGTTACACCGCCCCCGAAATGGCCTACAATTACCTTAATTCAGTAGGTCCCAACGGACTTCTGGTAACCCATGGGGACAACGATACCTTCCCGCTGTGGTACGCCCAGGAGATAGAGGGCGTGCGTACGGACGTGCGAGTGGTCAATACCTCGCTGCTGGGAACGGACTGGTACATTGACCAGATGAAGTGGGCCTGCAACGAGAGCAAGCCCCTGCCGCTCACCGTGCCCGCCAGCCAGTACCTGTACGGGACCAACGAGTTTGTGTACATTGCCTATGACGACGGTTCACCCATGCTCCTCAAGGATGTGATGGATGTGTTTAAGGATCCTAAGATGAAGGTAGCCCTGGAAGACGGGACTACTATGGATTTCATTTGTGCCCGCAACATCATTATTCCGGTGAACAAGGAGAATTGCCTCAAGTACGGAATCGTGCCTGAGAAGTTTGCCGATGAGATTCCGGACCAGATCCTGCTCACCATGTCCAAAGACAAGAATTACGTGTCCAAGCCGGAGCTCTTTATGCTGGATCTGCTGTCCAATTACAATTGGGACCGCCCGTTGAGCCTGCTCAGCCAGGGTGGAGACATCAATATCGGCATCAAGGATTATCTGATGTACGACGGTTTCTCCTACCGCTTCACGCCCATCAAGAACAAGATGGGAAGCACCGATGCGGGCAAGGTGGACGCCCTGGAACTGTACAACAGGATGAAGACGGTGTACAAGTGGGATGCCCTTAAGCGTACGGACTGGTTCGTAGATTACCAGAATATGTACACCTTCCTGGGCGTGCTTAGCCAGCGCCAGCTGTTTGTGACCGTGGCCAACACCCTTATAGACGCGGGTGAACCCGAGAAGGCCCTGGAGATCCAGAATATGTGCCAGGAGTGCTTCCCGGAAGAGAATTTCCCGCTGGAAACCATCTCCGTGGGCTTCTCTGGCAACGATTACATGGTGGCTCAGATTATAGAGAACTACTACCACCTGGGCCAGAACGAAAAAGCCAATGACCTGGCGGCCCGTTTTGGCGACCAGCTGCTGGATACGGCGGCGTTCTACCTGGGCTGGGGAGGTCTTGGAGAATCCGAGTTTGACAGCGCCACGCGCATCCTCCTGTATTTGGCCGATGTCTGCAAGACCTACGGTGAGGTAGACCTGGGCAACGCCATGGTAGACAATCTGAAGCAACTGCTGCAGGTCGCCTCCGGATCGGCCTACGACCTGGAAGAGGTGGACGATACTTTGACAATTCAATAACCCTTAAAGTATATAAAATGAAAAAACAGATTCTACTGGTGGCGTCTCTGGTCCTGTGCCTGAGCGCCTTCGCCCAGCCCGGTCCCGGTCGTGGACCGCGTCCCGGCGCCGACAAGGATGCTCCCAAGGAGGAGTCCAAGAAGGAAGCTCCCGTTAACCTGACCTTTACTCAGGGTCTCTTCTCCGTGGCCCAGAACGAAAAAGACTGGTACATGGAAATCCCCGACAACCTGCTGGGCCGCCGTTTCCTGGCCATCACCCGCTTTGTGAGCAACACCGTGGGTGCCGGCGTGTATGGTGGTGAGGAGGTGAACGAAGCCATGCTCTACTGGGAAAAAGCCGCCAACGGCAACCTGCTTTTAAGGGCCGATGTGCTCAATATCTTCGCGGACGAGGATCAGATTATTGACAAGGCCGTCAAGATTAGCTCCGAGAATCCCATCGTAGCCTCCTTCAAGCCGGAGAAGAACGCCAATGCCGGTGCCACCCGCATCAAGGTCAACAGCCTTTTCGAGGGCGATACCCAGGTGCTTTCCTTCGACAGCGGCAGAAAGCGCCAGTTTAATCTGGGCGGCCTCAAGGGCGACGCCAGCTTCATCCAGAGCGTCCGTACCTATCCCATCAACACCGAGGTAACCGTTACCAAGACATACAGTTATAACCAGCCGCAGGGTGGCCCTGGTGCCGGTGGCCCCGGCCCTGCCCGTTCCAGCTCCCTGCCCGCCGGCCGCGAGACCGGTGTGGTGACTGTAGTCCTCAATACCTCCATGATCCTTCTCCCGGAGAAGCCCATGCAGCAGCGTTATTTTGACCCCCGCGTGGGTTACTTCGCCAATGGCTACAGCATGTTCTCCGACGACCAGCAGGGTGTCGAGAGCATCCGTTTCATCACCCGCTGGCGCCTGGAAGCCCGTCCCGAGGATGTGGAGAAGCAGAAGAGGGGAGAGCTGGTAGAGCCCGTCAAGCCCATTGTCTACTACATTGACCCCGCTACCCCCAAGCAGTGGCGCAAGTACCTCATCGCCGGTGTTAACGACTGGCAGAAGGCCTTTGAGCAGGCTGGCTGGAAGAACGCCATCCACGCCGAGGAATGGCCCGAGAATGCCGAGGAGCTGGGCATGAGCCTAGAAGACGCCCGTTTCTCCGTCATCCGTTACCTGGCTTCCCCCATCGCCAACGCTTACGGTCCCAACGTGCACGATCCCCGCAGCGGTGAAATCATCGAAAGCCACATCGGCTGGTATCACAATGTGATGACCCTGGTCCACGACTGGTATCAGATCCAGGCCGGAGCCATCGACCCTCGCGCGCGAACCTTTAAATATAGTGAAGAGCTTATGGGAGACCTCATCCGCTTTGTCTCTTCCCACGAGGTGGGTCACACCCTGGGTCTGCGCCACAACAAGGGTTCATCCAGCTTTACTCCCGTAGAGAAGCTTCGCGACAAGGCATGGGTGGAAGCCCACGGCCACACCGTTTCCATCATGGACTATGCCCGTTTCAACTATGTAGCCCAGCCCGAGGACAACATCACCAAGGACGGTATCTATCCCCGCATCAACACCTACGACAAGTGGGCCATCGAATACGGCTACAAGCCCACCTACCTGCCCACCCCTAAGGAAGACCACCTGTACTGGAACAAGGTCATTATCGAACGCCTCAATGCCGATCCTACTCTGTGGTTCGGAGGCGAGGGCTACGACCAGGATCCCCGCGCCCAGAGCGAAGATCTGGGTGACGATGCCGTGGCCGCCAGCGAGTACGGTATGCAGAACCTCCAGCGCATTATTGGCCAGCTTCCCGAATGGAATGCCGAGGAGGCCAACATGTACACCAACCTCAAGCGCATGTACGAGGCCCTGGTTGGCCAGTACAACCGTTATCTGGGTCACGTGGCCATGTCCATCGGAGGCCGCTTTGTGACCAACCTGAGCATCGAGATGGAAGGCAACAAGTACGCCCCGGTGCCTAAGGCCCAGCAGAAACGCGCCCTGAGCTTCCTTAACCAGAAGGTCTTCACCCGTCCTTCCTGGCTGGTAGAGCAGCCCTACATCTTCAATCTGACCGACACTCCGGACAGCTACCTGTATCCGCTCGTCAATAATGTAATCAGCGCCAGCAGCCTTCTGAACCTGGGCCGTCTGGACCGCATGGACCAGTTTGCCAAGGCCGATGCCAGCAACTATGCTCCTGAGGATTATATGGCCGACCTCCACCAGATGGTATTCACCGAGCTGGAGAAGGGCTCCAAGGTAGACAGCTACCGCCGTTACCTCCAGAACCGCTTCGTGACCACCGCCCTCGAGGTAGTGAAGGCCGACAGGACCAAGACCTCTCCCAGCCGCGCCCTCCTCATGGGTGAGCTCCTTGCCATTCAGAAGAAGGCAGCCAAGGCCAAGAGCTCTGACGCCGCTACCGCCGCCCACTGGCAGGCCATTTCCCAGCAGATTACCAACGCCTTGGACTAGGCTATCGCTTAAGTCTTACGTAAATACTCAGCGGCAACACTTTGCCGAAAGAATCGTTGAAAGCCAGTTCCCCGGAAGTCATTTCGCGGAACTGGTTTTTGAATGCCTCGCGCACTACCGTTTCGCCCAGGGCGGCGCTGTAGCCGTTGGAGTAGAGGTTGAGCACCATGAAGGCATCGCGGGGAGAGAGGATATCGGCCACATTCTGGAGAAGGCCGAAGAGTAGCTCGTCCAATTTCCATTTTTCGCCGTCGGGGCCGTGACCGTAGGCCGGCGGATCCAGGATGATGCCGTCGTACTTGTTGCCGCGCTTGGCTTCGCGTTTGGCGAACTTGAGGGCGTCCTCCACCACCCAGCGGATGCCGTCCAGGCCGCTGCGCTCCATATTTTCGCGGGCCCAGGTGACCACCTGGCGCACGGAATCGAGGTGGGTGACATCGGCCCCGGCGCACTTGGCGGCCAGGGAAGCGGCGCCCGTGTAGGCGAAGAGGTTCAGCACTTTGGGAGCGGGCAGGCCGTTGGCCTTGTGGATGCGTACCAGGCGGGAGGTTTCCTTGAAGATGAATTCCCAGTTGGGCGCCTGCTCGGGGAATACGCCCACGTGCTTGAAGCTGGTGAGCCCCAGACGGAGGTTCAGGTGAAGGTCGCTGGCGGCGTGGGTTTCCGGATCGGCCTCCCCGTTATAGACTATGCTCCACTGGTCTTCCATCTTCTTGGCGCGCTCCCAGGTGCCGCTGTCTTCCTTGCCGGCCTTGCCGAATCCGGCACCGGGCTTGAAGGTGACGTGCAGCTGGCGCTTCCAATCGGCCTCACTCATGGAGGGGGTCCAGAGGGCCTTGGGTTCTGGCCTTCTGAGCACGTATTTGCCAAAACGCTCCAGTTTTTCTCCGTTTCCGGAGTCCAGGAGCTCATAGTCTTTCCAATACGAGGCAGGGAATTCGATGGGCATAATCTTGTTGTTTGTCTGTGTCGCACAAAGATACGGAAATAATTCTTATCTTTGTGGGCTGACAATATATTAAAACCTGATATAGATATGCAACAATTCATTGACAAGTACAATTTTGCCGGTAAAAAGGCTATTGTACGCGTAGACTTCAACGTCCCGCTCAACGAGAACTTCGAAATCACGGACGACACCCGTATCCGTCGCGCCATGCCCACCCTTAAGAAGGTCCTGGCCGAAGGTGGTTCCATCATCATCATGTCCCATCTGGGCCGTCCCAAGAAGGTAGATCCCAAGTTCTCCCTGAAGCACATCGTGGGCCGCGTTAGCGAATGCCTGGGCGTTCCCGTCCAGTTCGCCGACGACTGCCAGAAGGCCAAGCCCCAGGCCGATGCGCTGAAGCCCGGTGAGGCCCTCCTTCTCGAGAACCTCCGCTTCTATGCCGAGGAAGAAGGAAAACCCCGCGGACTGGCCGAAGATGCCACCGACGAGGAGAAGAAGGCTGCCAAGGCTGTGGTCAAGGCTTCCCAGAAGGAATTCGTGAAGACCCTTGCCTCCTATGCCGATTGCTACATCAACGATGCTTTCGGCACGGCTCACCGCGCCCACGGCTCCACCGCTCTCATCGCCGAGTACTTCCCCAACGACAAGATGTTCGGCTATCTCATGGAAGGCGAAATCAAGGCCATTGACAACGTACTCAAGAATGCCCAGCGTCCCCTCACCGCTATCATCGGCGGTTCCAAGGTCAGCTCCAAGCTCGCCGTTCTGAAGAACCTGGTGGGCAAGGTGGACAACCTCATCATCGGCGGCGGTATGGGTTATACCTTCATCAAGGCCCAGGGTGGTAAGATCGGTAACTCCCTCCACGAGGACGACCTCATTCCGGACGCTCTCGAGATCCTGGCTACCGCCAAGGAGAAGGGCGTGAACGTGTCCCTGTCCGTCCAGACCGTTGCCGGTCAGGCCTTTGACAACGACACTCCCCGCCAGATCTTCGACACCAACAACATTCCCGACGAGTGGGAAGGTATGGATGCCGCTCCCGCCACGCTGGAGAACTGGAAGAAGATCATCCTGGCTTCCAAGACCATCCTCTGGAACGGTCCCGTGGGTGTGTTTGAACTGCCCAACTTCGCCAAGGGTACCCTGCAGATTGCCGAGGACCTCGCTGAAGCTACCAAGAACGGCGCCTACACCCTGGTTGGTGGCGGCGACTCCGTGGCCGCCGTTACCCAGATGGGTTACGCCGACAAGGTGAGCTACGTATCCACCGGCGGTGGCGCCATGCTGGAGGCCATCGAAGGCAAGATCCTGCCCGGCATCGCCGCTATCCAGGACTAAATGAGCCGGCCTCCCCGTGGAGGTAAACGACTCTAAATCACTACTTTAACAAATTACCCCCTGGTTGATTTGACCAGGGGGTAATTTGTTAAAATGCAATATTTCAGGCAGTTATGCCCACGGCGACTATTTCAGCGGACGGGCGAAGTGGGTCTCGGGCTTGGCCTTGGGGCCGGTTTCGGGATGCACGGCGCGCGCGGGCAGCTTCTTGCGATAGGCCCAAATAAGCAGGCCGATGCCCAGCAGTACGAAGGGGATGCTCAGCAGCTGGCCCATGTTGAGGGCCATACCGGCCTCAAAGTCCACCTGGTCATTTTTGATGAACTCGATGAGGAAGCGGGAACCGAAGCACACGATCATGAAGATGCCCACGAAGGTGCCGCGGTAGACCTTATCCAGCCTTTTCCAGTACAGCCACATGAGGCAGCAGCCCAGCAGGAAGTAGGTTCCGGCCTCGTATAACTGAGTGGGGTGGCAGGCCACGGTTTCTCCGTTGCGCTCGAACACGAAGCCCCAGGGCAGGGAGGTGGGACCGCCGTAAATCTCTGAATTGAAGAGGTTTCCCAGACGGATAAAGCAGGCAGCAAAGGACACCGGGATGACCAGGTGGTCCAGAACCCACACAAAGTCAAAGTCATTCTTGGGGCCGTACTTTTTGGCGTACCACCAGATACCCAGGATGAGGGCAAGGGTGCCGCCGTGGCTGGCCAGGCCGCCCTTCCAGGGCATGAAAATCTCCAGGAAACCGGCCCAGCTGCCAAAGTAGTAGTCTGGCTGGTAGAAGATTACATGGCCCAGGCGGGCGCCCACGATGGTGCAGATAAGCAGCATGTACAGCATGGGGTCCAGCAGGTCCGTGGAAATCTTCTCCCGGACAAAGAAACTCTTCATGATATACCAGCCCAGGATGAATCCGCTTACAAACAGCAGGGAGTACCACCTGAGTTCAAAGCCCCCGATATGCAGAATAGCAGGGTCAATATTCCAATGTATCGCCAAAAATTCCATAGCAAGGGCAAATATACAAAAATTATGCAGATTCTTCGCTCCGCTCAGAATGACAAAGGCTGCCTCGAAGGTCCTACGGAGCGAAGCGACCCAGGGGGTCTGGGGATTAGGCCCCCAGTCTGTCAATGACAGAAAATTACTACAAAAACAAACCAAGCCTTGCGGCGGCGTGATTTTTGTAGTAATTTTGCGACTTATTTTG
Source organism: Bacteroidales bacterium (assembly GCA_017423025.1). Classification (GTDB taxonomy): domain Bacteria; phylum Bacteroidota; class Bacteroidia; order Bacteroidales; family UBA932; genus Cryptobacteroides. The sequence continues at coordinate 33,751 of JAFPGC010000011.1, forward strand.
TTAGTTATATGTGTGTTAGAAAAATCGTTATTGCGCTCGCGCTCCTGATTCCCGGGATGGCGTGGGCACAATTCCAAGGAAATGAACGTCCTGCAGGAGACTCCACCTTGGTGCTCTCCCTGGACGATGCCATCAAGATTGCCCTTTCGGAAAACACCAGCGTAAAGATGGCCGATATGGAAATCCAGCGCCTCAAGTACGCCCGCAAGGGCACGTATGCCGCCCTGTTCCCTCAGGTGAACGGCTCCGGATCCTATCAGCGCACCATCAAAAGGCAAGTGATGTACATGGGCGGCGGAGACGACAGCGGTTCCGGCGGCGGAACCTCCAGCATGTTCGCCGGTATCCTGGAACCCATCGAGTGGTACCTGAACCAGCTCATTGCCCAGGCTCCCGGCCCCATTGAGCCCTATGTGCCCAAGCCTACTCCCGAAGACGAGAATACCGGCGGAATCGCCGTGGGCCGACTCAACACCTGGAGCGCCGGCATCAACGCTTCCATGCCGCTGGTGAATGCCCAGCTGTGGGAGAACATCTCCATATCGGCCGATCAAGTAGAACTGGCCGTGGAGAAGGCCCGCGAGAGCCGTCTGGGCACCGTGACCTCCGTGAAGCAGGCCTATTACGCCGTGCTTCTGGCCAAAGAGGCCTTCGAAGTGTACAAGCAGGTTTACGAAAACGCCGTAGAGAACTTCCGCCAGACGGAAATGAAATACAACGTGCAGAAGGCCTCCGAACTGGATTATACACGGGCCAAGAGCAACGTGGCTGCGGCCATTCCCAATGTATACAATGCCGAAAGCAGCATCATGCTGGCTCTGTGGCAGCTCAAGGCCGTGATGGGCCTGGAACTGGAGCGTGAGATTGACGTGACGGGCAGCCTGGACGACTACGCCCAGACCATGTTCCGCGACATGAACGAAGGTGAAAACGCCGACCTGGAGCGCAACACCACCCTCCGTCAGCTGGATATGCAGGCCGAGCAGTTGGCCAAGACCGTGCGGATGCAGCAGTATGCATACATCCCCAGCCTCAACCTCAGTTTTGCCTACAGCTTCAACGCCATGGCGGACAACTTCAAGTTCAGCGAATACCGTTGGACTCCGTATTCCTACGTGGGCCTGAGCCTGAGCATTCCTATCTTCTCCGGCGGCCAGCGCCATTACGCCATCAAGCAGACGCGCGTACAGGCCGATGAACTGGCCCTCCAGCGCCAGAACACGGAGCGCCAGCTGCGAATCAGCATCCATCAGAGCCTCCAGACCATGGATACGGCCATGCGTACCTACGACTCCGCCAGGGACGCCGCAGGAACGGCCCAGAAGGCCTATGACATTGCCGCCAAGAGCTACCAGCTGGGCAAGAGCACGCTCACAGACCTGAGCAACACCGAGCTCACCCTCACCCAGACCAAGCTTCAGGCAGTACAGGCCGTGTATAATTTTGTAGTGGCCAAGGCCGGCCTGGAACAGACCCTGGGCTACGATTTCACCGAAGAATAAAAAAGTACAGATATGAAAAAGAGTATCCTTCTCCTTGCCGCCCTCGCCGCTGCCGTAGCCTGCGGCAACCAGGGCGCCAACCAGAACGCCGCCCCGGAAGAAACCATTCCCAATGTTGAGGTGGCCACCGCCGTAGCCCGCGACGTTCCGCAGGACAACGTGTATGCCTCCACCGTGCAGGCCTACGCCGTCAACAACATCGCCCCCCAGACCGCCGGCCGCATCCGCAAGATCAACGTGGAAGTGGGCGACTACGTGGTCAAAGGCCAGATTCTGGCCGAGATGGACCGCCTCCAGCTGGATCAGACCGAGCTGCAGGTCCAGAACGACGACATCGAGTACGAGCGCCTCAAGGGCCTCTACAAGGAAGGCGGCGTATCCCAGAGCGACTTCGAGACGGCCGAGCTGGGCTACAAGATCCGCAAGACCACCCTTGAAAACCTGCGCGAGAACACCATCCTCCGCAGCCCCATCACCGGTTTTGTATCGGCCCGTAATTTTGACTCCGGAGACCTTTACTCCATGAGTTCCCCGCTGTTCACCGTGCAGCAGGTTACCCCTGTGAAGCTGCTGGTGGGCATCTCCGAGAGCGAATACACCAAGATCAAGAAGGGTGACAGCGTGTCCCTCACCGTGGATGCCATCCCCGGCGAAACCTTCACCGGCAAGGTAGACCGCCTGTATCCCACCATCGACCCCGCCACCCATACGTTCAAGGCCGAGGTGGTGGTGCCCAACGCCAACCGCGTGCTCCGTCCCGGCATGTACGCCCGCGTGACGGTGAACTTCGGCACCCGCCACAGCGTCATCGTCCCGGACATGTCCCTGGTAAAGCAGGAAGGCACCGGTACGCGTTTCATCTATGTCTTAAAGGCCGATAATACCGTAAGTTACCTGCCCGTGACCATAGGTCGTCACATGGGCCAGGAATACGAAATCCTCTCCGGTCTGGAAGAAGGCTCCCGGGTAGTGGTCAAGGGCCAGTCCCTCCTCAAGGACGGCGTTAAGGTGAACGTACTATGAGTATCTACAGAACATCCGTAGAACATCCGGTAACCACCGCACTGGTCTTCCTGGCATTTGCCATCCTGGGTATTTTCTCCCTGGTGCAGCTGCCGGTAGACAACTTCCCGGATTTTGAGTCCAACACCATCATGGTGATGAGCTCCTACCCCGGCGCCTCGGCCGAAGACGTGGAGACCAACCTCACCAAGGTGCTGGAGAACGCCCTGAACGGTGTCCCCAACCTCAAGGACATCACCTCCAACTCCCGCGAGAACATTGCCGTACTCACGCTGGAGTTCGAATATGGAATAGACATTGACGATGCCACCAACGACGTCCGGGACAAATTGGACATGGTGAGCCAGAGCCTCCCGGACGGAGCCTCGGCGCCTTACCTGTTCAAGTTCAGCGCCGACGACATGCCCATCATGATCATGAGCGCCACGGCCAACCAGAGCGTGAGCGCCCTGGACAAGATCCTGGACGAGCGTGTGGCCACCCCGCTGGCCCGTGTGACGGGCGTGGGTACGGTGTCGGTCACCGGCGCCCCCAAGCGTGAGATCCAGGTCTATTGCGACCCTTCCAAGCTGGAGGCTTACAACCTGAGCATCAGCGCCATCTCCTCCATCATTGCCGCCGAGAACCGCAACATCCCTTCCGGCAGCATCGATATCGGCTCTGAAACCTATACCCTCCGCATCAAGAAGGAGTTCCAGGACCCGTCCGAACTGCTGGACATCGTACTGGGTTCCGTGAACGGAGGCACCATCTACCTCCGCGACGTGGCCCGTATTACGGATACGGTGGAAGAGAAATCGCAGGAGTCCTACACCAACGGTATCCGCGGTGCCCAGATCATCATCCAGAAGCAGTCCGGCTACAATACGGTTGAGGTTATCAGGAAGGTGAAAACCACCCTCGCGGGCCTGCAGCGCAATCTGCCGGCCGATATCCAGATCAGCACGGTGGTGGACAGCTCCCGCAACATCCTCCGTACCATCAACTCCCTCAAGGAGACCATCCTCATCACCTTCCTGGTGGTTATGCTGGTGGTGTTCCTGTTCCTGGGCCGCCTCAAGGGTACCCTCATCGTGGTGCTGTCCATCCCTATCGCCCTGCTGGCTTCCCTCATGTACCTGTATGCCACGGGCAACACGCTCAACATCATCTCCATGAGTGCCCTGTCCATTGCCATCGGTATGGTGGTGGACGACGCCATCGTGGTACTGGAGAACGTGACCTCGCACCTGGAAAGGGGTGAGAAACCCAAGGAGGCCGCCGTACACGGAACGGCCGAGGTGGGTATCTCGGTTATCGCCTCCACGCTCACCATGCTGTGCGTGTTCCTGCCGCTTACCATGATCAACGGCATGGCCGGTATCATGTTCCGGCAGCTGGGCTACATCGTGTCCATCATCATGATCGTGTCCACCACGGCTGCACTTACGCTGGTTCCCATGCTGTGCGCCCTGCTGATGAACAACAAGCCCACCACCAACAAGCTGTACAAGGCTATCTTCACCCCGGTGAACAAGGTGCTGGACGGCCTTTCCAACGGCTATTCCCGCATGATTTCCTGGTGTATGAACCGCAAGTTCCTCATCATGATTCTGGCCATAGTGATCTTTGCCGTAGTGATGGTCATTTACGTCCCTCGCATGAAGACCGAGTTCTTCCCCAATGCCGACCAGGGCCGTATCCGCGCCACCATCGAACTGCCCATCGGCACATCCCAGGATGTTACTCGTGAGGTGGCCGCCAGAATTTACGAGAAGATTCTGGCCGATGTCCCTGAAATTGAAGTCATGAGCTACAGTTTCGGCCAGGCCGATTCGGAAAACGCCTTCGCATCCATGCAGCAGAACGGCACTTACCTTATCTCCATGAACATCAACGTGGGCTCCATGGAAGACCGTGAACGCTCGGTCTCCGAGATTTCCGACGTGATAAGGGCCGATCTGAAGCTCTTCCCGGAACTGAACCGCTTCAATGTGACCGAAGGCGGCATGGGTATGGGCGGCCGTGCCTCCGTGCAACTGGAGATTTACGGTTACGATTTTGCCGAGACGGAAAGCGCCGCCCGCGAAATGAGGGCCCGCATGATGGAAAGCGGCCTCTTCACCCAGGCCATCCTGTCCCGAGACCAGTATACTCCGGAATATGAAGTGGACTTCGACCGCGAAAAACTGGCCCTGAACGGCCTCAATTCGGTAACCGCCGCCACGGCCGTATCGGCCGCTATGAGCGGTGCCGTGGCCTCCTATTACCGCGAGGACGGTGAGGAATACAACATCCGCGTGCGCTACGCCCCGGAATTCCGCACCAGCATGGAAGACCTGGAGAATGTCATCATCACCAATTCGGCTGGCCGCACCCTCAAGGTGAAGGACCTGGGCCGCATTGTGGAATCCAAGGTGCCGCCCACCATCCAGCGCAAGAACCGTGACCGCTACATTTCCGTCAACGGTATCATGGCCAAGGGCTATACCCTCAGTGACGGTGTGGAATATGTGCAAGGTTACCTCAACGCCCATCCGCTTCCCCACGGCCTCACCTGGGAGATTGGCGGAGACTACGAGGAGCAGCAGAAAATGTTCAGCAGCATGATTCTCCTGGCCCTCCTCATCATCATCCTGGTGTACATGGTCATGGCTTCCCAGTTCGAGTCCTTCCTGGGACCTTTCGTCATCATGTTCTCCATCCCGTTCGCCTTTACCGGCGTGGCTCTGGGCAACATGGCCGCCAACCTGGCCATCGGCATGATGTCGGCCGTGGGTATCATCATCCTGCTGGGTATCGTGGTGAAGAACGGTATCGTGCTCATCGACTACACCATCCTCCTGCAGGAGCGTGGTTACAGTGTGCGTGAAGCCTCCGTCACCGCCGCCCGTGCCCGTCTGCGCCCCATCCTCATGACCACCCTCACCACCGTCCTGGGTATGCTGCCCATGGCGTTGGGCCGGGGAGAAGGTTCCGAGATGTGGAACGGCCTGGGTACCACCGTGGCCTGGGGTCTGAGTATCTCCACCCTCATCACCCTGGTACTAATCCCTGTCCTCTACTGCGGCCTCTCCGAACGCCGTGAAAGACGCAAGAATAAGTAATGATTAGAGTCACTATTGCTTTGCAAACCGTCGCTTCGCGACCCCTCCCACCGGCAGAGCCGGCGGGCCCCTCCCTCTTACGAGCCGAGGGTGGCTACGGGTTTGCAAAGCAATAGTGACTCCAGGTTAAAATATTGATTATGAAAGCAATATTTGTCGCATATAATCAGGCTTACAATCAGGAGATTGTAGAGCTTTTTGAGCAGTTGGGACAGCGGGGATATACCGTTTGGAGCGAGATTGGCGGCCGCGGCAGTGTAGACGGCGAGCCGCATCTGGGCAACCACGCCTGGCCCACTCAGAACCATGCCCTCCTTACCGTGGTGGACGATGCCCTGGCCACCAAGGCCATGGCCGCCCTCCGCGAAACCGACGCGGCCAATCCCAAGCTGGGCCTCCGCGCCTATGTCCTTCCTGTGGAAGAAGTTTTGTAAAATTTATTATCTTTGTAAGACTATAAAACAAAATAGCCATGCCTAAAGTAGCGACCAATACCAATTTTACCGAGCTCATCAATGACAACAAGCTGGTCATTGTGGACTTCTGGGCCACTTGGTGCGGCCCTTGCCGCATGATTTCTCCCCTCCTGGACGAACTGGAGGAAGAAATGGCCGGACAGATTACTGTCGTGAAGGTGAATGTGGACGACGCCGACGAAATCGCCGCCCAGTACCGCATCATGAGCATTCCCACCCTGCTGTTCATCAAGAACGGTCAGATCGTAGACAAGACCGTGGGCGCCATGCCTAAACCCGCCCTCGCAGAAAAAATCAAGGCAAACCTATAAAACTATAACTAACATGAAAAAGATTCTGACTCTCATCGTAGCCCTCGTGGCTACCGCCACTGTGGCTCATGCCCAGTTTGGTATCGTCGGTGGTCTCAACTTCTCCAAGACCGATATCAAAGTCAGCTCCTTCATTGAAGAAGCCAAGAACGTTACTCTCTATCACGCCGGTGTGGCCTGGAAGATGAAACTTCCCCTGGGCTTCGCCATCCAGCCCGAACTCACCTATCAGGTAAAGGGCGCCAAACTGGAGCAGTTCAAGGGTGAAGAACTCAAGTACAAGAACGGTTACATTGAACTGGGTGCCGGTGTCCAGTGGGGTCCGGACCTCATCATTGCCCGTCCTTACGTGTTTGCCCAGCCTTTCATCGGCTACATGGTGAACCCCGACAAGACCATCAGTGAGGTTAAGGATGTAACCAACAAACTGGAATATGGTATTGGCCTGGGCGGCGGTGTAGAGCTGTTCAAGCACATCCAGGTCTCCGTGCAGTGGTTCAGGAACCTGGGCAATATTGTGAATGGTGATGCTTCCAGCACCTCCGATGTCTGGAATAAAGTGAAAGACGTCAAGAACTATCAAGGTGTAAGGCTTTCTCTGGGCATCTTCTTCTAGTAGCCCATGAAGCAGGTTACCATCTATTGCTCATCCAGCAGTAAGATTGACCCTAAGTACAATGCGGCAGCGCGTGAATTAGTTCGCGCGCTGCACGCTTTGGGTTACGGGATCATTTCCGGCGGCGGCGCCCGCGGCACCATGGGAGCCATTACCGACGAGTCGGTCCTGGTGGGAGGCCAGCACGTGGCCGTTTTGCCCCGTTTTATGGACGGTCTGGAAAACACGGAAATCACCCGCGTCATCTGGACGGACACTATGAGCACCCGCAAGGAGTTTATGAGGGCCGATACTTGTGCCGCCATCGCCCTGCCGGGCGGAATCGGCACCCTGGACGAACTCATCGAAACCCTGGTCCTGGTAAAGCTGAAGCGCTACAACGGACAGATAATAGCCCTGAACATAGACGGCTATTACGAACCGCTGAAAACCCTTTTGGACCACTACGTAGCTAACCACATGATGGAACCGGAAGACCGGGACCTTATGAAGTTCCCCAACACGGTGGAAGAACTGATAGCCATACTCAAGTAATGAACGATCTTCTGGCCTATCTGAAGCCCGGTTTGGAGCACGTGAATTCTTTTATTGATGCCGCGCTCCGAAGCGACATTGAGCTCCTGGACAGCACCAACCGCAGCCTGCGGGAACACCCGGGCAAGATGATGCGTCCTATGCTGGCCCTGCTGGTAGCAAGGGCCGCCAGTTCCTCATCGCCACTGCCCGAGGATACGTTCCGTTACGCGGCCGCCACGGAACTGTTGCACAACGCCACCCTTCTGCACGATGATGTGGTGGATGGTGCCACGGAGCGCCGGGGGATGCCCACGGTAGCTACCCTGCTGGGAGGCTCTGCGGCCGTGCTGATAGGCGATTACTGGCTGCAGAAATGCTTGAGGCTCATTTTGGGAGCCCGTCGCGAGACCGACCGCGTGCTCCGGCTCTTTGCCCAGACGTTGGGCCACCTTACGGAAGGCGAGCTCCTGCAGATGCAGAAAGCCACCTCGGGAGACACCACCCAGGCCGATTATCTTCGCATCATCTACGGCAAGACCGCTTCCCTCTTTGAGTCTACGGCCCTTTCGGCCGCCATTTCAGTGAGCGCCTCCGAAGACGTGATCCGAGCGATGGGTGATTACGCAGTGGAGCTGGGCATTGCCTTCCAGATCAAGGACGATATCTTCGATTATTCCGACGAGGCGCAGGCGTTGGGTAAGCCCGTGGGCATAGACCTGAAGGAGCAGAAAATCACCCAGCCTTTGCTGTGTGCGCTGGAAACCGTGCCGGAGGAAGAGCAGAAGCGCATCCGCGGTCTGGTGGCCCGGATAAGTGACCATCCGTCCCTGGCCGATGAAGTATCGGCCTTTGTGAAAGCGCACGATGGCGTTTCTCTGGCCGTGATCGAAATGAACAAACGGATCCAGAAGGCCATTTCCCTGCTGGACATCCTCCCGGATTCCAAGCACAAGGAGTATTTGATAAAACTGGCCCGCCTGGTAGGGAAGAGAGAGAGTTAATGAAAATTTATGGTAATACGGAAATAGTATCGGCCCTTTCCCAGATGGTGGAAAGCGGTCACATTCCGCATGCCATGCTGCTGCATCAGGACGATGGCGGCGGCGCTTTCCCCCTGATCCTCAACTTCCTGGAGCAGCTCTACGGCGGCAATCCGCGCGTGGGCAAGCTCATCCATCCGGACATCCATTTCGTGTTCCCGGTCGCCGGGGCCGATAAACCCGTATCGCTGCAGTACATCGCCCCTTTCCGGGAGCTTGTACTGCAGAACCCGTATTTCTACGAGAATGAACTGTACAGCGCAATAGGTATTGAAGGGAAGCAGGCAAGCATCTCTGTGAACGAGGCCCGCAGCATCCTGGACCGCCTGTCGCTGAGCGCCGTGGAGGGCGGCTACCGCACCGTGGTGCTGTATCTCCCGGAAAAAATGAACGTCCAGGCGGCCAACGCCCTCCTCAAAATGGTGGAGGAGCCGCCCCGCCAGACCCTTTTCCTCTTCATTACCCAGGCTCCCGAGAAGGTGCTCCAAACCATCGCTTCCCGCTGCCTGCACCTGCGTGTGCAGCCGCTCAGCCCCGAGGCCGATGCCGAAGTCCACGCCCGGGAGGCCGCCGGCAACGCCATGCTCCAGGACCTCTTCCACGACCTTCTGGACGCCCTGGTGGCCCGCGACCTGCTCAAGGCCCTGGAAACCGGAGAGGCCGTGGCCGACCTCAAGGTCCGCGAGCAGCAGAAAACCTTCTGCCGCCTGGCCTCGGAGGACCTCCGCCGCATTTTCATGCTGCAGAAATCGGCCTCCCTGGCCCGCCTCCCGCAAGGGCAGGAGGACTATTTCAAGCGCATGGCAGGGGCCCTCAAGCCCACCTTCCCCCGGAAGGCGCTGGAGAGCCTGGACCGCGCCCTGCTCCTGCTGGAGCGCAATGTGAACCAGAAAATACTCTTCACCGACATGGTGAATCAATTATATACGCTATGAACGAATATTCCAATGAGTCCATCCAGTTCGACTGTTTCCGCGGATGCACCGTGGTTACGGATGAAGAATCGGGTGAAAAAGATATCCGCTACCGCCAGGGCTGCTGCAAGCTGGAGGTTTACGACGTGCTCAAAGGCATCTCCCAGGAGCAGTTCAACAACTATTTCGAGGTGCGTTTCAAGAACACCCGCAAGGGCATTTACGTGAATGCGTCGGGCCAGAGCATCAAGACCGGAGACCTGGTGGTGGTAGAGGCTGCAACCGGCCACGACCTGGGCATCGTAACCCTGGAAGGTCCCATCGTGGGCCGCCAGATGAAGTGCAAAGGCGTGGATCCCGAGAAGCAAGAGCTCAAAAAAATCTACCGCAAGGCCCGCCCCTTCGATATCCAGCGCTGGCAGGAAGCCATTGCCCGCGAGCAGGAAACCATGATTCGCGCCCGTGTGCTGGCCAACAACCTGGGCCTGGAGATGAAGATAGGCGACGTGGAGTTCCAGGGTGACGGCACCAAGGCCATCTTCTACTACATTGCCGATGGCCGCGTGGACTTCCGCCAGCTCATCAAGGACTTTGCCGAGGAGTTCCATATCCGCGTGGAAATGAAGCAGATAGGCGCGCGCCAGGAAGCCGGCCTCATCGGAGGTCTGGGTGTTTGCGGCCGCGAACTATGCTGCGCCAACTACATCACCGAGTTCAAGTCCATCACCACATCGGCCGCCCGCACGCAGGACCTGAGCCTGAATCCGCAGAAACTGGCCGGCCAGTGCGGCAAGCTCAAATGCTGCCTCAATTACGAGGTGGCCGCCTACCTGGACGCCCATTCCCGCATCCCCCGCGTGCAGGAGCCCCTGGAGTTCGAAGACGGCCAGGCCTGGCTGGTAAAGACGGACATCCTGGCCGAGAAGCTCTATTTCTCCTACGAGAAAGGCTCTCTGGCCCAGACGTATTCGTTATCGGCCGATGAAGTACGCGACATCCAGGCCATGAACCGCCGCGGCGAGAAGCCCGATACCCTCAAGCAGGAGGTGGTGGCCGCCCCTGAGTTCATCGATGCCGTGGGCGATGACGCCATCAACCGTTTCGACCCCGAAAAGCGCAAGAAGCGCCGTAACAGAAACCGGAACCGGAATCGTGAGAAGAAGTAGTTTTTTCATTCTTCTGGCCCTGTTGGCCGTAGCCTGCCAGGAGCCCCTTTCCACCGAACAGTTCATCTCCGGTGGCGGGCCCTATGTGTTCACGGTGGACCTTTCGGACACCACTGCCGCATACGATTTTGACCTCTACACCCGCCTGGACGGAGATCCGGAGGACCTTATCCCGGTCAAGGGCACTCTGCTGAGGGCCGAATGGCGCTCGCCCTCCGACTCGCTCTTTGTGGAGAAGATCTATCTTCCCCTCACGGGAACCCGCCAGTCCTTCTTCTCCCGTCAGATTTACGAGCCCTACAGGGCCGATGTGCGCCCTGTCCAGCCCGGCCTGTGGACGGTCTCCTTCCGCCAGGAAGACCGCTCCCAGGTGGTTCCGTTCAGAGGATTGGGATTGGTTGTCAAGAAGAAAAGAGACTGATGGGACACGGTAAACTGAAAAAATTCGCCGAGAACGAGACCTTCCGCTGCCTGCTGCAGCCGGATGCATCGGCCATCCTGGCCAAAGAGCCCGGCTCCAAGGAGCTCAAGCTCAATGACCACCCCATCAAGGGCCATTGGGGGGCCGAAATGTTCGGCAATTCCAACCCCATTGTCCTGGAACTGGGTTGCGGCAAGGGAGACTATACCATCGCCCTGGCGCTCCGCAACCCGCAGATCAACTACATCGGCGTGGATATCAAGGGCGCCCGCCTCTGGAAAGGAGCCAAATATGCCACCGAGAACGCCCTGCCCAACGTCGCGTTCCTGCGCACCCGCATCGAGTTCATCGACGCCTTCTTCGGCCCCGGAGAAGTCTCCGAGATTTGGCTAACCTTCTCCGACCCCCAGCTCCGCGGCTCGGAGAACGCCCGCCTTTCCTCACCCCTCTTCCTGGCCCGCTACCGCAATTTCCTGAGGCCTGACGGCATCATCCACCTCAAAACCGACTCCCGCTACCTCTACGAGTACACCCAGGCGGTCTGCCGCGCCAATCACCTCCCCGTCCTTTTCCAAAGCACGGATGTCTATCATGACACTTCGTGTCCCGAAGTGGTGACGCAGGTGCAGACTTTCTACGAGAAGATGTTCCTGGAGATGGGGCTGCCCATTACCTACATGGCCTTCACCATCGGCCACGAAGGGCCCTACGCGTACCCCGGCGATGCTTTCGACCACGAAAAATGGCTTGAGGCCGAAGGTCCGCGCCGCAGTTTTTCGCACCAACCAACTAAACGGGGATAAATCCCCGTTTTTTTGTTATCTTTGTAGAACTATGGCTAAAATGATTTACACTATGGGCGAAGTGGCGGAAATGCTGGGCGAAAACGCATCGGCCGTCCGCTACTGGAGCAACTATTTCGAGAAGTTCATCAAACCCCAGCGCAATGCCAAGGGCAACCGCCTGTACCATCCTGAAGACGTAGAGACCCTTAAGCAGATTCAGTATCTGCTTAAGAACCAGGGTCTTACCCTGGAAGGCACCAAGCAGCGCCTCACCGAAGACCGCCGCACCGTGGACAAGCGCGTAAAGGCCATCGGCATTCTCAAGGGCATTCGCGAAGAACTGGTTCAAGTACGCAAGGAACTATGAAAGTAGGCGACATTACCGCGGCGCTGGAGGTGTTTGCCCCGCTCCGCATCCAGGAAAGCTGGGACAACAGCGGGCTCATCATCGGCTCGCCCGAAGACGAGGTGCATGGAGTCATGGTGGGCTTCGACTGCACCCCGGAACTCATCCGGGAGGCCGTGGACAAAGGTTGCGACATGGTGGTGACCCATCATCCGCTCATCTTCAAGGGCATCAAGCGCATAGACAGCAAAGACCCCGTGGGCGCCGCCATCATGCAGGCCGTGCGCAGCGGCGTAGCCGTTTATGCCGCCCATACAACGGCCGATAAAGTCATCGCCGGAGTCAGCGGCGCCATGGCCCGCCGCCTGGGGCTCAAGAACATCGGCATTATGGTTCCGGAAGAAGACGGCACCGTGGGCCTGGGATGCATCGGCGAATTCGAAAAGCCCATGACCGGAAAAGAGGCCCTGGCCTATGTGAAAGAGCGTTTCAACCTGGGTGTCATCCGCAGTTCCAAGCCGTTGGAGACGCCCATCACCAAGGTGGCGCTCCTGGGCGGCAGCGGCGGTTCGGAAATCCAGCTGGCCATGGCCAAAGGCGCTCAGCTGTACATTACGGCCGACATTTCCTACCACAATTTCTTCACCCCCGAGGGCTTCATGGTCATGGATATCGGCCATTTTGAGAGCGAAGTGGAGATTGTGGACATTTTTCTGGCCGAATTACGGAAAAAATTTCCTACCTTTGCAAGCTACAAAAGTGCCAACATGGGCAGGAGCAACCCTGTCCACTACTTTGGTTTGTAATTAATAAATCGATTTATATTTTTTATGGCAACAAGCAAAAAACCCACCGCCGCCAAGAAAGTGGAGGCCCCCATCGACAACAGGGAAACTTTTGTGTCGCTGCAGAAGAGTTTCGCCGATTCCGATATGCCCGTGGAGGAAAAGCTCAAGACCCTCTATCAGCTTCAGGCAGCGGATTCCGAGATTGACAAGATTCTCCAGCTTCGTGGCGAACTGCCGGCAGAGGTAGCGGCCCTGGAGGAAGAGATTTCCACCCTCAAGGAGCGCAGCGCCGCCCTTGCCGCCGTGGTAGACCAGCTCAATCGCAACATCGCCGACGCCAAACTCTCCATCTCCGAGCACGAGAGCGTCATCGAGAAGTACCAGCGCCAGCTGGAGACCATCGCCAACTCCCGCGAGTACGATTCCCTGAACAAGGAAATCGAGAACCAGGAACTCCTGCGCCAGATTGACGAGAAAACCATCAACGACACCCGTTTCGAGATTGGTGCCAAGAAGTCCGAGGCCGATGACCTCAAGGACCGCCTGACCATCCGCCAGGAAGATCTCAAGGCCAAGAAGGAAGAACTGGAGAACATCGTGGAAGAGACCGCCAAGGAAGAGGCTGTGCTCCGCGCCCGCCGCGAGGAATGCGCCGCCAAGATTGACGCCCGCACCATGAGCGCCTACGAGCGTATCCGCGAGAGCGTTCACAACCACCTGGCCGTCGTAGGCATCTACAACGGTGACTCCTGCGGAGGATGCTTCAACACCATCACTCCCCAGCGCCGCGTAGAGATTGCCTCCAACCGCAAGCTCATCATCTGCGAGCACTGCGGCCGCATCATCATCAACCCGGATTTCGAATAGCAGACTTCGAGAATGGCCGATAGCCCTCGCAAGAACCGCCGCCCGGCAGAGCCCCTCAATCTGGACACCCTCATGGGGAACAAACCCCCGCAGGCCCTGGATGTAGAGGAGGCCGTGCTGGGCGCCATGCTGGTAGAGCCCTCCACCATAGACGAATCTATGGAGGAACTCTCGGCGTCGTGTTTCTACGACCCGCAGCACCGCATGATCTTCGAGGCCATGTCGGAACTGGTGAACGAACACGTCTCCATAGACCTGGTCACCGTGAGCGAGAAGCTCCGTTCCAAGGGCAACCTGGAGGCCGTGGGCGGTCCCGTGGTGCTGGCCGGCCTGTCGCAGAACATCGCGGCCGCCGCCCACATCGAGTACTACATCAAAATCCTCAAGCAGAAGACCATCCAGCGGGACCTCATCACCGCCTCTTACGAGATTCTGAAACAGTCCTTTGACGAGTCCACCAACGTGGACGACCTCATTGACAACGCTCAGACCAAGGTGTTTGCGGCCATTCAGAACAACGTTAAGAGGGATGTCCAGGACATCGGCTCCATCATCAACGCGGTGCTGGACAACCTGCAGGAACTGCAAAACACCACCGGCCTGTCCGGCGTTCCCTCCGGCTATCCGTCCATAGACCGCATCACCCAGGGCTGGCAGAAGAGCGACCTCATCATCCTGGCCGCCCGTCCGTCCGTGGGTAAGACGGCCTTCGCCCTCAACATTGCCCGCAACGCGGCCGTAGAGAGCAACATGCCCGTAGCCGTCTTCTCCCTGGAAATGAGCGCAGACCAGCTAGGAAAGCGTCTGATCACCACCGAAAGCGGCCTCTCCGGAGAAAAGATCAAGGGCGGCGTCAAACTGGAGCAATACGAATGGGTGCAGCTGGAAGACACCCTCAAGCGCCTGGCCAAGGCCCCCCTGTACATAGACGACACCCCCGGCATTCCCATCATGGAATTCCGTACCAAGGCCAAGCGCCTGGTGAAGCAGAAGGGTGTGCGTCTCATCGTGGTGGACTACCTCCAGCTCATGCAGGGTCCCGTGGAATTGAGAGGCCTGCGAGAACAGGAAGTGGCCGCCATTTCCCGTACCCTCAAGGCCACCGCCAAGGAACTCAACATCCCCATCATAGCCCTGTCGCAGTTGTCCCGTAACGCCGTACAGCGCACCGGCGGCACCGGTAAGCCCCAACTGAGCGACCTCCGCGAATCCGGTTCCATAGAGCAGGATGCCGATATGGTCATCTTCATCCACCGTCCGGACTTCGTGGGCATGAGCGAAAACCCCGAAGACCGCGAAAAGGCCTACATCGTCATAGCCAAGCACCGTAACGGTGAAGTCTGCGACATTGAAATGAAGTACAAGGCCTCCCAGGTCAAGTTCGTGGAGCCCGACCAGAGCCTGGATGTCTATGCCCAGCAGGGCCCGGTGGCCAGCGCTGCCAACGAGCCCGGTCCCCAGGGAAACTACAATTTCGAAGACCAGCAGGATTTCTAGCCCGTGCGCCGGTGGATTCTCATATTAGGCCTCTGCCTGGCAGCCCAGCTCTCCCTGGCACAGGAGCCCTACCCCTTCCAAAACGGAGAAACCCTCACCCTCTCCATCATGTACAAGTGGGGCGCCATCAACACGGAAGTGGGAACGGCGCTTCTGCAGATAGACTCTCTGCGTTCTGACGGAGCCAGGACCTACAACCTGAGCTGCCACGCCTGGACAGCCCCTTTCTTCGACCGTTTTTACAAAATCCGGGAAAACCTCCAGAGTTGGGTACGCGTCAAGGACTTGCGCCCCTTGCGTTTTTTCCGCGACACCTACGAGGGCGGCTACGTGGCCACCAACGACTTTCATTACAACTGGGAGGAAGGCCAGATAGAGGCCGATGTCAATTTCGAGAACAAAGGCCCCCAGAGGCTGCTCATTCCCCTCAAGGAAGGCGAGTACGACCTCATTTCCCTCCTCTACCACCTCCGCCGTCTGGACGAATCGGCCTACCAGGATGGCGCTATTACCAAGGTACGTTTTGCCATTGACGACAATGTCTTTGACGTATACATCCGCGCCAGCGGACAGGAAAACATCAAGATCCGCAAGAAAGGCCGGATAAACGCCTGGCACCTCTCCTGTTCCGTGGTGCAGGGCGCCCTCTTTGACGGGGACGAAGACTTGCACCTCTGGCTGTCGGCCGATGGAAACCGCATCCCCGTGGCCGCCAAGGTTCCCCTCAAGGTGGGAGCCGTGCAGGCGTGGATTACCGGTTGGAACGGCCTCAAGAACCCTTTTGATGCATGGACCGATGAGCGAAAGCGTTAGTCATAAAGGAAAGATAGTACGGATTACCCCCCAGGTAACCACCGTATCCATCCTGCAGCACTCTGCCTGCGGGGAATGCCACGCGGCCGGCCTCTGCGGCATGGCCGATCTGGCCGAAAAGACCGTGGAAGTCCCCACGGACCCCTATGCCTTCCATAATGTAGGGGACGAGGTAGAGGTGCTCCTCAAGGCCTCCATGGGAATGAAAGCGGTATGGCTTTGCTACGCCATCCCGCTGGTCATCCTGTTGGCCGTCATCCTGGGCCTCATGGCTGTCCACGTGTCTGAAGTTCCCGCCGGCCTTGCCGGCCTGGGAGCCATCGGCCTGTATTACCTTCTGCTTTACTTGTTCCGCGATAAACTCAAGAACGAATATATATTTACAATAAAAGGATAAAACATGGTAAACATCATCATTTGGACCATTGCGGTAGTGACCGTCCTGGGCCTTGTGCTGGCTCTGGTGCTCTACTTGGTAGCCCAGAAGTTCAAGGTGCAGGAGGATCCGCGCATTGATGAGGTGGAGAAGGTGATGCCCGGCGCCAACTGCGGCGGCTGCGGCTTCGCCGGCTGCCGTGCGTTTGCCGAGGCCGCGGTGAAGGCCCCCAACCTGGACAACAACTTCTGTCCGGTGGGTGGTAACGACACCATGGCCAAGGTGGCGGCCATCCTGGGTTACGAGGTAACGGAAAAGGCCCCCATGGTGGCCGTGGTCCGTTGCAACGGAAACTGCGAGGCCCGTCCCAAGGTGAACCAGTACGACGGCTATCCCTCCTGCTACGTGAAATCGCTTCTGTACACCGGCGACACCGGCTGCTCCTTCGGCTGCCTGGGTTGCGGAGACTGCGTGAACGCCTGCCAGTTCGGCGCCCTGTCCATGGATCCCGTCACCGGCCTGCCGGTGGTGGACCAGGAAAAGTGCACCGCCTGCGGCTCCTGCGTCAAGGCCTGCCCCAAGCGCATCATCGAGCTTCGTCCCAAGGGTCCCCGCGGCATGCGCATGTTCGTGAGCTGCGTCAACAAGGAGAAAGGCCCCGTGGCCAAGAAGGCCTGCGCCAGCGCCTGCATCGGCTGCGGCATCTGCGCCAAGACCTGCACGCACGAAGCCATCACCGTTGAGGCCAACGTCGCCTACATCGACCCCGCCAAGTGCAAGCTCTGCCGCGAGTGCGAGGCCATGTGCCCCACCGGCGCCATCCACGGCGTAGGCTTCCCCAAGCCCCTGGACAAGGAAGCCGTCAAGGAGCGCATCAAGGTCCGTCAACAGAAAGCCAAAGAGGCAGCCGCTGCGGCAGCAGCCCCTGTCATTTCGAGCGAAGCCGAGAAATCTCAAAAGAAGGAGGAAAAGAAAGATGAGTAAAGCTACATTCTCCATGGGCGGTGTTCATCCGCACGACAACAAGATTTCCCGGGAATGCGCCATTACCCCGCTTCCCATTGCCCCTACCGTATATATCGGCGTGTCCCAGCACATCGGTGCTCCCTCCGTGCCCTGCGTGGCCGTGGGAGACAAGGTGAAAGTGGGACAGGTCATTGCCGAACCCGGCGGCTTCGTGGGTGCCTTCATCCACTCCTCCGTGAGCGGCACCGTCAAATCCATAGCCCCCAGGGCCGATTTGGCCGGCCGCGCCACCACCCACATCGAGATTGCCGTGGAAGGCGACGAGTGGGCCGATGGCATTGACACCACCGATACCCTCGTCACCACCATTCCCGACGACCCCAAGGCCATCATCGACAAGATCCGCCTGGGCGGCGTGGTAGGTCTGGGTGGTGCCACCTTCCCCACGCACGTGAAGCTGAGCCCGCCTCCGGGCTCCAAGTGCGAGCGTGTGATCATCAACGGCTGCGAGTGCGAGCCTTACCTTACCTCCGATTTCCGCGTCCTTCTGGAGAAGGGTGAAGAAGTGGTGGTGGGCGCCGCTCTCCTGCAGAAAGCCATGGGCGGCGTTCCCTGCACCATCGCCATTGAAGAGAACAAGCCCGAGGCCATCACCCATATCAAGCAGGTCATTGCCAAGCTGGGTTATAAGAACATGGAGGTGATGGTGATGAAGATGATGTATCCGCAGGGCGGTGAAAAGCAGCTCATTGACGCTGTGATGCACCGTCAGGTGGGTTCCGGCGCCCTGCCCATCAGCGTGGGTGCCGTGGTCCAGAACGTGGGTACCGCCCTGGCCGTGTACGACGCCGTCCAGAAGGGCAAACCCATCGTGGACAACACCGTCACCGTAACGGGCCAGTGCTTCCCCAAGCAGGCCAACCTGCTGGTGCGCGTAGGTACGCCCCTCAGCTATATCATCGACTATCTGGGAGGAATCCCGGCCGATGCCGCCAAGATCATCAGCGGCGGTCCCATGATGGGCCGCGCAGTGGCCAACCTGGATGCCGCCACCGTCAAGGGTACCGGCGCCCTGCTCTTCCTCACCGAAAAGCAGACCAAGCGCGCCCCCGAGACCAACTGCATCCGCTGCGGCAAATGTGCCGATGCCTGCCCCATGGGCCTGGAGCCGTTCCTGCTGAACAAGCTCTCCAAGAACGCCGACTGGGACGCCTGCGAGGCCAATGCCGCCCAGGATTGTATCGAGTGCGGCTGCTGTCTGTATTCCTGCCCCGCCCACATTCCGCTGCTGGACAATATCCGCGTAGGCAAGGGCTTTGTTCTGAGTGCCATCCGTGCCCGCGCAGCTGCCGCCAAGGCCGCTGCCGAAGCCGCCAAGGCTGCTGAAGCTGAAAAAAAGTAAAGGACTATGAATAAGTTATTAGTATCACCTTCACCCCATATCCACTCCAAGGACTCCACCCGGTCCCTGATGCTGGATGTGGTGATTGCCCTGCTGCCGGCCGTCATCTGCACCTTCGTGTTTTACGGATGGCGCGAGATGGTGGTCATGGGTGTGAGCGTGGCCTCCTGCGTGCTGCTGGAATGGGCCATCACCAAATACATGCTCAAAAAGCCCTCTACCATCGGAGATCTGTCGGCTGTCATCACGGGTATCCTGCTGGCGCTGAACCTGCCCTACACCACTCCCTGGTGGGTTGTGGTCATTGGCGCCGTCATCGCCATCGGCGTAGCCAAGATGAGTTTCGGCGGTCTGGGCCAGAACATCTGGAACCCCGCCCTGGTGGGCCGTGTGTTCCTGCTGGTATCCTTCCCCACCTACATGACCACCTGGAGTGCCCCGAAGCGCCTCTTCGGCCTGGATGCCGTCTCTGGCGCCACCCCGCTGGGTGCCGTTCAGGAAGGCCTCCTGCAGGGTTCCACCATCCAGGAAATCATGAGCGCAGGCGACTACTCCTATACCAAGATGCTCTTTGCCAACCTGGGCGGCAGCGCCGGTGAATTCTGCGTGCTGGCCCTGCTGGCCGGCTTCGTGTACCTGTGCATCCGTAAGGTTGTGAAGCCCTGGATTACCCTGAGCATCTTCGGTACCGTGGCCCTTACCTCCCTGATCTTCTGGGGTATCGACCCGTCCCGTTTCACGGATCCCCTCTTCAACCTCCTCAGCGGCGGTCTGGTCCTGGGTGCCTGCTTCATGGCCACGGACTATGTCACCAGCCCCATGAGCGTGAAAGGCGGCATCATCTTCGGTGTGGGCATCGGTTTCCTCACCATGATGATCCGTTACTTCGGCTCCTATCCGGAAGGTATGAGTTTCGCCATCCTTATCATGAACTCTGTGGTTCCGCTGCTCAACATGTGGTTCAAGCAGAAAAAATTCGGGAGGAACTAGACTATGGCAGTAAAATCCAATCTTATCAACATGGTCGCAGTGCTGGGCCTCACCTGCCTGTTCTGTTCGGGCGTACTGGGTGGCGCCTATGTGCTCACCAAGGAGCCCATCGACAAGGCCGCGGCCGAGAAGACCAACAAGGCCATCTCCCAGGTGCTGCCTTCCTTCACCGAGGTTACGTACAACGAGGCCGATCATTATTACACCGCCACCGACGGTGAGACCCTCGTGGGCTATGCCATTGAATCTACCGTGGTAGGCTTCGGCGGCCCGCTGAGCCTCATCGTGGGAATCACCCCTGACGGCGTGGTGTACAACACTTCCGTCCTCTCCCATGCCGAAACGCCGGGCCTGGGCGCCAAGTGCACCACCGACGCCAAGTTCATGGACCAGTGGAAGGGCTTCGACCCCTCCATCAAGAAACTCTCCGTCAAGAAGGACGGCGGTGACGTAGACGCCATCACGGCTTCCACCATCACCTCCCGCGCCTACACCCTGGCGGTGGAGAATGCCCTTAAAGTATTTGAAACGTTAGGAGGACAAGACAATGAGTAAGTTCAAACTGATTACCGACGGGTTGGTCAAGAACAACCCCACCTTTGTGCTCCTGCTGGGTATGTGCCCCACGCTGGCCACTACCACATCGGCCATCAACGGCCTTTCCATGGGTCTAGCCACGCTCTTTGTGCTGGTGCTTAGCAACATGGCCATATCGGCCATCGCCCCCGTGGTGCCGGACAAGGTACACATTCCCGTGTATATCGTAGTTATCGCCACCTTCGTGACGCTTCTGCAGCTGCTCATGCAGGCCTATACCCCGGCCATGTACGAGACCCTGGGCCTGTTCATCCCGCTCATCGTGGTCAACTGCATCGTGCTGGGCCGTGCCGAGGCCTTCGCCAACAAGCATGGCGTAGGAGAGAGCGCTCTGGACGGCATCGGCGTAGGCCTGGGCTTCACCTGCTCACTCACCGTGCTGGGCCTTGTGCGTGAGATCCTGGGAAGCGGCAGCGCATTCGGCTACAACTTCATCGGCGGCCACGATGGTATGCTGGCCTTTGTCATGGCTCCCGGCGCTTTCCTGTGCCTGGGTTACCTGATGGTCCTGTTCAACAAATTCCTTAAAAAGAACTAGGCTATGGAGTACTTTCTGATTATTATTTCGGCGATTTTTGTCAACAATATCGTCCTGGCACAGTTCCTGGGTATCTGCCCCTTCCTGGGCGTATCCAACAAACTGTCCACCGCCACGGGTATGTCCATGGCCGTGTGCTTCGTGATTACGCTGGCCACGCTGGTTACCTATCTTATCAATAAGTACCTGCTGGTTCCCTTCAACATCACGTTCCTGCAGACCATCGCCTTCATCCTGGTCATCGCTGCCCTGGTGCAGATGGTAGAGATTGTGCTCAAGAAAGTGTCCCCGTCCCTGTATCAGGCCCTGGGTATCTTCCTGCCCCTCATTACCACCAACTGCGCAGTTCTGGGTGTCGCCATCAATGTGGTCACCAAGGAGTTCGCCTTTGTTCCCGGCGGCATGCTCAACCTGGGCCAGGCCCTGGTTTATGCTTTCGCCACCTCGCTGGGCTACGGCCTGGCCATGGTCATCTTCGCCGGCATCCGTGAGCATCTGGCCCTGAACAATGTTCCCAAGGCTTTCAAGGGTGTGCCCATCGCCATCATCAGCGTAGGCATTCTGGCCCTGGCCTTCATGGGATTCAGCGGAATGGTTAAGTAAACATGATGCCCGGCTTTGTCCGGGCATCTTCAAATAGGAAGCCGTCCCTTGTGGGGCGGCTTCCTCCTTTGTTGTACAATTTTGGGCCGTCCCGGAGGGCGGCCCAAAAGTCATTCAAAAGCAAAGCTGCTGTTACTCGCAGCACTTGCCACAATTACGCATGTACTGGTAGCGGCTCACTTCCTGGTAGTAGGCGCAGGCCTCTTCAATACCGCCCTCGCAGGCCTTCTTGAAGTGGTAGGTGGCGCTTCTCCAGTCTTTCATGAGACCGGCCAGGGTTCCGCGTGCGTACTCGGCCTCGGCGTCGTCATCGGCGGTGGCCAGGTATTCGGCAGCCTTCTCGTAGTCACCCTTCTCCATCTCGGCGTAGGCCAGGTCTACCTTGGTCTCGGTGGCCTCGAAGTCGGTGGTCTTGAAGGTGATGGTGTAGGTGGTGGTGCGGAGGTAAGGCAGGCACTTGGTACGGATGGTGCCATAGTTGGCCATGTTGCGGAGCTTGGCTTCCTTAGCGTCGGGATCCAGGTTGCCGTCAATGACAGACAGCATTTCGCCCTTGTTATTGAAGGAGGACTGGGCAACAAAGTTACGCAGGCCTTCCCAGTTCTCGGGAACAGACTCGGACTTGATCAAGCCGGCAGGGAAGTCGTACTTGCCAACCACATAGTTGTAGACAGCCTGGGTACGGCCAGCGGCCAGACGCTCGTTCACGGAGTACTTGCCTTCAGGGGAAGCGGTACCCTTGATCACTACGGACTGGATTTCAGCTTCCTTAGCGGCCTTGACCTGGTCGATGGAGTTGGTAATCTTGGCCAGCTCGTCAGCGTTGTTGAGATACTTCTCGTTCAGAGTGGTGCCGTTCACAGGGAAGTCAACGATGGCTTCGCCGGTGATGGTCTCGATCTTCTTCATCTTCTCGGGATCCATAGTACGATAGGCGGGAGTGAATTCAATGCACTTCTCCACGTACTTGGCAATTTCTTCCACTTCTTCGACACCGCTGTCACCGCAGCAGCCGTCATACTCGTGGACCAGCTCCAGACGGGCGCCGTCCATCCACTTGTCATAAGGAACAGACTCGTTCACCGAAACCACGGTGGGCAGATCCTTCTTGGCGTAGGCCTTCTTCTCATTAACACCGTAGGCATTGAGGTTGGGATAGAACTTGTCTTTGGAGTACATGCCGATAGGGCTCAGCTTCACAACGTTTTCACCATCGGTGATCTGGGGAGTGAGGACGAAAGTCTTCGCACCCTTGAGCATCTGCTGGGTCAGCTGGATATCGGCCTCTACCTTCATCACATCGCCTACGCGTGTGAGACAGGCTTTTTGCGTCTGAGCGAAGACGCTCAGAGGGAGGAGGATAGATAATACTAAAAGAACGCGTTTCATAAAAATAAAGATAAAAGTATAACCCGACAATTCTCGGGGGAGAACCGGCGGACATTTTAAATAATTTTATGAATACAGACCTCTGTACGACAAAGTTAAAAACTTTTATTTTTTTCACGAAATTTTTTTGCAGAAAATAAAAAATGACCTATATTTGTGCTTGCAACACATGCGTGTAATCATGGGTGTATTGTGCAACAATATGGCTAAAAAGGGCTCAAGCACTAACTTGGGTCGGTGTTCTGCTAGGAACTTAACCATATATTTATTAAGGACAAACTATTAAAAAACAAACAACATCAAGGACAACAAATAATACAGAAGTGCGGTCCCTGCGACAGCATTGACTGCGCTTTTTTGTGAATCCAGACCACTTAGAAATCAATCAAAACAAACAAATCACTAATTATCCAAATTAAATTAAACGCTATGCAAAAAAAATCTTTACTCGTTGCGCTGTTCTTTGGGGCTCTGTGCCTCACGGGCTGCTTGAAGAACGAGGAATCTGCCTCCGTTGCGCAGGTTCGCATTGCAAAGGCAGAGGAACTCAAAGCCGCTGCCGCCCTTAAAAATGCCAAGGCTCAGGCAGAGGTTATCTATGCCAACGCCGAGGCTAAGCTGAAAGAGGCCCAGGCCGCTCTCATCAACGCCCAGGCCGAGACCGAGAAAGTTCGCGCCGAACTCCTCAAGGTTCAGGTTAAGCTTCAGGAAGTGAAGGTTGACGAAGAGAGAGTCGTTCTGCAGAAGATGCAGGCCGAACTGGAAGTTCTCCTCGCCAAGGCCGAAGCTCAGAAGCAGTTCTGGGTGAACGAACTCAACAACCTCCTTGCCCAGGCTGAGGTAGACGCCGTCGAGAATGCCCAGAAGCTCATCGAAGCCCAGGCAGACGTTGAGGCCTACATCCTCAAGCTCGAAGGTGAGAAGGCCGACAGCGCCGCTGTCTATTCCCAGAAGTACTTCGCCGCCCTCGGTGAGATTGAGAAACTCCAGATTGAGGAAATCAAGTACAAGGCTATGCGCGCTCTCGTGAACCAGGGTGCCGTCATTGCCCGCGAGGTTATCTACATGGAGATTGAGGATAACAACGAAGAGATCGCCAAGAACGAGGCCATCATCGCCCACCTGAAGGAGCACCAGTCCTGGACTCCCGAACAGGCCGAGGCCGCTCTGGCTGCAGCCCGCGAAGAACTGGAGCAGGCTTACACTGCTTATCAGGATGCTGTTGAGTTTGAGAATACTCTCGAGCAAACAGAGACCGAGGTTTGGAACAAGTCTGCTGACTTCACCTACGGTTGGCCCAACAGCTTCGTAAACGACCTGAAGGCTTTCGTTCCCGGCGTTACCAAGTCTGGATTTGATACCGAATATGGCTGGTTTGAACAGACCGGTTATTATGACGAGGAAGGCGAATTTGTTCCTCTGTACAATAGAGAGCAGGTGCGTTATGTCAGTGAGCGCTATCCCGATGTGGAAGTGTATGCCATGGGCGATTTCACCGTTGTGCATCATCCCGCCATCCTTCCTGCTACTATCTACTATGACAACATCGATGAACTCCTTGCCTCTTATACCGAGGCTGTCGCTGCCGGCGCCGCCGAGGCTGTTGCTGACTTCGGAGATGAACTGGAAGACGGGAGTGAAATTCTCGAGGCCCGGATCGACGCCAACGAAGAGCGTCTTGCCCTCCACCAGAAATATGTTGACGCCCGCAAGGAGACCGTTGAGAAGGCCGAGAAGAAATTCCTGAATGACCTCGCCGCCAAGGAGAGCGCTGAAGCCGCTGCCGCCGCAGCATGGGATAATTTCCAGGAGTACTGGCTGGTACATTATGATGCTTCCCGTCAGCTTGTCTACGATCTTTACGATGCCAAGACCGCCTATGCTGCCAAGAAGAAGGTTTCCGATGAGAAGCAGATCGCTCTTAGCCTTAAGATGGGTTCCATCGCCGGTTTGAAGACCGCTGCTACCGAGGCCAAAGACGCTGAAGCCAAGGCCGAAGGTGCATACCACGTGGCTCAGAACAAGGCCAAATCCGAAGCTACTACCGAAGTGGCGGATCTGAATAACGCTCTTGCAAACTACAATCCCAAATTCGACGCCAGCAAGGCCAAGAAGGTTGGTGACAAGTGGGTCAATGAAGTGAAGGGTGGTGATAACATCATTGCCGCTAAGGCTCAGGCTGACGTTCTTGACCAGAACGAGGTTGTGAAAGCTAAGAAGGAAGCCTTTGATAAGGCTGCCGATGATCTTGTGAGACATCCTAAGGGATCCGAGGGTTATGCTGATTACAAGAAAGCATATGACGATGCCGAGGCCGCTTACGATAAAGCCCAGGAAGACTACAATACGCTTGTAACCGCCGAAGGTAAGGCCAAGACCAAGTATGAGAATGCCAAGAAGGCTTACGATGAGGTCTTCGGTCCTGTAGAGACTGCCAAGAAGGCTTGGGATGACGCTGTCAAGGCTAGGGCTGCTGCCGAAAAGGCTGTTACCGATGCTGAGGCTGATACCAAGAAGGGTGGTAAGACCTACGACGAATGGGATGCTGCCAATACTGAGACCAAGGCCGCCGAGGCTGTTGTCACTGCTAAAAAGGCTGCCATGAAGGCTGCTATCGGCAAGGAAGAAGATACCGAGGCTACCAAGCTGTACGAAGCTTACCTGGCCGCCGCTGACAAGGCTGCAAAGGCCTCTGCTTCCTGGTTCGACCTTTTGAAGGTTTACATCAAGTACAATCCCGATGAGATTGACGAACTTGACGAGTATCCTTGGGAGAATCTTTACGACAATCCTCGGGATGCTGAGTTCAGTTGGATTAACTCCAGCTTCCAGGTAGATTATACCGCTACCGTTTATGACGCAGACGGTGAAGAGGTAGCCATTGCCGATCTCTATCCTACGGTCAAATCGATGGGCCTTGTGGTCACGGTTGTTCCTCCTACCAGCATGGACGGCAAATTTGATTTCGACGTTGAACAAGTCTTCTTTGACGAAGATGGCAATGAGGTAGAGGAAGCTGAGGCTGCTCTTGTTCCTAATTATTTCCTGTCTCTGTCTTATGAGAACGAATTCCTGCAGCAAATCATTGACGCCACTCCCGAATTTATTGCTGCAGCCGAGGATCTTGCAACTGAATTCGTGAAGGGCGTTGCAGAGCATGCTCAGGAGATTAGCGAGAACGCTCAGGCTTACAAGGCTTACGAAGAGAGCTACGATGCTTGGGTTGACGAACGTCTGGAGGCCAGCGAGGCAGTCATTGAGGCCGAAAAGGACACCTTCGATGCTAAGAAGGAGTACGAGGACGCCCTGGCTGCATATGAGGCCACTGAGGCTATCGTCGACGAAGGTATGTGGGTCTACGATCCTACCGAGCAAATCGAAGAGGCCGCATTCCACCAGGATGGCTTCGCTTGGATCCCCATCAACGATACTATCGAATACTTCGAGGATCAGAACGAGAAGCTTGCCTTTGAGAACAAGTTCTATCAGAATGTTCTTACCGATGGCAAGAAGGTCCTGACCGTTGTGAACGAGATCATTGATCAGAAGCTCCAGGTTGTCAGCGACAACCTCGAGATCCTGGCCACCATCGCCTTCAAGTACAGAGCCATCATGAACGCCTACCTCGGAATTGTCGAGGGTGAGGGCAGTGGTGACGAAGACGAGGAGTAATCAAACCCACTAAGTCAAAGGAATTGTAAATTACAACCAGTAATCAATGAATATCAAAAGCATAATTACACTCGCTGCCGTGGTTCTGTTATCCGCCGCCACAGTGAATGCCCAAGAAAAGACGGGCCGTACCCAGCCTGTCCGGATTGGAGTAGCCCTGACGGCCGGAGCCAACAGCTACCTGAGCGTGAGTGCCCTCCCGGGTATGCTTACTTCTTACGGAACCCAGGCCCTGTCCGCCGGTTGGACGGACAAGGCCCTGGCTTTCGGAATCGAAGGAAGCTTGATTTTCTGCGACCGCTGGAAACTGGATGTAGGAGGTGCCTTCTCGTACTACAACAACCCGAGCTACGCTCTGGTACCCGGTACGATGGGTGACACCTACGAGATGGGAGAAATCCCGACCTACGAGCCCGTAGATGCGAAAATCAACCTCAACTGGCTGGCCAACATCGCCTTCAGTTACTATTTCCGCATCCCCGCCGTGCCCAACCTCCGTCCCTACGTGGGTCTGAGGGCCCAGGGTGGCTACGCCTCCGACTTGTGGGCATACGATGACTACAGAGCCATGGGTAACAGCGCAGGCGAGGCATACACCGTTTGTGGTGGTGTTCTCACCGGTGTGGACTACTACTTCAGCAAGAACTTCTTCGTGGGTGCTTCCGTGGAGCCTTTCCGCTACACCTACGGCGTGGTGAAGTATCGTCCTCAGGAAGGTCTGTCCATCCTGGGCGCCGACACTCACTTCATGAGTGGTTTCGCTGCTCCCCAGCTTAAGATCGGCTTCCTCTTCTAAGAATCCGTTTCCAATCCTATACGAAAGACCGCCGGTTTTCCCGACGGTCTTTTTTTGTGTTCGCCCAGCACGAGCGTATTCTAACGGGTGCAAGTCCCCAAACCGCCCTGATAGTGGGAAGGTTACAGCCAAAGGCAAGGGTGTCCGCCGTGAGACGGAATCTGAAGGAAG
>JAFPGC010000012.1 GCA_017423025.1 Bacteroidales bacterium
CGGTAGCCCTACTCTCCAGTACCAGGCTAAATTCGGTACCGATGCCCGTATTCAGCTCAACGATTCTTTCAAGAGTGTAGCCGACATCCGCGACTTCATCGCCGCCGAGCGTGATGCCATGTCCGAGGCAGAGCGGTCCCTCATGACCGTGAACCTCCGTGTAGACCAGGACGTCCGCATGGGTATTGTCTCAGATGTGAAGCAGGAGCTGCGTCGCTGCTCCGCCCTTAAGATTATGTACGCTGCCAGAAAGCCTGCGGACTAATCTAAGCATCACACATTATTCTTAAAAAAGCAGTCTCAGAGAGGCTGCTTTTTTTGTTTATAACAGCGATTAAAAATATCCCTGCTATAACTCCCCATCTACTAAGCACTTATATAAGGAGACGGATTGTTGTGCAACACGTATCGCGCTCATATTCAACGCGTTAGATATTGGGATAAATTACGCCTGAATCTTTCATAATCCCATGATCGATGGTTATTTTCGGGAGTGAATTAACCCCCTAAACAATAACACATTATGAAAAAGATTAAGGCAAAAAGTGAGCAAGAAAATGGACTTTTACTGGAAC
This sequence comes from Bacteroidales bacterium, assembly GCA_017423025.1. Lineage (GTDB taxonomy): Bacteria > Bacteroidota > Bacteroidia > Bacteroidales > UBA932 > Cryptobacteroides. The sequence continues at coordinate 576 of JAFPGC010000012.1, forward strand.
TTCGCGCCAAGGAAAGAATCCACATCCGGGAAGAAATCTTTCTGCTAGCCTGCTTCATGGAAGAATGGTATTGGCAGAACAGGGAGATGAAGAATCGGAGAGAGTACCGGGATCCGGAATACCTCCTCAAAAGATGGGAAAAGATCAGACATAAGATCCTGGGAGGCCCCGGCTATGGAAACGGATATCTGCAGGATAAGATTAACATGAGCATGGAAAACATCCTCGTAAGGTTCAAAGAGGATCTCCCTTTTCTCAGGGACACCGATTACTTTGCCTATTCGTACTTTCTGGCCGGCTTTGATAACCGTATGGTAGCCTATCTGCTGGGGCTCGAGTCCGCCAAAATAGCCTCTACGGTCAAGGGTAAACTCAAATACGAGTTTATGATTTCTCATTCCCCCCATAAGTTCGAGTATATGGCCGTACTGCCGCACTTGCCTGCCTGGCAGTTGCCAATCTGGCAAAGAAATGCTATATTTGCATGATTACAGCAAAAATAATCTATGGAAACTCTAAAAAGAACCAAAATCAAGGATCTCCTGGCCGCACAGCCGGGTGCTGAGGTGCTCGCCAAAGGTTGGGTGCGCACCAAAAGAGGCAACAAACAGGTGAAGTTCATCGCCCTCAACGACGGTTCTACCATCAATAATATACAGATCGTAGCCAATGCCGAGCTCTTTGACGAAGAACTCTTCAAGAGAATTACCACTGGCGCATCCCTCGCCGTAAGAGGCAAGCTGGTGGAATCCATGGGCAGCGGCCAGGCCGTAGAAATCCAAGCCACGGACATCCAGGTCCTGGGAGAATGCGACCCCATGCGCTTCCCTCTCCAGAAGAAGGACACCACCCTGGAATACCTCCGTAGCGTAGCGCACATGCGCCTTCGCACCAATACCTTCGGTGCCGTTCTGCGCATCCGCAACCAGATGGCCTATGCCATCCACACTTTCTTCAACCAGAAAGGCTTTGTCTACCTCCACACACCGCTCATCACCGAGAGTGATGCCGAGGGCGCCGGAGATATGTTCCAGGTAACCACCCTGGACCTCAAGAACATCCCGCTGGACAAGAAGGGCAATGTGGATTTCTCCAAAGACTTCTTCGGAAAGAAGACTTCCCTCACCGTTTCCGGTCAGCTGGAGGGTGAACTGGGAGCCACCGCCGTGGGCGAGATTTACACCTTCGGCCCCACCTTCCGCGCAGAGAATTCCAATACTCCCCGCCACCTGGCCGAGTTCTGGATGATTGAGCCCGAGATGGCCTTCTACGACATCAACGACAACATGGAGCTGGCCGAGGAATTCGTGAAATTCCTGGTCCAGTGGGCCCTGGATCACTGCCTGGACGACCTCCAGTTCCTCAACGACAAATACGACGAAGGCCTCATCGAGCGCATGCGCAGCGTTCTGGGCATCGCATTCCAGCGTGTTACCTACACCGAAGCCGTAGAGATTCTGGAGAAAGCCATCGCAGACGGCGTCAAGTTCGAGTACCCGGTGCACTGGGGCACAGACTTCCAGAGCGAGCACGAGCGTTATCTGGTAGAAAAGCACTTCGGCAAGCCCGTCATCCTCATAGACTTCCCCAAGGACATCAAGGCCTTCTATATGAAGCAGAACGAGGATGGCCGCACCGTCCGCGGAATGGATGTCCTCTTCCCCAAGATTGGAGAAATCATCGGCGGTTCCGAGCGTGAAGCCTCCCTAGAGAAACTGGAACAGCGTATTGAAGAACTGGGCATGTCCCGCAAGAACCTGGAATGGTACATCGACACCCGTCGCTATGGTTCCGTTCCGCACAGCGGCTTCGGCTTGGGCTTCGAGCGCCTGCTCCTGTTCGTCACCGGCATGTCCAACATCCGTGACGTCATCCCGTTCCCCAGAACACCCAAAAACGCAGAGTTTTAACATCATACCCGCCTGATAAATAAGTCCCTCCCCCGAGGGGAGGGGTTTCGGGAGGGGGTAACATGGATACAAATATTGTGCGTGGGCTCGTGGAGAAGGGAAAAGGACGAATAAAGAGATAAGTCTTATTATTTGATAAGTTTCGATTATGCTCGTTATTGGTATAGCCGGAGGATCCGGTTCTGGAAAAACCACCGTGGTTAAGGCCATTGTGAACCAGCTTCAGGGACGCGTAGTGGTAATCCCCCAGGATTCCTACTACAAGGATTCCAGCCACGTTCCCGTAGAGGAGAGGAAGAACATCAACTTTGACCATCCGGACGCCATTGACTGGAAGTACATGTGCCAGCAGGTGCGTGAGCTCAAGAGCGGCAAAACCATCGAGCAGCCGGTCTACTCCTACATCACCTGCTCGCGTTCCACCACGGAGACCATTACGGTGGAACCGGCCGATGTCATCATCGTGGAGGGTATCCTCATCTTCACCTGCAAGGAACTGAGGGACCAGATGAACATCAAGATTTTCGTAGATGCCGATGACGACGACCGCCTCATGCGCATCATCGTCAGAGACATCGCCGAACGCGGACGCACCATCGAAACGGCCATCGAGCACTACTGCGATACCGTGAAGCCCATGCACCTGCAGTTCATCGAACCTTCCAAGCGATACGCCGACGTGATTGTCCCGCAGGGCGGTCACAACCAGGTAGCCATTGACATCATCACCAATACCGTAGAGAAAGCACTGAGCCAGAAAAAGAAAGGCAAACGCAAGAAATGAAACTGACCCCGGATCAGAAAGCAGGCATCTATATCACCGTGAGCGTTCACCTCGCGGTGATTATCGTATTGCTGCTCATCCGGATAGGTCAGGAAATCAAGCGGGAAAACAGCTTTCTGCTGGACTTTACCCAGCAGGAAGAGATGGAGCGCAAACGGGATGAAGCCAAACTTCAGGAACTCACCGCCGAGCAATTGGAAAGGCTCATCGCCGCTGCAGAGGGTATCCCCATCCGGAACGTGACCGTGGACCGCAGTGCCCTCAAGGACGATCGCGGGACCAACGCCGATGAGTTGTACAAAGAGGCCGAGCGCCTGGCACACGACTTGAAGGAGGGGCAGAAGCGTCAGGTGGAAGATCCGGAAGCCTTCGCCGCTGCGGCCGAACCCGAAAAACCCCAGCCGGAGAAAGTCCAGGACAAGCCCTACAGCGGTCCTTCCGTCCTCTCCTGGAGCCTGGACGGCCGCAAGGCTACCCGCCTTCCCATCCCGGCCTACCGCTGCTACGGTGCCGGGGAAGTGGTGGTCATTATCGCTGTCAACAACCGGGGAGACGTGGTGAACGCCAAGGTGGACAACGACATATCCTCCTCCGACGGCTGCCTGCGCAACTTTGCCATCCGGGCCGCCCGTATGTCTAAATTTTCCATTTCCGAGACAGCCCCGGCCCGGCAGATGGGAACCATAACATACGCATTCATAGCCCAATGAAAAAGATAGGAATCATACTCTTGACCCTTGTTGTAAACTTGCCCCTCTTCGCCCAGGGACAGGTAACCACGCGCAAACACCGCCTGGCCGATTTCACCGATAAGATGACCCAGGTGGTCCTGAGCGGGGACGAGGTCCTCAATGCCGCCCTCCGCAAAGAGATTCCCTACATCTGGACTGCTACCACCTTCGAGTTCTGTTCGCTGGAACAGTTCGAGAAGATCAAGACCCAGGACAAGTACTATTTTCTCATCCCCGCCGAGAGCGTTTTCAAAGGGGAAGAGGAGCCCGGCATCCGTTTCCTCACCCTGGTGAAAGGCGGGCCTGACGCCAAGGACGGCATCAGTGCCATGCACGAGGTGGTGAGCCTGCCCGTAGCGGCCGCCATGGGAACCACCGACAGGGATCTGGTGTATCTGGGAGGCATCATCCAGGCCATCCAGGAGTATACCCTGGCCGCCATGGAATCTGAAACGGCCGCCTATAAGATGAGCGAATGGTTCAACGGAAGATTCAAGAAATCCATCGAGGACAAAAAGGTCTACATCGCCGAGGAAGACCTCTCTTCCGAAGTCAACGAAAAAGCCCTGGCCAAACTGGAAAACAACCTTTCCCTGCATATTGTTCCGTCCACTGAATCCGACTGGCAGTATGTGAACCAAAGCCCCGAAACCGTGGTCGGCTACGTAATTGCCCCCATCTTCCCGGTCAAGGGTTCCGTTTGCTACAAGCTTCTCTTTGAGGCCGATACCCATCGGCTCTGCTACGTGGAGCGGGACAAGATCAGTGAAAAGAAGAGCGAAGGTTTCCTGGCCTCCGAACTCAAGCCGCTGGGCAAATAACATGATCAGCGGAACTTCCCCCCAAGGACTCAGATATGCCGTGCGCCGGAGTGGCCGCGCTGTGGCCTACTGTGCTCTTACCATCGGCGCAGGCACCCGCGACGAAGCTCCCTATCCCGCCGGCATAGCCCATTTCGTAGAGCATAACCTCTTCCGGGGCACCCGTCGCAAAAGCGCTGCCATCATTTCCAGTTATCTGGACCGGCTGGGCGGAGAACTCAACGCCTACACCACCAAGGAGGAGATAGTCCTGCACGCCACCGTTCTCAAGGAAGACCTTCCCAAGGCCGCCCGCCTGCTCTTTGAACTGGCCACCGAGTCCACTTTCCCCGAAAAGGAAATCGAGACCGAAAGGGGCGTAGTCCTGGACGAGATTATCTCCTACAAGGATAATCCGGCCGAGGATGTCTACGACCGCTTCGAGACCCTCCTGTTCGAAGACTCTCCCCTCTCCCGCCCCATCCTGGGCACCCAGGCTTCGATCAAGAAGATATCGGCCGATATGCTCAGAAGTTTCGTGGCGCAGAAGTTCATCCCCGCCAACATGGTTTTCACGGTAGTGGCCGATATTGAAGAAGCCCAGCTGGAAAAACGCGTTTTAAAACTCATCGACCATGTCTTTCCACAAAGTAGTAGATAAGCGGCATCACGAGGTGAATGCCGTGGTAGGGTGCAAGGCGCCCTCCCTGTACGAAATGCCGGACAGGCTGGTCTGCGCCATGCTGGCCAACATCCTGGGCGGGCCGGCCTCCAACTCCCTGCTCAATGCCGAATTAAGGGAAAAACGGGGCTGGGTATACGGAATCGAGTGTTCTTACACGCAGTATGCCGATACCGGCATCCTGGCCATTACTTTCGGCTGTGACAAGCCCAATCTGGACAACTGCCTCAAGACCATTGACAAGGTGCTCACGCGCCTTCGCGAGGTGCCCTTCACGGACCGGCAGGTAAAGGCCTTCCGCAAACAGCTTCTGGGGCAGCTGGCCATCAGTTCCGAAGCGGGAGAAGCCCAGTGCCTCTCCATGGGCAAAAGCATGCTTGCCTGGGGGGAAATCCTCTCTCCCGAGCAGACGCGCGAGAGAATCGAAGCCATCGGCCCGGAAGATTTACAAAAAATGGCCGAAAGGCTGTTTGCCAAGGAAAACCTTTCCTCGTTGGTTTATCTTTAAGTCCCTCCCCCGAGGGGAGGGGTTTCGGGAGGGGGTAACGTGGATGCAAATTGTTGCAAACATTAGTTTGCTATTTCACATAAGAATTTGATCCTTACCATGCGGATTTCCAGTTCTTCGTACTCGTCTTCCAGGGCAGCAAGGGCCTCGGAAAGGGAATCGGAAGTGGCATCTTCCTTGAACCAGGTGAAGATCTCCTCCACTACGTCGGGATCCAGTTCCTCTTCAATATAATAATTGATGTTGACCCGGGTGCCGGTAGATACGATGGCCTCGATTTCCGTAAGGAGGTCCCGGATATCCAGGTTGCGGGCGGCCGCGATGTCTTCCAGATCCATCTTGCGGTCTATGGACTGGATGATGTAAACCTTGTTGCTGGATTTGGGGCCGACGGACTTGACCACGAAATCGTCCGGACGCTCTATCTCGTTCTCTTCCACGTACTTGGCAATGAGATCCACGAACGGCTTGCCAAACTTGTGGGCTTTGCCTTCTCCCACTCCCTGGCACTTTTCCGACAGTTCCTTCAAGGTGAGCGGGTACATGATGGTCATGTCTTCCAGGGCCGGGTCGGAGAACACGACCCAGGGCTGAAGGTGGAGCTTGCGGGCTACATCCCGGCGAAGGTCCTTAAGCATGGAGAGCAGCATGGTGTCTCCTCCGCCGCCACCTCGAACGGCCGCGCCATCGTCGTCATCATCATCTTCTCCCTCGGAGAAGGTGCGGTCTTCCACCATGGAAACCGGATGCGGATGCTGCAGGAATTCCTGACCCGCCTCGGTGGCGAAAATGAGGCCGTAGTTTTCAATATCCTTATCCAGATAATGGAAGATGAGTCCCTGATGGATAACGGCAGCCCAGAAGCGGACATCGCGGTCTTTTCCGGCACCGAACAGAGGCAGTTCGTCGTGCTTGTAAGACTTGATCATGGCCGTGGTTACTCCCGCCAGGATGGAGGCCAGATGTTCCAGTTTGAAACGTTCCGGGAGCGACAGGATGAGTTCTATGACCAGGCAAAGGTATTCCTGCCCGTCGAACTGTGTCTTGGGATGCAGGCAGTTGTCGCAGGCGCCGCAATTGTCCTGCAGATAGTCTTCTCCGAAATAATTGAGCAGAAGTCTGCGGCGGCACTGGCTGGACTCGGCATAGGCCACCGTCTCGTTGAGCAGCTGCTTGCCTATTTCCTGTTCCGCAATGGGCTTGCCCTGCATGAACTTTTCCAGCTTCTGAATGTCCTTGTAGCTATAGTAAGTGATGCATCGGCCTTCCTGACCGTCACGGCCGGCACGGCCGGTTTCCTGGTAGTAGCCTTCTATGCTCTTGGGAATGTCGTAATGGATGACGAAACGGACGTCCGGCTTGTCGATTCCCATGCCGAAGGCTATGGTCGCCACAATGACGTCTATCTCTTCCATGAGGAACTTGTCCTGGTTCTCGGCCCTGGTCTTGGCATCCAGGCCGGCATGGTACGGCAGCGCCTTGATTCCGTTGATGGAGAGCACCTGCGCCATTTCCTCCACCTTCTTGCGGCTCAGACAGTAGATGATGCCCGACTTTCCGGGATTCTGGCGGATGAAACGGATGATATCCTTCTCGGGCTCCACCTTGTCGCGGACTTCGTAATACAGGTTGGGCCGATTGAAGGAGGACTTGAACACCCGGGCATCCTGGATGCGGAGATTCTTGAGGATATCGCTCTGGACCTTGGGCGTTGCTGTGGCTGTGAGGGCTATGATGGGAGCCGGCTGAATCTCTTCCACGATGGAACGGATTTTCCGGTATTCCGGACGGAAATCGTGGCCCCATTCGGAAATACAATGGGCCTCATCCACGGCGTAGAATGAGATTTTAACCTCCCTGAGAAGGGCTATGTTCTCTTCCTTGGTCAGGGATTCCGGAGCCACGTAAAGTAGCTTGGTAACGCCCCGGCGGAGGTCTTCCTGGACCTCGGCCAACTGGATCCGGTTGAGCGAAGAATTGAGGAAGTGAGCAATGCCGTTGTCCCCGGCTTCAAAGCCTCGGATGGCGTCTACCTGATTCTTCATGAGGGCGATGAGCGGCGAGATGACGATGGCCGTCCCTTCCATGATAAGGGCGGGCAATTGATAGCAAAGGGACTTGCCGCCGCCCGTGGGCATAAGCACGAAAGCATTGTTCCCCGCTATGAGATGGCAGATGATTTCCTCCTGGTCTCCTTTAAACGAGTCGTAACCAAAGAAAGTCTTCAGTTTTTCGTGCAATATGACAGAATTTGAGCGCATCCGTTAACAAGTTGTTCGCATGCTGGGGTTAAATATAACAAAACATTATCAATTATGCAAATAAATCCCTGGCCCAACCACATATTTCCACCACCCGTCGGTCGCTTTTATGTTTATTCACAAAAAATGCGTATATTTGCAGATTGAGCGCGAGAAAGCTCTATTAAAAGATTTTAATAATTAAACACTTAGTATAATGAAACTCGCAAAACTCTTTGTCATGGCATCCGCCGCTATGCTGGTGGTTGCTTGCGGCTCTTCCCAGGTGGAAGGCTCCCAGGCTGTGCGTTCCCTCCTCCCTTCCAAGGGTGAGGTTGACACCACTTCCTATCTCCTCGGTGTTAATTTCGGTATGGTCATGAGCCAGAACGGCTTCGGCGATCTCAATATGGCCGAGGTTGAGAAAGGCATGAAGGACGCCCTCAAGGCTGAAGGTCAGCCCATGGACTCCGTCTTTGTCAAGCAGTTCAAGATCGATCCTTCCGAGATGAACTCCATCATCAACTCTTTCCTGCAGAAGCGCACCGCTTACGAAGGCGCCCTGAACAAGGAGAAGGGTGACAAGTTCCGTCATGAATTCGCCGTGAAGAACAGCGCCGATTCCACCGCTTCCGGTATCGTTTACCTCATCCAGGATTCCGGTAGCGATGTTCGCGCCACCGACGACCGCGACACCGTGAAGGTGAACTACCGCGGTACCCTCATCAACGGTAAGGAATTCGACAAGAACGAAGGCATTGAGTTCCCTCTGAACCGCGTTATCCGCGGCTGGACCGAGGGTATGAAGCTCATCGGCGAAGGTGGTAAGATCACCCTCGTCATCCCCGCCAACCTCGCTTACGGCGAGCGTGGTCCCCGTGAGATCGGCGCCAACTCCACCCTCATCTTCGACGTTGACCTCCTGGAGGTTCGCCCTTACGTAGAGAAGGTGGCCGAAGAGCCTGCCAAACCCGCTAAGAAGAAGTAAGTAAGTCTATGGCACTGGAACTGGAAGGCACCATCCGCCAGAAAATGGGCGTACAGTCCGGGACCTCAGCCCGCGGACCGTGGGCCAAGCAGGAGTTCGTGGTAGATTTCCCCGACGGAAACTTCACCTCCCAGGCCTGCTTCACCGCATGGGGTCAGGACAAGGTGCAGGAACTGGACAAGTACCAGGTGGGAGACCGCGTGAAGGTTTCCTTCAACCTCAAGAGCCGGGAATTCAACGGTCGCTGGTACAACGACCTCCAGATCTGGCGCATCGCCCCTGCCGGCGAAGCCCAGCCTGCGGCGCCGGCCGCATCGGCCTACGTGCAGCCTGCCGCCCCCGCCCCCATGGCTCCGGCACCCACTCTGGATGATATGCCAGCAGACAGTGGTCCCGAAGAAGACCTCCCCTTCTAGTACGGTTTTTGACCTTAAGGAGTCTCCGGAAATCCCACAGCGGTTTTCCGGAGATTTCTTTGTATATTTGTAAGTTTAATGACAAAATGACAGGAATGGCATCATTAGGATACAACAACAGATGGGTCCGCATGGGCAAGGACGTGCTGTTTGCGGTAATAGGTTTCTGGCTGCTTTGGAAAGGAGGCTTCCTGGCCTCCCTGCTGGGCATCTTCGCCCTGGTCTGGTACGGGCGTGACGCTTATTACCAGGCTAAAGCTCTCTGGCAGGAGAAACACTTCGAGCCCAAGCAGGAGAAGAATCCTTCCCCGTCATCGGCCCCGGCCGATAACGGCAAGATTACCGTATCGGGAGGAGCCAAAGAGGTAGAATTCAGGAAAGAGGATTAATCGAAGTTCCCTTAAAGTCCCTCCCCCGAGGGGAGGGGTTTCGGGAGGGGGCAACGTAAACATAAATAATCATAATTTAATTTATGATTCCTAAGGAGACAGTTGACCAGATTCTGGATACCGCCCGCATAGAGGAGGTGATCGGAGATTTCGTGACGCTCAAGCGCCGCGGGTCCAGCTACGTGGCCTGCTGTCCCTTCCACAACGAGAAAACCCCTTCCTTCCACGTGACGCCCTCCAAGGGTATCTACAAGTGTTTCGGCTGCGGAAAAGCCGGCAGCGCCGTGGGCTTTGTTATGGAGCACGAACACATGACGTACCCCGAAGCCCTGCGTTACCTGGCCCGCAAGTACAACATCGAGATCAAGGAAGAGGAGGAGACGGCCGAACAGATAGCGGCCCGCCAACGCAGTGAGAGCCTCATGGCTGTGAGCGAATTCGCCCGCCAGTACTTCTGCGACCAGCTCAAGGAAGGCGAAGGACGTGCCGTGGGTTACCGCTATTACCGCGGCCGCCATATTGAAGATGCCACCATCGAGCAGTGGAGCCTGGGCTGGGCCCCTTCCGGCCGGGCAACCCTGGTGGATGCCGCCCGCGCCGCCGGATATAAAGACGAATACCTGGTGGCGGCCGGCCTGGCCATCCAGCAGGAAGACGGCACGCTCATAGACAAGTTCCGCGAAAGGGTGATGTTCCCCATCCACTCCGTAAGCGGACGCGTCATCGCCTTCAGCGGCCGCACCCTCAAGGCCGACAATCCCGCCAAATACGTCAACTCCCCGGAAACGGAAATCTACATCAAGAGCCGGAACCTGCTGGGCATCTATTTCGCCAAGAGCGAGATAGCCAGACAGGACCGCTGCATCCTGGTGGAAGGCAACGTGGACGTGGTGATGATGCACCAGATGGGCATCACCAACGTGGTGGCTTCCTGCGGCACTGCCCTCACCGAAGAGCAGGTGCGCCTCATCAAGAAGTTCACGGAGAACGTCACCATCATGTACGACGGTGACAAAGCCGGTCTCCATGCCGCCATCCGGGCCATCAGCCTCATCCTGAAGGAAGGCATGAACCCCCGCGTGGTATTCCTGCCCGACGGAGACGACCCCGATTCCTTCTCCCAGAAACACACCCTGGAGGAAATCCAGGACTACATCCGCGACCACGAGCAGGACGGCATCGCCTTCAAGACCAACCTCCTGCTGGAAGAAGCCGGGGACGACCCCCTCAAGAAGGCCAACCTCATCAACGAGATTGCCGATACCGTGGCCGATATCCCCGACGCCATTAAGCGGCAGGTCTATGTGGACACCGTGGCCCGCCAGTTCAGCATCGAGAGCGACATCATCCAGGACCGCGTCCGCAAGACGCGGGAGAAGCAGTCCCTGGAAGAGCGCATCGCCCGCGACCGCGAGCAGCGCCGCCGGGGAACACCCGGTCAAGCCGGGTATGACGACGAGGGCCGGAATAGCGTCATGGCCGACTCCGATCGGCCATCTGCCACACTGGAGCGCCGGCTTCTGGAAGAAGACAAAATCCTGGCTCCCGCCGAACGGGAACTGCTGAGCTTCATCCTTCGGTACGGACGCTCTCCCCTGCAGTTCGAGACGGACTCCGAGTTCTACGACCCTGAAGGCTCCCAGACGGTGGCCGATTTCATCGACGCCGCCCTTTCGGGAGACGACATCAGCTTCGGCAACAAGGCCTACGAAGCTACGTACAATGCCTATTTCGGCCTGTACGACCAGGGGTTGGAGCAGGATTCCATAGTCCTGGCCCTCCTCAACGGAGAAGACCGTACGGTGGCCGCCGTGGCTGCAGATCTTTCGTCGGAGAAATATGAACTTACCGTCCACAATTTTACCGATGCCCTTACCACTACGGATTCCTGGCTGGTGACCTATGTCCCCCGCGCCATCCTGGTGTATCACGACAAACGCATATCGGCCCAGCAGGCCGATATTTCCCGCAAACTGAAGGCCGGCGTGAGCCCCGACGAAGCCGTGGAACTCATGACCCGCCTCACCCGCCTCAACGAAATTAAGAAGACCATCAATATCAAACTTGGAAGATTGAAGAAATGAGCTACAAGAGAACCCTTGTGACCTGCGCGCTTCCCTATGCCAACGGTCCCGTCCATATCGGCCATCTGGCCGGCGCCTACATTCCCGGTGACATCTATGTCCGCTACCTGCGCATGCGGGGAGAGGATGTGGTGTTTGTCTGCGGCTCCGACGAGCACGGCGTGCCCATCACCATCAAGGCCCGCGCCCAGGGAGTTACCCCGCAGGACATTGTAGACAAGTACCACAAGGTGATGAAAGACGCCTTCACCGGCCTGGGAATCAACTTTGACATCTATTCCCGCACTTCTTCCGCCGTACACGAGAAGAACGCTTCCGAGTTCTTCCGCAAACTGTACGACCAGGAGGATTTCATCACCCAGGAGAGTGAGCAGCTCTATGACGAGGAGGCCAGGATGTTCCTCACGGACCGCCTCATCGAGGGCACCTGCCCCAAGTGCGGCAATCCCCACGCCTATGGGGACCAGTGCGAGAAGTGCGGCAGCACCCTGAGCCCCGAAGAGCTCATCGATCCCAAATCCAAGCTCTCCGGCTCCACGCCCGTGAAGAAGAAGACCAAGCACTGGTACCTGCCCCTGAACCAGTACGAGCCCTGGCTCCGGGACTGGATCCTGGAGCAGCATAAGGAGTGGAAGACCAATGTGTACGGCCAGTGCAAGAGCTGGCTGGACGGCGGCCTGCAGCCCCGTGCCGTCACCCGTGACCTGGATTGGGGCGTGCCCGTACCGGTAGAGGGTGCCGAGGGCAAGGTGCTCTACGTGTGGTTCGACGCTCCCATCGGCTACATCTCCAATACCCAGGAACTGCTGCCCCAGAGCTGGGAGAAATGGTGGAAAGACCCTGAGACCAAGCTGGTGCACTTCATCGGCAAGGACAATATCGTGTTCCACTGCATCGTGTTCCCTTCCATGCTCAAGGCCTACGGAGACTACATTCTTCCCGATAACGTGCCCTCCAACGAGTTCCTCAACCTGGAAGGCGACAAGATTTCCACGTCCCGCAACTGGGCCGTATGGGTACACGAGTACGAGGAGCAGTTCCCCGGCTGCGAGGATGTTCTCCGCTATGTGCTCACCGCCAATGCCCCGGAAACCAAGGACAACGACTTCACCTGGAAAGACTTCCAGAACCGCAACAACAGCGAACTGCTGGCCGTGTTCGGCAACTTCGTAAACCGCGCCGTGGTGCTCACGCACAAGTATTTTGGCGGCGCCGTTCCGGAGAACAGGAAGCCCGAAGCCATTGATACCGAAACCCTGGAGGCCCTGAAACCCTGCAAGAAGGCCCTGGAGAACTATATCGAGACCTACCACTTCCGCGAGGCCCTCAAGGAAGCCATGAACATGGCCCGCATAGGCAACAAGTACATCTCCGACATGGAGCCCTGGAAGGTAGCCAAGGAAGACATGGACCGCACCGCCAGCATCCTGTACACCTGCCTGCAGATTTGTGCCGATCTGGCCATCGCCTTCGAACCCTTCACGCCCTTCAGCGCCCAGAAACTCCGCGACATCCTCCGCGTAGGCGTCAACGCCGGCTGGGACCACCGCGCCGGTGAAGGCACCCCCACCGTGAATTTCTACAAGGCCGATGAAGGCAAGGCCGTGCATACGCGTGCCGCTTCCGCCGCAGCCCCGACCGGAGAAATCATCCTCTCCTGGGATATGCTGGGCCAGGCCGAACTCATCCCCGCCGGTCACCAGCTGGGTGAGGCCGTACTGCTGTTCCGCAAGATTGAAGACGCCGAGGTAGATGCCCAGATTGCCCGCCTGCAGGCCATCAAGGCCGAGCGGGAAGCGGCCGAAGCCGCCAAGGCGGCCGAAGAGGCGGCCAAGAAAGTGGAGCCCCAGAAGGCCGAAGTCACCTTCGAGCAGTTCGGCGCCATGGATATCCGCACCGCCACAGTGCTGGCCGCCGAGCGTGTGCCCAAGACGGACAAACTGCTCAAGCTCACCATAGACACCGGCATTGACCAGCGTACCATCGTCTCCGGTATTGCCGAATACTACAGCCCCGAAGACATGCTGGGCAAGCAGATCTGCATCCTGGCCAATCTAGCCCCCCGCACCATCCGCGGCATCGAGTCCAAGGGCATGATCCTCATGGCCAAGCAGGGCGACGGCAAGATGCGCTTCATCACGCCGCAGGAAGTCGTCACCAACGGTGCCTGCATCGGCTAGAGCGTGGGCACAAGAGCCTCTAAACCAATAACTTAAACAATTACCCCCGGGTTGATTTAACCTGGGGGTAATTATGTTATTAATTAATAATCAGGATTTTACGCCCACGCTTAGAGTTTTACCCACTGGATATCGTTATCCCGCCGCCACCAGGTTAACTGGCGTTTGGCGTAATGGCGGGTGTTGGCCTGGATGTGGGCAATGGTAGTATCCAGATCGTATTTGCCGTCGAAGTACTCGAACATTTCCTTGTAGCCTACGGTCTGAAGGGCCGGAAGGTCCCGGTACGGGAGCATGCGGCGGGCTTCGGCCTCGAGCCCCTGGTTCATCATCTTGAGCACGCGGGCGTTGATGCGGTCATAAAGCTCCTCCCTGGGGCGTTCCAAGCCGATTTTCACAATCTCGAAGTCCCGTTCCTTGAAACGGCGGGTCTTGAAGGAAGAGAAAGGCTTGCCGGTGAACATGCTCACCTCCAGGGCACGGATGACACGCTGCCCGTTGGAGAGGTCCAGTTCTTCGTAGGAAACGGGGTCCAGTTCCTTGAGCTGGGCGGCCAGCACTTCCACCCCTTCGTCCCTCAGGCATTCCATGAGGTGATGCCGTAGCTGCAGGGGAACTTCGGGGAAATCGTCCAGGCCGTAGCAGAAAGCATCTACGTACAGCATGGAGCCGCCGCACATGACCAGGGTCTCGTGCCCCTGGTCAAACAGCTGGTTTACCAGGTTGAGGGCTTCGGCCTCGTAGATACCTGCCGTATAGTTGCGGGTAACGGGAACCGTCCTTATGAAATAATGCTTCACGGCAGCCAACTCCTTGCGGGAGGGAACTGCCGTGCCTATTCTGAGTTCTTTGTAGATTTGGCGGGAATCGCAGGAGATGACGGGAGACCCTACCTCCAAAGCGCGCCGGATGGCATAGCCGGTTTTTCCGACAGCGGTGGGACCCAGTATGATCTCAAGGCGCCGGGGCATGGGCTACTGCTCGTCCTCGTCGTAAATCTCCTGACCGTCTTCGTCTCCGTCTTCCTCCTCTTCCTCTCCCAGGTCTTCATCGTCGTAGTCTTCGTCGTCATCGGCCTCGCCGGGCAAATGGCGCTGTGTCTCCGGAAGATCTTCAAAGGCCACGTAGCCGTTTTCGAATTCGATGGGGTTGGGACCCTTGGTCTCTGCCAGGACGGGGAAGTCCGGGAGCACTTTTACGCCTTCTGCCTCACCTTCCACCTGGATGTTCACGCTCTTTTTGTTGGTGACGTCGTAGAAGTAGACGAAGCTGTCCGTTCCGGCCTTGACGGCCTTCTCCAGGGAAATCTGGTCCACGGTGCCGCTGCCCAGGTCAAAGAGACCCCATCGGCCCACGACGGCGCCTTCGAAGTCCAGTCCCTTGAACATGATGAGCTGGTCCTGGGGGAACTCAAGGTCTGCCCGGATCTGCTTATGAAGAGTGTACAGCGTAGTGGCGCCGTTCACGTGATATACTCTGAAAAAACCCTTGATACCTGAAAGGGTAACTCTTAACTTGAATACCATAATTCAAATATACTGCTTTTTTCTGGTTCCGTTGCAAATTATCGTAAAAAACACTACTTTCGTAGAGATGGAATTGCAGGACCAATACCGGAGCATCGCAGCCCCCTCCGAAGGCCTTTTCAAGGACAACGGATCGCGGTTCATCGCCCTGGCCTACCCCGTAGAAACGGAGGAGGAAGTCAAGTCCATCGTGGCGGGCCTGAGGAAGGAATATCACGACGCCCGGCACCACTGCTACGCCTATCGGCTGGGATACAAAGGAGATGTCTGGCGCGCCAGCGACGACGGAGAGCCTTCCGGCAGCGCCGGCCGTCCCATTCTGGGACAGATTGACTCCCTGGGCCTGAGCGACATCCTGGTGGTGGTGGTGCGTTATTTCGGAGGTATCAAACTGGGCATCCCCGGGCTCATCAGGGCGTACAAGACCTCCACGGCCGATGCCCTCTCGTCGGCCCGGATTGTGGACAAGATTGCCTCGCGGCACTTCCGGCTGCAGTTTGACTACCTTTCCATGAATGCCGTGATGAAGGTGCTCAAGGATATGGACCTGCCCCAGAGTGCCCAGGAGTTTGGGGAAAGCTGCTCCCTGCAAACCTCCGTCCGGCTGGCTGCGGTAGAAGATTTTCTAAAAAGAATAGGAAATTCTGCAAAAGTGGAAGAAATATAGGTTTTTCAAATAAAAATTCATAACTTTCGAATCCTAACCAGTAACAATTTAACAACACCATAAACCATGTCTAAAAAAGTTCATGTCTTCAACGCCGGCCCCTGCCTTCTGCCGCAGGTTGCCATCGATAACGCCATTGCAGCCCTGAAGGATTTCAGCGGCACCGGCATCTCCGTTCTGTCCATCTCCCACCGCACCAAGGAGTGGGACGCCGTCATGGATGAATGCCGCGCACTTTGGAAAGAACTCCTCCACATTCCGGACACCCACGAGGTCGTGTTCCTGGGTGGCGGTGCCTCCCTCCAGTTCCTCTATGTGGCCATGAATTACCTGGAGAAGAAGGCCGCCTACCTGGATACCGGCGTATGGGCACACAAGGCCCTCGTAGAGGCCCAGGGCATCGGTGAGGCCTACGCCATTGCCTGCTCCAAGGACAAGAACTACAGCTATATCCCCAAGGGATTCGAAATTCCGGCCGATCTTGACTACCTCCACATCACCACCAACAACACCATCTACGGAACGGAAATCAAGACGGACATGGATTGCCCCTGCCCCCTCATTGCCGATATGTCCTCCGACATTATGTCCCGTCCGGTGGATGTGAGCAAGTACACCCTCATCTACGGCGGCGCCCAGAAGAACGTGGGCCCGGCCGGCGTCATCTTCGCCATCATCAAGAAGGACGCCCTGGGCAAGGTTACCCGCCACCTCCCCACCATGCTGGATTACCGTACCCACATTGACAAGCTCTCCATGTTCAACACCCCTCCCGTGTTCAACATCTTCGTCATGAACGAGACCCTCAAGTGGATCAAGAGCATGGGCGGCGTAGAGGCCATCCAGAAGATCAACCAGAAGAAGGCCGATCTTCTCTACGGCGAAATTGACCGCAATCCCCTGTTCGTAGGCACCGCCGCCAAGGAAGACCGTTCCCTGATGAACGTGTGCTTCGTGATGGCCCCCGGCTACGAAGAGCTGCAGGACGAGTTCTTCGCCTTCGCCAAGGAACGCGGCATGGTAGGCATCAAGGGCCACCGTTCCGTAGGCGGTTTCCGCGCCTCCCTGTACAACGCCTGCACCGTCGAGGATGTCCAGGCTCTGGTAGACTGCATGCAAGAATTTGAAAAACTGAAGAAATAATGAAGGTTTTACTCGCCACCCAGAAGCCCTTCGCCGTCAAGGCCGTCGAAGGCATCGTGTCCATCCTTACCGAGGCCGGACACCAGGTAGAGAAATTGGAAAACTACGCCAGCCAGGAAGCCCTGTTGGCCAGTGTAACCGACGTGGAAGCCCTCATCGTCCGTTCGGACAAAGTGACGGAGGAGGTGATGGCCGCCGCCCCCAAGCTCAAGATTGTGGTGCGCGCCGGCGCCGGTTTTGACAATGTGGATCTGGCCGCCGCCACCGCCCGTGGCATCGTGGTCATGAACACCCCCGGCCAGAATTCCAACGCCGTGGCCGAACTGGCCCTGGGCCTCATGATTTTCATGGCCCGCACGCAGTTCACCCCCGCTACCGGTTCCGAACTTCAGGGCAAGCGTCTGGGCGTCCAGGCCTACGGCAACGTGGGCCGTCTGGTGGGCCAGAAGGCCAAGGCCCTGGGCATGGAAATCTGCGCCCTGGACCCCTTCCTCACCGACGAACAGATCATCGCCGGCGGCGCCCAGCCCGTCCATTCCGTGGAAGAGCTCTACGCATCGGCCGACTACCTCTCCATCCACATCCCGGCCCTGCCCAGCACCATCGGCAGCATCGGCTATGACCTCATCACCAAAATGCCCAAGGGCGCCACGCTGGTCAACACCGCCCGCAAGGAAGTCATTGACGAAGAAGGCCTGTTCAAGGCCCTCCAGGAGCGCCCGGACCTCAAATATGTGGCCGACGTTATGCCGGACAACTATGCCGCCCTTC
>JAFPGC010000013.1 GCA_017423025.1 Bacteroidales bacterium
AAGTTATAGTTTTTGTTATAGGTAAAAAAGAAAAAAGCACTTGCGATTTCTCGTAAGTGCTTGATTTTGTTGCTCCCCCTGTTGGACTTGAACCAACGACCCTCTGATTAACAGTCAGATGCTCTAACCAACTGAGCTAAGGAGGAATGTTTCCGCTCTCGTGGAACGGGATTGCAAAGGTACAACCTTTTTTGAATTCTCCAAAGGTTTTTGAGTTTTTTTTAATAAGAAAACTTACGTATATTTTTACTATCTTTGTACGATAATCCGTAAATGCCTTACTAGTATGGATATTGACCTCCTTGCCAAAATGGTGAAAGAAGTGGTGATGGACCACGATGTTGTCACCTTGCCCGGAGTGGGCAGCTTTGTTGCAGAGCTGGTACCGGCCACTTTCGCCGACCGCGGATACACCATCATGCCGCCCTACCGCAAGCTCTATTTCTCTCCCAAGCAAGGGGACGATACGCTTCTGGCAGACCTCTATGCTGCCTCCAACGGCATTTCGCAGGCCGATGCCACCCGCATCCTTACGGATTTCCTGGCCGAGATGAAGGAAGTGCTCAAGGTCAAGAAAACCATCGTTTTCCCGGGCCTCGGCCGCCTCAGGGCCACCATGGAGAATCACTTTTTCTTCGTGGCCGATGAAGATTTGGATATCTATCCCTCCGGCTTCGGCCTGGAGCCCATTTCCCTCAAGACCCACGAAGAGACCAAGGAAGAGGTGGCGGAAGCTGTGGCCAGCCTGGCCGGCCTCCTGGGGAAGGAGCCCAAAGCCCAACCGGCCCCTCAGCCCGAACCGGTCCCTCAGCCGGAACCCGTGGCAGAACCTGTGGCAGAACCTGTGGCAGAACCGGAACCGCAGCCTGAACCTGAACCGGAACCCGAGCCTGTAGTGGAGCCCGAACCGACTCCTGAACCCGAGCCCGTGGTAGAGCCTGAACCCGAATCTGAACCCGAGCCTCAGCCGGAACCGGAGCCCGTTGCAGAACCCGAGCCCGAGCCCGAACCGCAGCCTGAGCCTACTCCCGAACCGGAACCGGAGCCCCAACCGGAACCCCAACCGGTGGTGGAGGAAGAGCCCGAAGAAGCTCCCCGCAAGAAGAAGAGTAGCGGCTGGAGCAAGTTCTGGGTTTTCATCCTGGTGCTGGTAATCATCGCCCTGGTGCTGGCCATCGCGCTGGTTGCCGTGGGTACTTTCTTCCCCGAGTGGCTGGATTCCTTCCTGTATAGCCCCGAAGAATACGATATCCTTCACAATATTTAACAAGCTATGACTCCTGTCAGAAGAGAAGGATATAAGTTTTGCCAAGATCTCCGGGTTCCCTGTTACCAGACCAACCGTCAGACCCTCCTGAAACCGGCCGCCTTCATGGATATGGCCCAGGAGATTGCGTATTGGGCGGCCAGTGAACTGGGCTTTGGCTATGACACCCTGCATGTCCATCACACCGCCTGGGTGCTGAGCCGCATGCACCTTCATTTCGATTCCTTCCCCAAATGGAGGGAAGACACCTGCATCCAGACCTGGCATAAAGGAGCCGATGGCCTCTTCTATCTTCGAGACTTCGACCTCCGGAACGCGGCAGGGGAGTCCATCATCCAGGGAACCAGTTCCTGGGTGGTGATTGACGAGCAGACCCGCCGCATCGTACGCCCCGAGGATCTGCAGAACCTCCTGTCGGTAGAGGAGGTGGACAACGCCATCGCTACGCCCGCCCCCAAGATCCAGCTGCCCCGCGAGGCGCAGCCCGAGGCTGCCGGCGAGCACACCGTGGCCTATTCCGACCTGGATCTCCTGGGCCACACCAATAATGTCCGTTACGTTGTATGGGCTATGGACTGCCTCCCCCTGGAAGACGCCGAGAAGCCCCTTAAGGACTTGTATATCAACTTTAACAAAGAGACTACCCACGGCCAGAAGGTGGAACTGTTCCGCCTGAAGGAAGGCAACGCCTGGTATATAGAGGGCCGGGTTGAAGGCAAAGCCTGTTTCGTGGTAAAACTGGAATACTAAACTTATGCATGAACTATTCTTTGGCTACGGTGTAGCGCATACCATTCTGCTGCTGGCATTCGTGATTGGAGTCGGCCTCTATCTGGGCCGGTTCAAGGTGAAAGGCATCTCCCTGGGCTCCACCTGGATCCTGTTCATGGGCATCCTTATGGGTCACCTGGGCTTTGAGGCCGACCTCACCATCCTCCACTTCGTGAAGGAGTTCGGCCTTATCCTCTTCGTCTTTTCCATCGGCCTGCAGGTGGGTCCCGGATTCTTCCACTCCTTCCGCAGCGGCGGTATCAAGATGAATCTCCTGGCCGTCATGAACATTCTCCTGGCCGTAGTCGTTACCTATGTCATCTCCCTGGTTTCCGGTGAAAAGCTTACCACCATGGTGGGCGTGATGTCCGGTGCCGTCACCAATACGCCCGGTCTGGGTGCAGCTCAGCAGACCTTTTCGGATCTTTCGGTGTCCGGAGGCAGCAGCGTCCTGGCCGCAGATCAGGTTTCCGAGAGCCTGGCATCGGCCTATGCCGTGGCCTATCCCATTGGCGTCATCGGGGTTATTGCCGTCATCATCGTCTTCCGCTCCCTGTTCAAGATTGACCATACGAAAGAACTGCAGAAGCTGGAAGATGCCGATAAAAACGCCGAGCATGCCCGCCGCATGCACGTGGCCGTGGAGAATCCCGCCATCTTTGACAAAAAGCTCTATGACATCCTTCACGAGTTCGAAGGAGACTATGTGGTTTCCCGCGTGATGAAGGGAGACCAGGTGCTCTTCCCTTCGGCCGATATGGTCCTTCACGAGGGAGACAAGCTCCTGCTGGTGACTTCGCCCGGTGAGGTGGACCGCCTGCGCATCCTCTTCGGCCAGGAAGTGCCGCTGCATGTGCAGGACTGGCAGGAAAAAGACCATACCCTGGTTACCCGCCGCATCACGGTGACCAACTCCAAGCTCACCGGCAAAACCATCAAGGACCTGCGTCTTCGCAGTGCCTATGGCGTTAGCGTGACCCGCGTCATCCGTGCCGGCGTGGAGCTGGTAGCCCGTCCCACCCTTTATCTCCAAATGGGAGACGGCCTCATCTGCGTGGGAACCCAGGAGAACATCGATCAGGTTACCGGTATTCTGGGGAATTCCAGTGCCGCCCTCAACAAACCCTATCTGGTGCCCATTTTCCTGGGTATTGTGGTAGGTGTCATCTTCGGCTCCATTCCCTTCCGTTTCCCCGGCATTCCTCAGGCCATCAAGCTGGGCCTGGCCGGCGGTCCCCTCATCATTGCCATCCTGCTGGGACACTGGGGCCCCAAGTACAAGATAACCACTTACACCACCCCCAGTGCCAACCTGATGATCCGCGAAATCGGTATCTCCCTCTTCCTGGCTTCGGTAGGAATTGGAGCCGGCGGTAATTTCTGGAGTTCCATCGTGGGCGGCGGTTACTGGTGGATTCTGTACGGCGCCCTTATCACCATAGTGCCGCTTTGCATCACTTTCGTTGTGGCCCGCGTCGTGTTCCACCTCAATTTCTACCAGATTTGCGGTCTCATCAGCGGCTCCTGCACCAATCCTCCCGTGCTGGCCTTCTCCCAGGGCATGTACGGAAGCGACTATGCCTCCATCAACTACGCCACGGTGTATCCGCTGTCCATGTTCATGCGTGTGCTGGTAGCACAGCTTCTTATCGTATTCGCATTGGGTTAGCCTATGTTGGACCTGGTCTATCCTTCCTCCCCGGCGCCGCTGTATCCCCGGCCGTCCGTTGACAACCCCGGAAAACAGCCCGTTCCCACCGGCGAAATGCTCCCTTTGGTAGAGCCTAGCGGCCTGGTGTATGGCCAGGCTACCCGTGAGTACTGCCACAGCGGTTCGCACGTGCTGCATCCGGTGGTGCATCTCCACATCATAGACCATTTCGGCAAGCTTTATCTGCAGAAGCGCTCCATGACCAAGGACCTCCTGCCCGGTTATTGGGACACGGCGGTAGGCGGTCACGTCAGTTATGGGGAAACCATCCTGGAAGCCCTCTACCGGGAAACTTCCGAAGAACTGGGACTCACAGCCTTCAATCCCATAGGCCTGGGCGCGTACATCTGGCAGACGCAGCGGGACAACGAATATGTCTTCGTCCACGCCATCCTGGGGCATCCCACCCTTCACCCCAATGCCGAAGAGGTGTCGGAAGGCCGATGGTGGACCTTCGAGGAACTGGACAGGGCCATGGGGCAGAACGTCCTTACGCCCAACTTCGAGAGCGAATTCGGGCGCATCAGGGACCGGCTGCTGGCTATGCTATAGGATTTGTCCCCACGTCTCGTCAATGGCGGCGCGGGCGGCAGAATCGGCCTTCTCGGTGAGGCCGATGTAAGGATCGGAAATCTTTTCCCCCTTGAGGAGGGCTTTGCGAAGGGCAAGGGCCCTTTCTTTTTGCTCCTGGGGCGGCATCAGGGATATCACGCTCAGAAGATAGTCCTCCATGCCCAGGATGTTTACGGCCTGCACCTTTCCGTCTTTGACCAGGAATTTGAGCGTGCCGGCATAGCGGCGCGTCCCCTCGTCATAGATTAGGAAGGAAGGCTCGGCAAAGAGGGTGGAGATGGTGACGGCTTCAAAGACCAGTTCGTCGTACAGCACGCCATTGTAGTCTATGCGCCCGTCCTGGAAACGGACTTTCTGCGGTCCGGCACCGTCGGAAACAATCTCGAACGTAATCTCCTCTCCTGCCTCAATCTCTACTTCCAGGCGGGGCTGGGTGCGCACCAGGCGCCACAGCAGCCGTTCTTCCTGGACTGCCGGCAGGGTTACGTCCTCAAAGATCTGTTTCAGTGCCTCACCGTCCAGGCGGTCAAAATCCTCTTCCAGGGGCACTACCACGAAGCCTGCCATATCGGCCGCCCCGGGAAGGATGGAGAAATGGGCGTCTCCCAGGGCGAAGAAGCACTGGGGGTGGGAGGCGCCGCGCAGGGTTACGATGGTGCGGAATTCCCCCTCGCTGCAATAGGTGAAGGCGTTGAAGCGGGGCTCGGTTTCCTCGGCCACCAGATTCATGCAGTCCAGGAGCCTGTAGAAGAGCTTGGCCATGGACTTGGACGTCTGGGCGCGAAGCAGGAAGATGCCGCGGTTGAAGCGTTTGTAGTGGTAAAGTTCGGCGTCCCTGACGGAAGCGATGAACTCCATTTCCTCCGACGTCTGTCCGGCCCTGGCGCCGCGCAGGAGCCTTTCCGCCGCCCGCTCCAGAGGCATATACCCCTTGGGACAGGCCTGGAAATGGGCGTGCTGCGGCACCGTGGTTCCGCTGTTGGGACTGTTATAGAAGATGACGTAATTCTCCAGGGAGGAGGCCAGGTCCAGCATGTCCGGGAAACGGTGCCAGATGGTCTGGGGGGCATGGATATCGCGTGTAATGACCAGATGGTTGGGGAAGATGGGCGCCCGGTTCACCAGAATATTGTATTTGCGGCCCTTGCGGCCCTCGAAGGGCAGGGTGTGCTGGTGCTCCATGTAATTCTCTTCGCACAGCGGGCAGCCGTGGTCAAAGATGGGAACCCGCCCCGGGTTGGACTGGAGCGTAACCAGGATGCCGCTCAGCGGAAGCGTCCGCGTGCGTGTGCTCTTGAGGTTCCGGTACTTGGCTGCCACCGCCGGCCACACCGACAGCTGGTCGTGGACAAATTTGTCGATATCTGTTGCCATGGATGTAAAGTTACGCATTTTTCCGTCATTTTTGCTATATTTGTGTAATTATGGCAAGCATCGGTATCTTCGATTCCGGAAGCGGAGGATTGTCCGTCTACAGGGAACTCGTCAAACTGCTCCCTCAGGAGCGTTATATCTATTTCTCGGATAACGCCCACTGCCCCTATGGGGAAAAAACAGCAGAGTATATCCAGGAAAGGGCCCACGTCATCACGGACATCCTTCTGGGAATGGGGGCCGATATCATAGTCGTCGCCTGCAACACCGCCACCGCCGCCGCCATAGCCTGCCTTAGGGAGGATTATCCCGACGTCCCGTTCATAGGTATGGAACCCGCGGTGAAGCCCGCCGCGCTGGGCACCCAGACCGGCGTCATCGGGGTCCTGGCCACCGCCGGCACCCTCAAAGGTTCCAAATACCTTCATACCCGCGGCCAGTACGAAGACAATGTCCGCATTGTGGAGCATGTGGGGGAGGGCTTCGTGGAACTGGTGGAAAACGGCGTCCTGGATGGCCCTGAGGCCGAGAAAACCGTAGCCCGTTCCCTTCAGCCCCTTTTGGATAAGGGGGCCGATATCATAGTTCTGGGCTGCACCCATTACCCCTTCCTCCAGCCTGTCATCGAGCGGCTGGCCGGTCCGCAGGTCCGGGTCATCGATCCCGCCCCTGCCGTGGCCAGACAGACCTTGCACGTGCTTCAGGAAAAGGGCATTTCCACCGGGGAAGGTCCCTTCTCCATAGACCTCTATCACTCCGGTGAGCCGGAGTCCCTCCAACGCATATACCAACTGGTCCAATGAGACGCTTCCTCCTTATTGCTATCGGCCTTTTGGCCGCTGCAGGCCTGCAGGCCCAGGTGACCACCGGTCTCGAGGTCCTGTTGGAACATGGGTTCGAACCCTTGCTGGGTAAGCGCGTGGGGCTGGTTACCAACCCCAGCGGCGTAGACCGGAATTTCCGTTCTACCATCGATATCCTGTACCAAGCGCCCGAAGTGAACCTGGTGGCCCTGTACGGCCCCGAGCACGGTGTAAGGGGAGACGTTTATGCCGGAGACCACGTGGCCGATGCCACCGACGCCCGCACCGGCCTTCCCGTCTATTCCCTATACGGCGCCACGCGGGAACCGACGCCCGAGATGCTCAAAGGCATAGATGTGATGGTGTACGATATCCAGGATGTGGGTACCCGTTGCTATACGTTCATATCTACCCTGGGTCTGGTGATGCGCGCCTGCGCCCGGGCCGGAATTGAGGTGGTGGTCCTGGACAGGCCCAATCCCCTGGGAGGCAACAAAGTGGAAGGCTGCCTGGTGGAAGACGGTTACCATTCTTTCGTAAGCCAGTTCAAGATTCCTTTCCTCTATGGCCTTACGGTAGGGGAACTGGCCCGGTTCATCAATTTGGAAGGCCTTAACTGCGGCCAGAACGGTAAGCAGGAGCACCTGCATTGCGACCTTACCGTAGTGCGTATGCGCGGCTGGCGGCGGGATATGCTGTACAAGGACACCGGCCTTCCCTGGATCCTGCCTTCCCCCAACATCCCGTCCATGCAATCGGCCCTCTGCTATGGTGCTTCGGGCATTGCAGGCGAGTTTGGCCATCTGAATGTCGGAGTAGGGTACACCATCCCCTTCGAGACCTTTGCGGCCGAGTGGATAGACGCCGACCTTCTGCTGGACCGGCTTAACAGCTACCAGATCCCCGGCGTAGCCTTCCGCACCATCCACTACAAGCCCGTCTCCGGCAGCAATAAGGATATGCTCCTGCACGGCGTACAGTTTACTTTTACAGATTATGAGGCCTGTCCGGTGAGTCTGGTACAGTTCTATGTTTTACAGGCAGTTAACGAACTTTATCCCGACCGGAATCCCTATCCGCTCAAGAACACGTCGATGCTGGATAAGGTCTGTGGCACGGATTATGTGAGAAGGGCTTTTGGAAAGCAGTTGAAGGTCGCGGATATCGTTGATTATTGGAACAAGGATGTTGAGGCTTTCAAACGGCTTTCCCAGCTTTATTATTTATACCGTTAACTTAAAAACTTTAGTGCTATGAGAAGGTTTATGACATTTGCAGCTTCCATGATGCTGGCCCTGGCCATGCTCATCGCACCCGATATGGGGGCCCAGACCCGCCGTTCCAGCGGGGGAAGCACCACCCAGCAGAGCAGCAATTCCCGTTCTTCCGGGAGCAGCTCCACTTCCCGATCCAGCAGCAGTTCTTCCGGCAGCAGCTCTACGGTCCGTTCCAGCGGGTCCACCAGCAGTACCCGCTCTTCCAGCAGCGCCGTCCAGCAGGATAACCGCCGGAGCAGCAGTAGCAGCTCCAGCAGCAGCTCCAGCTCCCGTTCCAGCGGAAGCTCCTCGGTGAGCCGTTCCAGCAGTACCAGCGGTTCTTCCTCTGCAACCCGTTCTACCGGTGTGAGCAGCAGCCAGCAGGACAACAACCGCCGCAATAGCAGTGCCACCCGCTCCAGTAGCAGCTCTTCCAGCACCCGTTCCAGCGGAGTCAGCAGCTCCAGTAGCAGCACTTCTAGCACCCGTTCCAGCGGGGCCAGCAGCACGGCCCGGTCCAGCAGCACCACCCGTTCCAGCGGAGTCAGCAGCTCCAGCGGCAGCACTTCTACCGCCCGTACCAGCGGGGCCAGCAGCACGGCCCGGTCCAGTAGCAGCACCCAGTCCCTGGATCAGCGCTCTACCCAGACCCGCTCTTCCAACGTGACCCGCGGTGGCCTTACCGGTACCGAGGTGGTGGATCCTCATCGTGAGACCAAGGAGGCTTATCGTGACAATGGCTACAACTATCGTTACAACGACGATATCAGAGTGGATGACCGGCACAATCTGTACAGGGTACCTCCCCGTCAGCGTGATCCTATGGCATGGGACCGTCCCGGTTACTTCTGGGGAGACCATCCTCACTACTATGGATACCGCATCACTACTCCTCCTCCTACCTGGCGCCGGATCAGCCATTGGGGCATAGACTACTATTACTACAATGGTATTTACTACCGTCCTTACGGAGGTGCCTACGTGATTTGCCGTCCTCCTTTCGGAACTCCCCTGGAGAATGCCATTGACCGCGCTATCCTGCGGGCCATCCGCTTCGCCTACTACTACGACACCTACCGTACCTACGAGAGCGTGTTCGACTACTACAACGTCATTGCACGGCAGAACCTCATCATCGCGCAGCAGAATGCCCGCATCATCGCCCGCAATTCCAACTACGCCATCAACTCCAACAGGGCCTTATCGGCCTACGAGCTGGCTAACAGACTGGGTCTTGTGCAGAGCTACGCTTACGCCAATGCCGAGTACTTCTACCAGGACGGCGTGTTCTATACCATTTCCGCCTCCGGCGTGTATTCCACCATCGTGCCTCCTGCAGGCGCCCTGGTCACCTCCCTGCCGGACGACTACGAGATCATCGTCATGGACGGGATCGAGTACTACCTGGTGGACAACACGGTTTACCGCACCACCGTCTTCGAGGGAGAGCCCTACCTGGAGGTCCTGGGTCAGATGTACGGTTCGCTGTACAACCAATACAACATTTATCGTTAATTTAAAAACCCGGCCGAAAAGCCGGGTTTCTTTATGTCTTTCCCGGCGTCCTTTCTGTCATCCCCGGCTTGACCGGGAATCTCTTTTTTGCTATCTTTGCGGTCTATGACAACCCTCGAACAGATCAAGGACCTGCAGCAGCGGCTTTCCACTTTGGAAGGCTGCCTGGACATTGCAGGCAAGCGCAAGGAAGTGGCCGCGAAGACGGAGGAAACCCTGGCCCCCGATTTCTGGGGAGACCCCAAGGCGGCGGAGGCTTTTCTTAAGAAGCTCTCCGGCGTCAAGTCATGGGTCACGGAATTTGACAAGGCCAAAGGTCAGGCCGATGATCTGGAAGTGCTGTACGACTTTGCCAAAGACAGCCTGGGCGGTCAGGACGAGGAAACCCTGGAGACGGCCGAGAGCCGGGAACTGGATGCCGCCTATGCTCAGGCCGTGGAAGCCGTAGAGGCCCTGGAACTGCGCAATATGCTGGGCAATGAAGGGGACAACCTGGGTGCCGTCCTTACCATCAATTCCGGCGCCGGCGGCACCGAGGCCAATGACTGGAGCGCCATGCTCATGCGCATGTACACCCGCTGGTGCGAGCGAAACGGTTACAAATATACCATTACCTCCCTTCTGGAAGGCGAAGAAGCCGGCATCAAGAGCTGCACCATAGAGGTGGAAGGAGAGTATGCCTACGGCTATCTGAAGGCCGAAAACGGCGTGCATCGCCTGGTCCGTATCTCGCCCTTCAATGCCCAGGGCAAGCGCCAGACCACTTTCTCCAGCGTTTTCGTGTATCCTCTGGTGGACGATTCCATCAATATTGAAATCAATCCCTCCGACCTGGAGTGGGACACCTTCCGCAGTGGAGGCCACGGCGGTCAGAATGTGAATAAGGTAGAAACCGGCGTGCGAGTGCGGCACCTGCCTTCCGGCATCATGGTGGAAAATACGGAGACCCGCAGCCAGCAGGACAACCGCCAGCGGGCCCTGTTAATCCTGAAATCCCGTCTGTACGATATCGAGCTCAAGAAGCGCCAGGAAAAGCAGGCCGAACTGGAAGGCCAGAAAAAGCGCATCGAGTGGGGCTCCCAGATCCGCAACTACGTCCTGCACCCTTACAAACTGGTGAAGGATCTCAGGACCGGCTACAACACGGCCGATACGCAGGGCGTCCTGGACGGAGACCTGAACGAATTCATGAAGACTTATCTGATGGGAACCGGCACGGCCGTGACCGACCCGGACGATTTAGATTAAGCGGATGCCCTCGGCCTTCATGGCTTCGAGGGCTTCTTTATGCCCCTGGGCCTCTACGTAGGCAATGCAATCCTTGAGAACGGTTACCTTGAAGCCTGCTTTGAGCAGGTCTTCGGCCGTATTGAGTACGCAGAATTCGGTGGCAATGCCGCAAATCACCACGTTGTCAATTTCCATGAGGCCCAGCACTTCTCCCAGGCTTTGTCCGGCTTCGTTCTTGCCTTCGAAGCCGCTGTACTGCTCCCGGGAAGGGTCTTCTCCCTTGCAGAAGCACAGCTCTTCCTCTGCAAAGGGAAGGAGGTCTTTGTGAATCTCTGCCCCGCGGGTTCCCTGCACGCAGTGCGGCGGCCAGGGCCCGCCCTGTGCGGCAAAGGAGCAGTGGTTGGCGGGGTGATGGTCCCGGATGAAGAGGATGGGGTAGGGATGATTCCTGCCGATGTATTCCACCGTGTTAGCCACGGCCTTATCGGCCTCCTGGCACGCCAGGGAGCCATCGATGAAATCGTAGATCATGTCTACGACAATGAGGGCGCTGTCTTTCATGCCGCAAAGTTAAGAAATTTTCTACTGGATGGATATTTGATTAATAGCAAAGAAAGCGTAAATTTGTAGAGACCGGAAGGAATCCGGCCTTTAACCCGTTTCTATTCAAGAAATAACACTATGGCTCAATCAAGAAGAAGTTTCATCAAAAAGGCTGCCGCCGGCATCGGCCTTTTCACCATCCTTCCGCGCGATGTGTTCGGAAAGATGGGCGGGAACAACAACTACGTGGCGCCCAGTGACCAGCTCACCCGGGGCATCATAGGAACCGGAGGCATCGGCATGAGCGGCCTGCACTTCGCCAGCGACCAGCGCTGCCGCCTGGTAGCCGTCTGCGATGTGGACAAATATCACCTTCGCAAGGCCCTGGATGCCGGTGTGGAGAAGTTTGACACCCACCTGCAGCCCTATGCAGACTGGAGGGATCTGGTGCATGACGCCAACGTGGACATCGTGCATATCGCCACGCCTTCCCACTGGCACGGAATCATGGCCGTGGAGGCCGCAAAGGCCGGAAAGGACATCTTCTGTGAGAAGCCTATGACCCGTACCATCGGGGAAGGGGAGAAGGTGGTCAAGGCCGTGCATGACTACGGCCGCATCTTCCGCCTGGATACCTGGTTCCGCTTTACGGATACCTTCTATGGTCTGGGAACTACGGTTGAACCGCTAAAGAAACTGGTGGAGAGCGGCGTTCTGGGATGGCCGCTCAAGGTCCGGATTTCCGGAGCCACGGGCTTTGCCTGGAAGTTCTACTGGACGGGCAAGACCGGCCTCACGCAGGAACCCATTCCAGAGGAACTCGATTATGACATGTGGCTGGGACCGGCCCCTTACAAGCCTTACAATCCCCACCGCGTACACCAGACCTTCCGCGGCTACTGGGACTATGAAAGCGGCGGACTGGGAGATATGGGCCAGCATTATATCGACCCCGTGCAGTACATTCTGGGCAAGGACGACACCTATCCCGTGAAGGTGGAGGTGGACGCCCCGGTGCAGGATGCCGACGCCGTGGGCATCTGGAAAAAGATTACCTACACCTACGAGGACGGATGCCAGATTATCCTGGAAGGGGAAGGGTTTGAATCGAAGGGCAAGGTGCCCTATCTGGAAGGCCCGAACGGGAAGGTCTACAAAGGCTTCGAGTGCGACATCCCGGGCGTGCAGAACGTGCAGGAATTCCTGAACGAGCTCCCGGCCCCCGCACCCCGCCATACGGATTTCCTGGATTGCGTCCGCACGCGGCAGCACTTCGCCCTGGACGAGATTATCGGCCACCACAGCTGCACCATCGTCAACATCGGCTCGGCGGCCCTGCGTCTGAACCGCACCCTGCATTTCGATCCCAAGACCTGCCGCTTTATCGGCGACGACCAGGCCAATGCCCTTATTAACCAGCCCATGCGCGCACCCTGGGCACAATACATGAGCGTATAGTTATGAAAAAGATAGTTTCTATACTTGTAGCCCTGTCCCTGGCCGTCGTTGCCTGGGGGCAGAATCCCATGGAAAGGTCCATGGAAACCTTCCCCACCGGAAAGGAAACCCATATCCTGTGTCAGGAAGCCTGTGCGCAGCTGCAGAATAATCCCGCCCTTGCCCCGGAACTGGTGACGGCGGCTCTTCAGAGCGGCAATCGCCAGTATTCCAATGCGGTGCTCACTTATGCCGATGAGACGGCCGGTGCCAAGGCCCTCGTAAAAGCGGTCAAGAAGGTATATCCTTCCCTTTCGGACGCCGCCAAGGCCGATGTCCTCTATTGGATCGGCCGGAATAAACTGACGGCTCTTCAGAAATTTGTCGATGACGAGGTCTCTTCCGCGCAGGTGGGTGAGGCTTCCCTGGCCGCCGTATTTGCCGCCGTTCAGATGGGCGGAAAGCACAACCAGGACCTGCTGAATCAGTGCATCCAGTCCGGGAGCCCCCTCGCCCAGGAAATCAAGCGCCTGCGCGGCCAGGTCAATGAAGATGATGACGATACCACCCGAAATTCTTTGCGTGATCAAAAATAAACGGATATGAAAAAGGTACTTATTATTTTATCGGCCCTTGCGGCAGTCGCCTGTGCGGCTCCCAAGGAAAACACCCTCACCAAGGCCGAGATGGCCGATGGTTGGGAACTTCTCTTTGACGGACAGACCCTCAATGGCTGGCGCAGCTTCAACGCTCCCACCTTGTTGGGAGATTCCTGGGTAGTGGAAGACGGCGCCATCTTCACCACCGGCAAGGGCGACGACGCCCACGGTTATATTGTCACCGAGAAAGTGTTCGAGAACTTCGACCTCAAGTGGGACTGGAAACTGAGCAAGGGCGGCAACAGCGGTATGATTTACCACGTGCAGGAAGGTCCGGCCTTCTCCGTCCCTTATGTCACCGGCCCGGAATACCAGATCATTGACGACGAGAATTACGCCGAGATGAACGGCGGTTATGTGCTCGAGCCCTGGCAGAGATGTGCCGTGGACTACGCAATGTATGTTCCGGACTTTGACACGGCTCCTTATATCAAGCCTGCCGGCGAGTGGAACACTTCCGAGATTATCTTTGACAACGGACACGTGACTTATCTCATCAATGGAAAAGTTACGGTGGAATTCGATGCGTGGACGCCGGACTGGTTCGCCCGCAAGGACAGCGGCAAGTGGAACAACGCTCCCGAATACGGCGTCTCCCGCCGCGGCGTGATGTGCTTCCAGGATCATGGATACCCCGCCTGGTTCCGCAACATCAAGGTAAAGGAACTCCCTTCGAAATCCGTAGAAGAAGAACTGTTCAACGGAAAGGACCTCACGGGCTGGATCAATTACGGAACCGAGCTCTGGTATGTGGATGAGGAAGGCAATCTCGTCTGCGAAAGCGGTCCCGACAAGGGTTACGGCTACTTCGCTACGGAGAAATACTACAACAACTTTGACCTTTCCCTGGAATTCAAGCAGGAGGCCAACGGCAATTCCGGCGTGTTCATCCGCTCCACCGTGGACGGTACCAAGGTAAGCGGCTGGCAGGTGGAAGTGGCTCCCAAGGGCAATGACACCGGCGGCATTTACGAGTCCTACGGCCGCGGCTGGCTTATCCAGATTCCCGATGAGAAGGAGAACATCCTCAAGGAAGGGGAGTGGAATACCCTGCGCGTCCTCTGCGAAGGAGACCGTGTGCAGACCTGGCTCAACGGCGAGCCCATGGTGGACATCACCGACGATAAGATTGGTGCCGGCAACGGCCGCATCGCCCTCCAGATCCACGACGGCGGCGGCATCAAGGTGCGCTGGCGCAACCTGAAGGTAAAAACTCTTTAATGCTCTGGAATGAAGCAGATTAACAATGCATATGTGTCGGACAAGTACCAGTACACCATGGGAAAGTCCTACCTGGATTGTGGGAAGAAGGACCAGATAGCCGTTTTCAACCTCTTTTACCGCCAGGCCCCGGAGAATAACAACTGGGCCGTGGTAAGCGGTACGGAAGAAGTGATCGAGATGGTCCAGGCCCTGGGAACGGAAACCCCGGAGTTCTACGAGAAGTTCCTTCCGGGGGATGAATACAAGGAATTCCGCCAGTATCTTTCCACCATGAAGTTTACCGGCGATGTGTATGCCATGCGGGAAGGGGAGATCGTCTTCCCCAACCAGCCCATCGTGACGGTAGTGGGCCCTCTTATTGAGGCCCAGGTGCTGGAAACGCCCATGCTGTGCATCCTGAACCACCAGATGGCCGTGGCTACCAAGGCTTCCCGCGTGTGCCGTTCTACGGACAAGCCGGTTGCCGAGTTCGGCTCCCGCCGGGCGCACGGTCCCTGGGCGGCCGTTTACGGCGGCAAGGCGGCCCAGATTGCCGGTTGCTCCAGCTCCTCCAACATCGTTACGGGAGCGTTCAACAACGTGCCTTCCACCGGCACCATGGCCCACAGCTTCATCACCTCCTACGGCAGTACCGTGGAAGGGGAGCATCAAGCTTTCTGCGACTACATCAAAACCCATAAGGGAGAGAACCTGATTCTCCTCATAGATACCTACGACACCCTTCGTTGCGGAATCAAGAACGCCATCCGTTCCTTCAAGGAGAACGGCATTGACGATTCCTATGCCCCTGGTTACGGCATCCGCCTGGACAGCGGAGACTTGGCGTACCTCTCACAGGAGGTGCGCCGCATCCTGGACGAGCACGGCCTCACCCAGTGCAAGATCTTCGCCACCAACGGGCTGGACGAGTATCTGATTACGGACCTGGAGCGCCAGGGCGCCCGCATCGACAGTTACGGCGTGGGTGATGCCATCGCCACTTCCAAGGCGGCCCCTTGCTTCGGCAACGTGTACAAACTGGTCCAGATTGACGGCCAGCCGGTGCTCAAACGCTCCGAGGACAAGATCAAGCTCATCAACCCGGGCTTCCAGATCACCTGGCGCATATCGGCCCAGGACAGCGTGAAGGGCAACCGGATTGACGGGTACGCCTTCAAGGTGGATGTTACTTGCCTACGCGGGGACAGTATGGACCTGGCCATCCAGCATGGCAAGACCATCACGGTCCGGGATGAGTACGATTCCTACAAGTACAAGCATTTTGAAGAGGGAACGTATGAGGCCCGTCCGCTGCAGCACCAGGTCATTGCCGCCGGCAAGCGCGTGGTGCCCCAGCACACCCTGCAGCAGAAGAAGATCTTCTACAAGGACAACCTGCATCATTTCTCTCCCGGAGAGCGCCGTCTCATCAACCCCCACTATTACAAAGTGGACATCTCCGACGCCTTGTACGACGTGAAGATGTCCATAATAGGGAAGCTTGTAAAGGAGATAGAGGAGTTTGAACTCTAATCCACAAACTTCATTTCATTAAAGAGGTAGTCCGCATGGCCTACCTCTTTTATTACAAAGAGGAGGTAACGCACATCCAGGGAGATGTTGCGGCAAATCTCGGGATCGAAGACGAGGTCGCTCATGGTGCCTTCCCACACGCGGTCGAAGTTGATGCCGATGAGGTTGCCCTCGGCATTCAGCACCGGGCTGCCGGAATTGCCGCCGGTGGTATGGTTGGTGGCCAGGAAGCAGACGGGCTGGCTGGCGAACCCGCCGCGGGCATAGATATCCCGCAGGACCTGGGGAATGTTGTAGTCAAAGATGTCCGGATTGTCCTTCTCGATGATACCACGCAAGGTGGAGACGGGATCGTAGTATACGGCGTCAAGGGGCCGATAGCCTTCCACGTGGCCATAAGCAACGCGCAGCGTCAGGTTGGCGTCGGGATAGAAGACTTTGCCGTTTTCAAACTCCATCTGGCCCTTCATGTAGTCGCGGTATACCAGGTTGATGCTCTTGTTGAACTCGGCGACCGGCGGGGCAATGACGGTGGAGAAGAAGTCGTTGAGGGCATCGGCCAGACCCTTGGCTTCGCTTTCAAAGGTAAAGACGGCATCTTTCCAGGCTTCCATGGAGCTGTACTGGTTCCTCCTGTCCAGGAAGAACTGGGGTTTGTACTCGTCGTCCAGGGCCTGGTCGAAGGCGGTCATCATGGCTACGAACATCTCTTCGTCAATGGGCTGATAGTAGTCCTTCATGTTGAAGCGGGGGTTGCGGGCCATCTGGAGTTTCTCGATGGTCAGGACGGTTTCCCGGTAGTACTCATAGGCGCGGAAGATGGGGTTGCGAGCGGCGTACAAGGTGGCCAGCTGCTGGGTGATTCCTTCGTAACGGGTGCCCTGGGCCCATTCCTCAAAGCGTTTTTCATAGGCCTGCTTCACCGGAACCACATAGTTCTTGCGGAGACCCTTCTCCTCACCCTGCCACTTCTTCCAGGCATTGGCTACGGAAGCGAACTTGGAAGAATACTGGATGCGTACGGCCTGGCTCTGGTCCATGTACTTCTTCATGATGTTCAGGCGCATGGTACGAAGGGCGATCTTCTCGGGGTCGGAGATATCCTGGATGTATCTTACAGCCTCGGAGTGCACATACTCCTGGGTGCTGCCGGGGCAGCCGTAGACAAAGGTGAAGTCGCCTTCCTTCACGCCTGCGCGGGAAATCTTGAGGGACCGTTTGGGCCGATAGGGAACATTGGTTTCGGAATAATCGGCCGGCATATTGTTGGGGGCGGCGTAGATGCGGAAGATGGAGAAATCGCCGGTGTGGCGGGGCCACATCCAGTTGTCCGTCTCTCCGCCGAATTTGCCGATGGAGGACGGCGGGGCACCCACCAGACGCACGTCGCGGTACTCGCGGAAGACAAAGAGGAAGTACTGGTTGCCGTAGTACAGGGCTTCCACGCTGGTTTTAAGACCATTGCCTTCCTTGACAATTTTGTCCTGAATCTTCTTGGCGTTCTTTTCAATCAGGGCCTGGCGCTGCTCTTCGGTCATCTTGGGCTTGTATCCTTTGAGCACCAGGTCTGTTACGTCTTCCATGCTTTCCAGGAAGCGGACGGTGAGGCCGGGGTTGGCCAGTTCCTCGGCCCGGCTCTTGGCCCAGAAGCCGTCCTTGAGGTAGTCGTGCTCTACGGAGGAGTGCCTCTGGATGAAGCTGTAGCCGCAGTGGTGGTTGGTGAAGAGGAGACCCTCGTCACTCACCAGTTCTCCGGTGCAGCCGCTGCCGAACAGCACCACGGCGTCCTTCAGGCTGGCCTGGTTAATGCTGTAGATGTCTTCGGCGCTGAGCTTGAAGCCCTTGGCCTGCATGTCTTCAATTCTCTGGGAAATAAGGGCGGGCAGCCACATGCCTTCATCGGCCTTGGCGGGCATTACCCAAAGCGCAAGGAGCGCAGCAAGGAAAATGGATCGTTTCATGCGAATTAATGCTTTGTACAAAATTAGTAAATAATTCGTATATTTGCTTATTAAATGCTTTGTTATGAGAATTCCCGAATCTGAATTCATTATCAATAAGGACGGCTCTGCCTTCCACATCCACATGAGGCCCGAACAACTGGCCGACAACGTAATCCTGGTGGGAGACCCCGGCCGGGTGGCCATGGTTTCGGAATTCCTTACGGACATTGAGTTCCGTAGCGTTTCCCGTGAATTTGTCTCCGTCACCGGATGGCACAACGGCAAGCGCCTGACGGTGCTGTCCCACGGTATCGGCCCGGACAATATTGATATTGTGCTCACGGAGCTGGATGCCCTGGCCAACATAGACTTTGCAACAAGAGAGGAAAAACCGGAGCACCGCACCCTGAACATCCTGCGCATCGGCACCTCCGGCGCCCTGCATCCGGATATTCCGCTGGGCAGCTACATTCTCTCGCATATAAGCGTGGGCTTCGACGGGGTCATGAACTGGTACGCCAACCGGGACAAGGTAACCCTTCCCATGGTGGAGAGAGATTTTGTCCAGCACATGAAATGGAATCCCACCCTTCCCACTCCTTATTTCGTAAAGGCTTCCCCGCTCCTCGTTAATCTGTTCAGGGACATCACCGTGAAGGGCGTCACCATTTCCGCTCCCGGCTTCTACGGTCCCCAGGGCCGTGTGGTTCGCCTGCAGCTGGCCATGCCCAATATGCTGGAGGATATCGAGAGCTTCCGCTTTATGGAGGGCGGAGAGGAATACCGCATCACCAACTACGAGATGGAGGGCGCTCCGCTAGCCGGCTTTGGTGCCCACCTGGGCCACAATTGCTGCACCGTGTGCTGCGCCGTTGCCAACCGCTACCTCAAGAGCTCCAATCCGGACTATCGCGCATCGGTCCGCCGCCTGGTAGAGATTTGCGTAGATAGAATGAGTTCCCTCTAGAATTAGCGACATAACTATAAAGGGGTGCACCGGTAAGTGCGCCCCTTTTTGTAAATGCTTAGGAATTAGCGCGTTAATAGGATGTCGTTGAGGAGGCCGCTGGCGGTCTGGGCCGTTCCTGCACCGGCGCCCTGGATGAGCATGGGGGAAGGGTAGTGGTCCGTGGTGAGGAGGATGGCGTTGTCGGTGCCTCGCAAAGCATAGAGCGGGCTGTCAGGACCTACTTCCTTAAGGCCGATGGTGGCCTGGCCGGAACCGTCCACCTCTGCCACGTAGCGGAGCTTGCAGCCCTTGGCTGCGGCTGCGGCATAGCGCTCGGCTATATCGGCCGGAATGGCTTCCAACTTAATGGCAGTCTCTTCCAGCGGCAGGCCGGCCACCCGGGAGAGGATGAGCACTTTGCGCAGCACGTCGCGGCCGCTCAGATCCACGGACGGGTCGGGCTCGGTGTAGCCCTTCTGCCGGGCGTCTTCCACCAGGGCATCCCAGTCCTTTCCCTCGAAAGTATCCAGCAGGTAGTTGAGGGTGCCGGAGAGAACGGCCTGCACTTTTACCAGGCGGTCTCCGCTGCACACCACGCGCTCCAGGGTGGCCAGGATGGGCAGGGCGGCACCCACAGTGGTCTCATACTTCAGGGAAACACCGGCTTCCAGGGCTGCCTGCTGCATGTTGGCATACTGGGCATAGGTGCCCGAGAAGGGAATCTTGTTGCAGGCCACAACGCTGAAGCCGCAGTGCAGGAGGTCGGGATAGCGGAAACCAATCTCTTCACTGGCCGTGCAGTCCAGGAAGACGGGATGCTCCAGCGACAGATCGCAGAGAGCGTCTATGAAGGAGCCTGTATTCCCGCTGGTCAGCAGGCTCTCCGGCGATTCAATGCCTTCCGTGTCAATGAGATAGCGCTTGCTGTTGGCCAGGCCGCAGATGCGCAGTTCCTTGCCGGTGCGGGCGGCAATCACGGGTGCCTGCTCGCGGAGCATGCGCACCAGTTCCTTGCCCACGCGGCCGTATCCGGCGATGAATACACGCACCACGTCCTCGCTTTGCTTGTCGAAGAACACGCGGTGGATGGCGCGGATGGCCTCATCGGCCTGGGCCGATGGGACAATCACGGAAATGTTTCTCTCGGAAGAGCCCTGGGCCGTGGCGCGGACGGGGATGCCGTGGTGGCCCAGTGCGGCCAGCATCTGGCCTGTGGCGCCGCTGTGTCCCAGGATGTCGTCACCAATCACGCAGACGATGGAGAAGCCGGTCTCTACCTTCAGCGGGTTCAGTTTGCCCAGGGAAATTTCGTAGGCGAAGCAGTTGTCGGCTGCCTGGCGGGCCTTTTCGGCATCGGCCGCCGAGATGGCTATGCACATGGAATGCACGGACGAGGCCTGGGTGATGAGGATGATGTTGATTCCCTTGCGGTACAGCGCATCAAAGAGGCGGGCGCTGAAGCCCGGGACTCCCACCATGCCGCTGCCTTCCAGCGAGATGAGCGCAATGCCCTCGGAATGGGCCAGGCCTATCACGCCTCCCTGGGCCTGCGGCGGGTTCTTCTCCACCAGAGTGCCCGGATTTTCGGGATGGAAAGTGTCCTTGACGTAAATGGGAATGCCCTCGGCCACCACCGGCTGGATGGTGGGCGGATAGATGACCTTGGCGCCGAAGTGCGAAAGTTCCTGCGCGGCGCGGTAGGAAATGTTGGGGATGGTGCGGGCTGTAGGCGCTACCTTAGGGTTGGCGGTCATGATGCCCGGCACGTCGGTCCAGATCTCTTCGCGGCGGGCGTGTACCCCCACGGCAAAGAGGGAGGCGGTGTAGTCGGAACCTCCGCGGCCCAGCGTGGCGGGACGGCCTTCCTCGTCGCGGGCGATGAAGCCCGGTACAATGAACAGCTGCGTGTGCAGGTGCTTCCCAACGCACTCCTGGATGCGTTTGTAGGTGACGGAGGTGTCCACGGTGCCTCCCCGGAGCACCACCAGCTCGCGGGCATCCAACCATTGGCAGGGGATGCCCAGCGACTGGCATTTGTCGGTAAGAATACGGGTAGAGAACAGTTCCCCGAAGCTCTCCACGGCGGCCAGGCTGGTGGGGGAGAGTTCGGCCAGCAGGTAAACGCCCCTGAGGATGCTGGCCAGCTGGGTAAACAGCTTGTCCACGGTTTCCAGGGTCTTCTCCTGATAGCCTTTGGGAATCAGTTCTTCAACTATCTGGTGATGCCGGTCCTGAAGGGTCTGCAGCCGGGTCTCGTAGCTTTTGTCGCGGGCCCCGGCCAGGCGGCCGATGGCAATGAGCTCGTCGGTGCATCCGCTGATGGCCGAACTCACCACCAGGGTGCGGTCGGTGTCCAGCGCCTTCCGGACTATATTGATGACTTGGAGCATGGCTCCGGCGTTGGCAACGGAACTGCCGCCAAATTTAAGTACTTGCATGGGGCTTACATGATTAAGGCCGATAGTTTGGCGATTTCCAGGAGGAAGCCGTCGTGGCCAAAGTGGGAACTGATTTCGGTGAAGCGGGCGTCGGGAATCCAGGCCGACCATTCGCGTCCCTCGAAGGGCGGGAAAAGAAGGTCGGTATCAACGGCCAGCACGGTGCAGGACGCCTGGATGGTCTTGAGGGCTGCCTGTACCCCGCCGCGGCCCCTTCCCACATTGTGGCTGTCCAGGGCATTGCAGAGGGTGAAGTAGGAATAGGCGTCGAAGCCGCGGCGCACCAGCTTCTCTCCCTGGTAGCGCTCGTAAGAAGCCACGCGCCCGGCAAACAGGGTGTCGGGATCCTGTTCAGACTGGGTCAGACGGTAGCCTTCGAAACATCTGTAACTGATGAGGGCCTGGGCCCGGGCGCATTTGAGACCCGCTGCGCCGCCGCTCAGATCCCGCGCTTCGCGGAAGGTGGGATCGGCCTCCAAAGCCATACGCTGGGCTTCCACCGTAGCGCCCAGGAAGGGCGAGATGCGGGGAGCCGTGCACAGGAACAGGCACCGGCCAAAGCGTTCCGGCTCCATAATGGCCCATTCGAGGGCGTTGAATCCGCCGTTGGAAGCGCCGATGAGAAGGTCGATCTTCTCTATGCCCAGGTGTTTGCGAACCTCGATGAATGCGTTCACGCTGTCGCGGATGGTGATCATGGGGAAGTCCAGCAGCCAGGGACGGCCGGTCTCCGGGTTGGTGCGGGCGGGCCCTTCCGAGCCATACGCGCTGCCCAGCATATTCACGCAGACCACACGGTCCTTGAGCGTGTCGATGCTCTTGCCCGGGCCCACCATGTCGGGCCACCAGTCTTCCGGATTGCTGTTGGCCGTGAGGGCGTGGCAGATCCAGATGGTGCGCCCGCCGCGGGCCTCGCTGTCGTGGAAGACGATGCGGGCTCCTCGCAGGATTCCTCCATTCTCCAGGGGAAGGTCTACAGTAATTTCGTATCGGTTCATTCGGCAGCGGTTTTCAGAGCCTGTTCCAGGTCTCCGATAATATCTTCCACATCTTCCAGGCCGATGCTCAGGCGGATGAGATCCGGAGCAATGCCGGCGGCCCGCAGCTGCTCGTCGGAGAGCTGGCGGTGCGTATGGGAGGCCGGATGCAGCACGCAGGTGTGGCAATCGGCCACGTGGGTTTCGATGGTCACCAGCTTGAGGGCATCCAGGAAGCGGTTGTCAAAGGCGCGGCCTCCCTTGAGGCCGAAGCACATTACGCCGCTGCAGCCGTCCGGCAGGTATTTTTGCGCAAGGGAATGGTGAGGGTCGCTCTCCAGGCCGGGATAGTGGACCCAGGCCACCTCCGGACGCTGCTCCAGCCACTGGGCTACCTTCAGGGCGCTCTGGCTGTGACGCTTCATTCTCAGATGCAGGGTCTGGAGGCCCAGGTGGAGATAGAAGGCGTTCTGAGGGCTCTGGGTGCTGCCCAGATCGCGCATCAGGTGCGTGGTGGCCTTGACTATGAAGGCGGCTTTGCCGAAACTCTTGGTATAGGTGAGTCCGTGGTAGGAGGCATCGGGAGTTGTGAGGCCGGGGAAGCGCTCCGTGTATTGGTCCCAGGGGAAGTTGCCGCTGTCCACCACGGCGCCGCCTACGCTCACGCCGTGTCCGTCTATATATTTGGTGGTGGAGTGGGTGACAATATCGGCCCCCCATTCGAAGGGACGGCAGAGGTAAGGGGTGGGGAAGGTGTTGTCCACTATCAGCGGCAGGCCGTTCTTATGCGCTACGGCCGCCCAGCGTTCAATGTCAAATACCTCGACGCCGGGGTTGGAGACGGTTTCTCCGAAGATGAGCTTGGTGTTGGGCCGGATGGCGGCCTCGATTTCTTCGTCGGAGGAATCGGCCTTGATGAAGGAAACCTGGATACCCATCTTCTCCAGCGTTACGCCCAGCAGGTTGAAGGTGCCGCCGTAAATGTTGTTGGCGGCTACAATATGGTCCCCGCAACCGGCGATGTTGAGGCAGGCGAAAAGGTTGGCCGCCTGGCCGGAAGAGGTGAGGATGGCGCCTACTCCGCCTTCGAGGTCGTTGATCTGGGCGGCGGTGATGTCGGATGTGGGATTTTGGAGACGGGTATAGAAATAGCCGGCCTCTTCCAGGTCGAAGAGTTTGCCCATCTGGTCCGAGGTCTCGTACTTGAACGTGGTGCTCTGGATGATGGGAATTTGGCGGGGTTCGCCTTTGCCGGGTTGGTAGCCTGCGTGAACGCAGCGGGTTTCAATCTTTGCCATTTTTCTGTCATTAAGTTGGGCAAAGTTACAGTCAATAGAAAAATATTACAATAATATTTTATAATTTAGAAAAAATTTCTAATTTTGTAAAAGATATTGGAATGTTTTAAACGTCGAGCCACGTAATTCCGGGCTCAAACAGAAAAATCTTCTTATGACAGACGTCGTATTGGATGCCATCGACCTGCAAATCCTGCGTGCCCTGCAGGAAAA
Organism: Bacteroidales bacterium; assembly: GCA_017423025.1. GTDB lineage: Bacteria > Bacteroidota > Bacteroidia > Bacteroidales > UBA932 > Cryptobacteroides. The sequence goes on from JAFPGC010000013.1 coordinate 23,694, forward strand.
CGCCCGGCTCACTACCAAGGAGCTGGCGGCACAGGTAAACCTTTCCACCACGCCGGTGTTCGAGCGCATGAAGCGGCTGGAAAAGGCGGGCTTTATCAAAAAGTATGTCGCGGTGCTGGATGCAGAAAAACTGGGCCGCGGTTTCACCGTCTTCTGTTCCGTAAAACTGAAGCAGATGAACCGCGGCATAGCGCGTGACTTCATTTCCATTATCCGGGACATCCCCCAGGTGGCCGAATGCTACAACATTTCGGGGGAATACGACTACCTTCTCAAGATCCAGGCGCCGGATATGAAGTACTACAATGAGTTTATCATCAATGTCCTGGGCAACATTGACGCCATAGGCTCCATTCTCTCATCCTTTGTGATGGACGAGATTAAGAACACCCACGCCTTGTACGTGTAACTAGTAATTGATGATGTATTCGGTAGAGATACCTCCGGCCTCTTCCAGGACCATGCGGGTGAGTTTGCCCTGCTTGTTGTAGTCCAGTTCCATGCCGGTATAACCCTTAGGCAGACCCTTACGCATTTTCAGAACCACATGCTTTCCACCGTTCTTACCAGCAGTCACCGTGCAGTCGGCATCCATCTCCTTGGCAATGTCTTCGTATTTGCCAGCCACGGAGTAGAGGATGGCATTGCGCTGGCTTTGGATCAGCTTGTTGCCGTCGGAGTTTACATCCACGGCCACGCCGCGAAGGTCCATGCGAACCTGGGAACCGTCGATGATAAAGTAGTCTCCCTCGGGATTGGTATAGAGCATGGCCAGCTGGTCGGGAGCGGTGTAGGTAATTTCACCCTCGCTCTTGATCACCTTGCCGGAAACTTTCAGGGTCTTGGCCTGTTTGAACGTTGCTTCAAAGTCTTGTGCGCCTGCGGTGAAAGCCATCGCCAGCAGCGCCATCATAACGATAATTCTTTTCATAACGTGACAGTCTTCCACAAATACCGTGCAAAATTAACGACATTTTGTCAGTTTGGCAAACTGGCTTGATTGTTGTTCAGTTGCACCCAGATTAAAATTCCTATGCAATTACAAGTTTCAGAGGACCTTAACCTCGTTATCAAATACGCTCGTGAAGAGGCCATGCGTACCGGCAGTTACGGCATCGGCCCGGACCATCTTTTCCTGGGAATCATCCGTCAGGAAGAGAATGCCGCCTTCCGTACCCTGCAAAGCCTGGGGGTGGAGCCGGCCGATCTGAAGACCTTCATCGACCAGCGCATCGTCACCGGAGAAACCCTCCCTTACGAGCAGCTGGACCACATCGCCTTCTCCCGCCAGTCGCAGAATGTGCTAAGCATCACCGTCATGGAGGCTTCCCGCCTCAAGAGCCCCCTGGCTCAGCCGCAACATCTGCTGCTGGCCCTTTGCCGTACCACGGAAAGCTACGGCCAGGTGTATCTGCGGAATCACGGCATAGATTACGGCCGCCTGCTGGCCTTTATGGAAGACGAGGGCCTGCTGCGTCCCAAGCAGGAGCCCAAGGAAGAGCAGCCCACCCAGGGCCCGGACGAGGAGCCCGAGGAGAAGAAGCTGGATATCGAGGAATTCGCCTATGACCTCACCCGCGCCGCCCGCGAGGGCAAGCTGGACCCGGTGGTGGGCCGCGACAGCGAGATTTCCCGCGTCATCGAGATTCTGGGCCGAAGGAAGAAGAACAACCCCATGCTCATCGGAGAGCCCGGCGTGGGCAAATCGGCCATAGTGGAAGGCATTGCCCAGAAGATTGCCCACGGGGATATATCGGCCGCCCTGGCCAAAAAGCGCATCCTGTCGCTGGACATTGCCTCCGTGGTGGCGGGCACCAAATACAGGGGAGACTTTGAGAAACGCCTCAAGACCATTATCAAAGAGGCCAGCGAGAACCCGGACATCGTCCTGTTCATTGACGAGTTCCACACCATCGTGGGCGCAGGCGGAGCTTCCGGCAGCCTGGATGCCGCCAACATGCTCAAGCCGGCCCTGGCCCGTGGAGAATTCCAGTGCATCGGTGCCACCACCCTGGACGAATTCACCAAGATTGTAGAGAAGGACGGCGCCCTGGACCGCCGTTTCCAAAAGATAGTGGTAGAGCCTACCGGCGTGGCGGAATCCATCGAGATTCTGCGTCAATTGCGTCCCAAGTATGAGGAATTCCATGGGCTCAAGTATTCCGACGAGGCCGTGGAGGCCGCAGTTCGGCTCACGGACCGTTACATTACGGACAAGTCCCTGCCGGACAAGGCCATCGACGCCTTTGACGAGGCCGGTTCCATGGTGCGCCTTTCCACCGCCAGGAAGAAGGCCGAAGTATCGGCCGAAGATATTGCGACGGTGGTATCCAAGATGACAGGCATTCCCGTGAACAAGGTGGCCGAGAGCGAAGGTAACCGCATCGTGAAGATGCGCACCCGGCTCAAGGGCCGCATCATAGGCCAGGACGATGCCATCGAAACGGTGGTTCGCGCTATCCAGCGCAACCGCGCGGGCCTCAAGGACCCCAACCGTCCCATCGGAACCTTCCTCTTTTTCGGCCCTACCGGCGTGGGCAAGACCCAGCTGGCGCGTTCCCTGGCGGAATATCTGTTCGACAGCGAGGAAAACCTCATCCGCATAGATATGAGCGAATATATGGAGAAGTTCAGCGTATCCCGCCTCATTGGCGCGCCTCCCGGATATGTGGGGTATGAAGAGGGCGGTCAACTGAGCGAGCGCGTGCGCCGCAAACCCTATGCGGTGGTGCTGCTGGACGAGATTGAGAAAGCCCATCCGGACATCTTCAACCTGCTGCTGCAGGTCATGGACGAGGGCCGGCTCACGGACAGCAACGGCCGCACGGTGGACTTCAAGAATACCATTGTGATCATGACCTCTAACGTGGGAAGCCGCGAGGTGCAGGACTATGGTAGCGGAATCGGTTTTGCCACGGCAGGCAAGAATGTGGAGGTGGACCGCCGCGGCGTGGTGGAAAAGGCCGTCCGCAAGGCCTTCCCGCCGGAGTTCATCAACCGCGTGGACGAGCAGGTTTACTTTAACTCCCTGAGCAGGGAAACCATAGAGGAAATTATTGACATTGAACTCAGGGACCTGAGGGAGAGGGCCTTGGAAGCGGGCTATAAGCTCACCATCACCCCTGCTGCCAAGCGCCTGGTGGCCGATGCCGGCTACGATCCCGCCTACGGTGCCCGTCCGCTCAAACGCGCCGTGATGCGCTACGTGGAAGACCCGGTGTCCGAGTTCATCATCAGCGACCGCATCCTGGTTTCCAAAAAGAAGGCCGATACCGCCCCGCGCACCCTGCGAGTAGGGTTGTCCCCCGACAAGGAATCCACTGTCGTTGAGCTTAAGGCGGATTAGAGGGCCAAAGCGTCTTCCATTTCGAGGTCAAGATCCTTGATCATGTCCTGGAGGGCCTTGAAAGAAGTGTCGGAAGAGATCATGTTTCCGAGGAGGTCGGTGTTGTAGTCCGTGTTTCTCATAACCTTTGCTTTTAATTTCTGCTGCAAAGTTATCGCCACCTTGCGCCAAACCGCTGCGCAAGGTGGCGATTTTTGCATTTTTTTATTCCATAAAAAATGATTACCTTTGTATGTTTTAAGGAACAGTGAAAAAGAATGGATAACAACGAAGAAAAGAACATGCTCGAAGAGCCCCAGGAAACTGGGTACATCGAGCAGGTAGAGATAGACCACGAGATGCGCTCGGCCTACATCGACTATTCCATGTCGGTGATTGTGTCCCGTGCCCTCCCGGACGCCCGTGACGGCCTCAAGCCCGTCCAGCGCCGCGTCCTCTTCGGCATGGACAACATGGGCCTCAGCTATTCCAGCCAGACCAAGAAAAGCGCCCGTATCGTGGGTGAGGTCATGGGTAAATTCCACCCGCACGGAGACTCCAGCGTTTACGATGCCATGGTGCGCCTGGGCCAGGAATGGAACCAGCGCTATCCCATGGTGAAGGGCCAGGGTAACTTCGGCTCGGTGGACGGCGATTCCCCTGCCGCCATGCGTTATACGGAAGCCAAGCTCCAGAGAATGGCCGAAGACGTGTTGGGAGATATGGACAAGGATACCGTGGACATGGTGAACAATTTCGACGACACCCTCCAGGAACCCACCGTCCTGCCCACCAAGGCTCCGCTGCTGCTGCTTAACGGCGCTTCCGGTATTGCCGTAGGTATGGCTACCAACATGGCTCCCCACAACCTGGGAGAGTGCTGCGACGCCATCTGCGCCTACATCGACAACCCGGAAATCACCACCGACGAACTCATGCAGTACGTCAAGGGTCCGGATTTCCCCACCGGCGGTATCGTCATGGGCAAGGCCGGCATCAAGGAAGCCTACGAGACCGGCCGCGGCCGTGTGGTCATCCGTTCCAAGACAGAAATCGAAGTGGACGAAAAGGGCCGTGAGACCATCGTCGTCACCGAGATTCCGTATATGGTCAACAAGCGGGAAATGATTGAGAAGATCGCCCAGCTGGCCGACGACAAGAAGATTGAAGGTATTTCCTATATCAACGATGAAAGCTCCCGCGGCGAAACCCGCGTGATCATCCGCCTCAAGCAGGGTACCAATTCCGGTGTGGTCCTGAACATGCTGTTCAAGTACAGCCCCCTGCAGAGCAGCTTCTCCTTCAACAACGTGGCTCTGGTAAAGGGGCGTCCCCGCACCCTCAGCCTCAAGGAGATCATCGGCCAGTTCGTGGAATTCCGCCACGAGGTAGTGGTCCGCCGCACCAAGTTCGAACTGGACAAGGCCCAGAAGCGCGCCCACATCCTGGAAGGTCTCCTGAAGGCCATGGATATCATTGATGAGATTGTCCACATCATCCGCTACGAGACCAAGAGCATAGAAGAAGCCAAGACCATGCTCATGGAGCGTTACCAGTTCACCGAGCCGCAGGCCTCCGCCATTGTGGAAATGCGTCTGCGCCAGCTCGTTGGCTTGGAGCGTGAGAAACTGCAGAACGAGTACGACGAACTCATGAAGTTCATCGCCCGCTGCAACCAGATCCTGGGCTCCGTGGAAGAGCAGTTCAAGGTGGTCAAGGAAGAAACCATGGACCTCAAGGAGCGCTACGGAGACCCTCGCCGCACGGAGATTACCCTCGCCGATGACGAGTTCAACCCCGAGGACTTCTACGCCGATGAAGACCAGGTCATCACCATTTCCCACCTGGGTTACATCAAGCGCACCCCGCTCACCGAATTCCGCACCCAGAACCGCGGCGGCGTAGGTATGAAGGGCAGCGCCACCCGTGACGAAGACTTCATCGAGCACATCTATATCGCCAATACGCACAGCACCATGCTTCTGTTCACGCAGAAGGGCCGGTGCTACTGGCTCAAGGTATACGAAATTCCGGAAGGCAACCGCACCTCCAAGGGCCGCGCCATCCAGAACATCCTCATGATCGAGCCGGACGACGCCGTCCGCGCCTATCTAAATGTCAAGACCCTCAAGGACGAAGACTTCATCAACAACAACTACATCATGATGGTCACGCGCCAGGGTGTGGTGAAGAAGACTTCCCTGGAGGCTTACTCCCGTCCCCGCACCAACGGTGTCAACGCCATCAACATCCGCGAAGACGACGAACTGCTGGAGGCCATCCTCACCAACGGCCGCTGCAACATCATGATTGCCGCCCATGGAGGCCGATGCGTAAGGTTCGATGAATCAGAGGCCAGGCCCCTGGGCCGTACCTCCACCGGCGTGCGTGGCATCAATCTTGATGAAGGGGACTTTGTAGTGGGTGTCGTCTGCCAGGATCCCGAGGCAGAAGACGCAGCGAAGCACCAGGTGCTGGCCGTCTCCGAGAACGGTTTCGGCAAACGCTCAGACCCCAATGACTACCGTCAGACCTCGCGTGGCGCCAAGGGTGTAAGAACCCTGAACATCACCGAAAAGACCGGCAATCTGGTGGCCATTAAGAACGTCACCGACGAAGATGACCTCATGATCATTTGCCGCTCCGGAATGACGATCCGAATGCCTGTCAACACCATCCGTGTTGCCGGACGTGCTACACAGGGCGTGAAGCTCATCAATATTAAGGAAGGGGACGCGATAGCCGCCATTTCCGTAGTTGCCCACAATGAGGAAGAGGAAAGCCAGGCTGCCGAAGGTTCCACTGTAGTAGAAGAATAATTTTAGTTTTTTTTGATATCATGAAAAAGTTAGTTCTCCTTCTTGCAATGGCCTGCTCCCTGCAGGTTGCATTTGCTCAGAAACCCGCTGCAGAGATGCAGAAGAATGTAGACAAGGCTCTCGAGGCCACTCAGGACGCCAAGAAGGCTGCCAAGCCCGCCACCTGGGTCAAGTTGGGAGACACCTACATGGCTGCTTACAACAATCCTCTCACCAACATCACCCTGGGTCTGGACAAGGCTACTTTCCAGATGATGAACAAGGAGAAACCCATTTCCGTTTCCACCGTTCAGTTGGAAGGCCAGCCTTTTGAGAAGATGGAGTTCGCCACCGTTGACGTTTACTTCAATGGTGCCGGCATGTTGGCCATTGCCGATGTTACCCATCCTTCCGTAGAGGGTGACCTCCTGTGCGAGGCTGCCAAGGCCTATGCCAAGGCTTTCGAACTGGGAGAGAAGGCCGACAAGCTGGATCCCAAGATGCAGGAGATTGTGAACAAGTACTATGAGGATGCCTACAATGCCTATCAGCTGGGCAATATGGCCAAGGCCAGCAAGCTCTTCAAGGGCGCTGCCGACGTTTCCATGATGGCTCCCTGCTCCGTTCCCAACTACGATGCTGCTTACAACGCCGCCTTCACCGCCGTCGCTGCCCGCGATTACGACCAGGCTGAGGAGTACTTCAACATCTGCCTGAAGAACGGTTACACCTCCGATGGTAACATCTACGCCAACCTCTCCAACTGCGCCCTGGCCAAGGCCGATACCCTGGCTGCCAAGAACTACCTGGCTACCGGTCTCACCCAGTTCCCTAACAACGAGTCCGTCCTCACCAGCCTCATCAACCTGTACCTGCAGACCAATGAGGATCCCGAGAAGATCGTTGAACTGCTGGACGACGCCAAGAAGGTAATGCCCAACAATCCTTCCCTCTTCTATGTGGAAGGCAACATCTACGCCGGTGTCAAGAACTACGAGAAGGCCCTCGCCGCTTACGACAAGGCCCTCGAGATCGAGCCCAAGTACGATTTCGCCTACTATGGCAAGGGTAATGTAGCCCTCAAGCAGGCCGAGGATATCATCGCCGAGCGTGATGCCCTGGATGTGCGCGAGTGGAAGAAATACGATGAGCTCAACGAGAAGGTTACCCAGGTTTACATCTCCGCCGTGGAGCCCTTCGAGAAGTGCTACGAAATTAGCCAGAACGAGGCTGTCAAGGCTTCCGCCGCCGACTTCCTCAAGCGCCTGAGCTTCACCCTGCGCAATGTGGATCCCAAGTACCAGGAAGCTTACGACAAGTGGTCCAAGATTGTGGATGTTGCCGAGTAATTAATTGACTGGTTCTGAATAAAAAAGGCATCGCAAACGCGATGCCTTTTTTATTGCTCACCGGCCTTCTTGTCAAAGGCCTTGACTATCTTGGTGACCAGCGGGTGGCGCACGATGTCTTCGTTGGTGAAGCGGATGGTGGAGATGCCCTTGATGCCTTCCAGGAGTTTGATGCCGGCAAGGAGGCCGGAGTCTTCGCGGCGGGGGAGGTCAATCTGGGTGGCGTCGCCGGTGACTATGAATTTGGCGCTGGTGCCCATGCGGGTGAGGAACATCTTGAGCTGGCCCAGGTTGGTGTTCTGGGCCTCGTCCAGGATGACGCAGGCCTTGTCCAGGGTGCGGCCGCGCATGTAGGCGAGGGGAGCGATCTGGATAGTGCCGTCGGCCATGAATTCCTGCAGGCGCTTGGAAGGAATCATGTCCGAGAGGGCGTCGTACAGGGGCTGGAGATACGGGTCCAGCTTGTCCTTGAGGTCTCCGGGCAGGAAGCCCAGGCGCTCGCCGGCTTCCACGGCGGGGCGGGTGAGGATGATGCGCTTGATTTCGCGGTTCTTGAGGGCACGCACCGCCAGGGCGATGGCCATGTAGGTTTTACCGGTACCGGCGGGGCCGATGGCGAAGATGAGGTCGTTTTCGAAGTAGGATTTGACCAGGTCCTGCTGGGTTTTGTTGCGGGCGCGGATGGGTTTTCCGTCCGTTCCGTGCACGATGACGGCGTCCCCGGTGGGGTGCGAGGAATTGCCTCCGCCGGCGAAGATGTCCTCTACGTCGTAGGCGGTGAGGTTCATCTTGTGATGGCGGCGGTCAATGAGTTCGGCAAAGCGGATGTTGAATTCGGCTATGTCGCTTTCCCTTCCCTCCAGGATGAGTTCGTTGCCCCTTGCGACCACCTTCAGGTGGGGGAAATAGGAGCAGAACTCGGTGAGTATCTTGTTGCCTACTCCATAGATTTCTATGGGGTCGATGGCTTCGAGAGTGATCGTTTTCTTCATACGGACACAAATATACTACATTTCATTGGCATTATTTTGGAAAAATGAGTAATTTTGTAGATTAAGGAGGAATAGATTATGAAACGTAGTCTCATTATAGCCTTTGCGCTGGTTACCCTGGTGAGCAGCTGCGACTTCGTGCGCACGCTGGCCGGCCGTCCCACATCGGCCCAGTTGGAACAAATCCGTCAGCAGAGGATGGCGGCCGAGGAGGCCCGTCACCAGGCCACCCTGGATTCCATGGATCGCGTGCAGAAGCACATGGCCGATTCCCTGGAAGCCCTGGAGAAGTACCTGCTGGATTCCCTTACCCAGGCCAAGGGGACCGTGCTGAACCCGTCCAAGATGGGAGGTCTCTACACCACCAAGCTGGAAGCCAAGTACTGCATTGTGGTGGGCGCCTTCCGCAACCGCTATTATGCAGAGCGCAAGCTCAAGGAGTGTAACAACGCCGGTTACACGGCCACCATCATCAGCTTCCGCAATGGACTCATGGCCGTTTCGGTTTGCCCTTCCAACAGCCTGGCCGAAACCCTCAAAACCCTCAAGCAGCTCCGTGGAACGGGTATTTGCCCGCCCGACAGTTGGATTCTGATCAACGAATGATGAAGCGTCTGTTAACGGCCCTCGCCGCCCTTCTCTTTCTGGGACCGGGCCTGGGCGCCCAGTATAGAACCACCTTGCAGGACCTGGACGACTCCGAAACCGTCCGGGCCCTTAAAGAACATGTTGCAGCCCTCTCGGCAGCAGAATTGGAAGGCCGCCGGGCTGGCAGTGAAGGTGAAAGGATGGCGGCCGATTATCTGGAATCCTGGCTCAGGGAATACGGCATCGACGTCCTCACCACCGGCAACGAATTTGGCGTGGCAGTGGGAGGAGACACCCTCCAGTCCCGTAATGTCACCGGTCTCCTCCAGGGTTGGGACAAGAACCTGAACAAGCATTATATAGTCATCGGTGCCCGCATGGACAATCTGGGCATGGATACACTCATGGTAAACGGGGAGCCCACCCGCCGCATCTATTACGGGGCCAACGGCAATGCTTCCGGCATGGCCATGCTGCTGGAACTGGCCCAGAAGCTTTCCTATGCCCGCACCCTCCTTCGCCGCAGCATCCTGTTCGTGGGCTTCGGCGCTTCGCAGGAAACGTTTGCCGGCTCCTGGTATTTCCTCCACCGCGCCTTCGCCGAGGATGCATCCAACATTGACGCCATGATCAACCTGGATATGCTGGGGACATCGGCCGGCGGCTTTTATGCCTTTACCTCCTCCAATGAGGATATGAATACCATCGTATCGGCCCTGAAGGGAGAACTGCTGCCCGTGCAGGCGCAGCTTACCAACCAGCAGCCTTATCCCTCGGACCATACCGTGTTTTACGATGCGGAGATTCCGTCCGTGCTGTTTACTACGGGCCGCTATCCGGAGCACGGGACCGGTGAAGACACGTATGGTATCATAGATTTTCAGGGAATGGAAGGTGAGCTGGAGTACATCTACAGCTATGTTCAGCGCCTTTGCAATGGCCAGAAACCTCTGTTCCGGAACGATTCGGTCAAGCCCAAGGAATCATCGGTTTCGGCCGATGTGTTCGCTTACAGTGATGTGGACGTCAAGCCCATGTTCCTGAATTCCCCGGATCCCGCCACCTTTATGGAGAGATGGGTATACCAGTATGTGAAATATCCCAAATATGCTGCCGAGAATGGTATCCAGGGCCGCGTGCTGGTGAATTTTGTGATTAACGAGAAGGGAGAAGTCCAGGATGTCTCCATCTCCCGCGGCGTGCATTACACCCTGGATGACGAAGCCATCCGCGTGGTATCGGCCTCTCCCAAATGGCGCCCCGGTCGCTTCCATGGCAAGAAAGTGAAGACGGCCATGACCATAGCCGTAGACTTCAAACTGGACAAGAAGAAAGGCACCTTCGGAATCAACGGAATAACGATTAAATAATATATGGATTACAATTTTGCAGAGATTGAAAGAAAGTGGCAGGCCGAGTGGGCCCAAAACAAGACCTACAAGGCCGAAGTGAATTCTGCCAAACCCAAATACTATGTGCTGGACATGTTCCCGTACCCCAGCGGCGCGGGCCTGCACGTAGGACATCCGCTGGGATACATCGCCAGCGATATCTTCGCCCGTTACAAGCGCCTGAAGGGCTTTAACGTGCTGCACCCCATGGGATACGACGCCTTCGGCCTTCCCGCCGAGCAGTATGCCATCCAGACGGGTCAGCACCCCGAGAAGACCACGCACGACAACGTGGCCCGTTACCGCAGCCAGCTGGACCGCATCGGTTTCTCCTTCGACTGGGACCGTGAGTTCCGCACCTGCGACCCCGACTATTACAAATGGACCCAGTGGGCCTTCCTCAAGATGTTCGGCTCCTGGTACGACAATAAGGTTCAGAAGGCCCGTCCCATCGAGGAACTCGTAGCGGCCTTCGAGCAGGGCGGTTCCGCCGCCGTGGACGCTGCCTGCAGCGAAGGTCCTGCCTTCACTGCAGATCAGTGGAAGGCTTTCTCCGAGAAGGAAAAGGCCGATGCACTCATGCGTTATCGCATTGCCTATCAGGGAGAAAGCACTGTTAACTGGTGCCCGGCCCTGGGTACCGTTCTGGCCAATGACGAGGTGAAGGACGGCTATTCCGAGCGTGGCGGCTATCCCGTCTTCCAGAAGAAGATGACGCAGTGGCAGTTGCGCGTGAGCGCCTATGCCGCCCGTCTGCTGGACGGTCTGGACCGCCTGGACTGGACGGATTCCCTCAAGGAGATGCAGCGCAACTGGATTGGCCGCAGCGAGGGAGCCGAGATGGTTTTCAAGGTGGAGTGCGACGGCGCCGCGCATGACGTCACCATCTTTACCACTCGTGCCGATACCATCTTCGGAGTCACCTTCATGGTCCTGGCTCCCGAGAGCGAGTGGGTGGAGAAACTGACATCGGCCTCCCAGAAGGCCGATGTGGAGGCTTACCTGGAGCAGGTGAAGAAGAAGACGGAGCGCGAAAGGATGGCCGGCAAGGCCGTCACGGGCGTGTTCTCCGGTTCTTACGGCATCAATCCGGTCACCGGCGAAAAGGTGCCCGTGTGGATTGCCGAATACGTGCTGGCCGGTTACGGAACCGGTGCCATCATGGCCGTTCCCGCCCACGACAGCCGCGACTATGCCTTCGCCAAGAAGTTCGGCCTGCCCATCGTCCCCGTCATTGAAGGGGCCGATGTCTCCGAGCAGAGCGTAGACGCCAAGGAGGGCATCATGTGCAACAGCGGCTTCCTCAACGGGCTGCCCGTGAAGAAAGCCATTCCCGCCGCCATCAAGTATGTGGACGAACATGGAATAGGCCACCGCAAGGTCAATTACCGCATCCGCGACGCCATTTTCTCCCGCCAGCGCTATTGGGGAGAACCTTTCCCTATTTATTATAAGGACGGAATCGCCACGCCCGTGGCTTTTGAGGATCTGCCGCTCACCCTGCCGGAAATTGACCAGTACAAACCCACCGAGGACGGTCAGCCGCCGCTGGCCCGCGCCAAGGACTGGACCTACAGAGGCTATCCGCTGGAAAAGAGCACCATGCCCGGTTTCGCCGGTTCCAGCGCCTACTACCTCCGCTATATGGATCCCCACAACGGGGAGGCCCTCGTAAGCCGTGAGGCCGATGAATACTGGCGTAACGTAGATTTGTATGTGGGTGGAACCGAGCATGCTACCGGTCACCTCATCTACAGCCGCTTCTGGAATAAATTCCTCTTTGACCTGGGTTATGTGTGCGAAGACGAACCCTTCTGCAAGCTCATCAACCAGGGCATGATCCAGGGCCGTTCCAACTTTGTATATATGATTCCCGGCACCAACAAGTTCGTATCGGCCGGTCTCAAGGACCAGTACGAAACCATTCCCGTGCACGTGGATGTGAATATCGTATACAACGACAAGCTGGATCTGGAGGCCTTCCGTGCCTGGCGCCCGGACTACAAGGATGCCGAATTCATCCTGGAAGACGGCGAATACATCTGCGGCTGGGCCATCGAAAAGATGTCCAAGAGCATGTACAACGTGGTGAACCCGGACAAGATCTGCGACACCTACGGGGCCGATACGCTCCGCCTGTACGAGATGTTCCTGGGCCCCATCGAGCAGGCCAAGCCCTGGGATACCAAGGGCATCGACGGCGTCAACCGCTTCCTCAAGAAGTTCTGGCGCCTGTTCTGGGACCGCGAGAAGTGGCTGGTGACCGACGATGAACCCACGAAGGAAGAACTCAAGGCCCTGCACAAGCTTATCGGCAAGGAGCAGGAAGACATCGAGGCCTTCTCCTATAATACGACAATTTCGGCCTTCATGATAGCCCTGAACGACCTGGGCAATTGCTCCAAGCGCGCCATTCTGGAGCCTCTGACGGTGCTTCTGAGCCCCTTCGCCCCGCACATTGCCGAGGAACTGTGGCATCAGCTGGGCCATGAGGATTCGGTGGTTTACGCCGCTTTCCCCGAGTATAAGGAAGAGCTGGCGGCCGACAATACCGTCAAGTACCCGGTTTCCTTCAACGGCAAGACGCGCTTCTTCCTGGATGCTTCGGCATCGGCCACTCCGGCCGAGGTGGAGGCCCAGGTGCGAAGCCACGAGAAAACGCCCCAGTACGTGGGTGAGCAATCCATCGTGAAGGTGATTGTGGTGCCCGGACGAATTGTAAACGTGGTTCTCAAATAGTTGTTTATGGTTCCCAAGAAAGTTCTCATAACCGTTTTTGACTACCTGATCATTACTGTAGGCACCCTGCTCTTCGTGATGGCCTGGACCTCCTTCCTGCTTCCGAACAACATGATCGACGGCGGCATGACGGGTGCATCGGCCCTGCTGTCCATGGTGACGGGCGTTTCGGTGGATATCTGGTATTTTGGAATCAATGTGGGTCTCCTGATCCTGGCCTGGATAGTGCTGGGACGCGGATTCGGCATCAAAACGGTTTATTCCATCCTGCTTTCCACCTTGCTTTTCCGCATACTGGGCAACGAAGAATTCGTTTGGCTGCAGTCGGTGGAGGGGCAGCCCCTGTATGTAGGGGACGGTATACTGGTTCCTATCATCGGCGGTCTTCTGGAGGCGGTGGGCCTTTCGCTGATTCTCATCCGCGGCGGATCCACGGGTGGAACGGATATTTTGGCCCTGATCGTAAATAAGTTCTGGCCTATTACCCTGGGCCGCTTCTATGTGATGGCCGACCTTGTCATCATCACGCTCCTTATCTTTGTTCCCGGCCACTGCTTTACGGATGTGGTCTATGGTTACATCACCATGGGCGTGTGTGCCTATGTGCTGGATCTCATCATGCTGGGTAAGGAATCGGCCGTGCAGGTACTCATCTTCTCCAATAAGTACGAAGAAATCGGCAATTTCGTTACCCGGGAAATGGGACGCGGTGTGACGGCTCTCAAGGCCGTGGGCTGGTATACCCAGGAAGACCGTGAGGTGTTGCTGGTCATGATTCGCAAGACCGAAATGTCCCAGCTGGTGAAAGCCGTAAAGGACGTGGACCCTAAGGCATTTGTCACAGTGGTTCCCGCCAACAGTGTATTCGGAGAAGGTTTCGGTGAGATGAAAACGGGTCTTCCCAAGAAAAAGAACAAATAGTATTATAATATGCCAACCCTCCAAAAAAACCTGTTTACCCATATCAAGGAGTGGCTGCTGGTCACCGTAGGTATCCTTATCTATGTGATGTCGTGGTCGGTGTTCCTCATTCCCAACAACCTCATCGGCGGTGGCGTGTCCGGTATCAGCTCCATGATCCAATATGCTACAGGCGGCGTCATCCAGATGGGCTACAGCTATTTCGTCCTCAATGCCATTCTGGTGGCGGCGGCCGTGGTTATCCTGGGAATGGGATTCGGCGCCAAGACCATCTATGCCATCGTCCTGGCGTCCATCGCCCTGCGCTTCCTGCCTGGGATGGTGCCCGCTACCATCATCAAGACGCTGGCCATTGACAACGGAAAGCTCCTGAGCGTGCTCATGGGCGGCCTGCTGGCGGGTATCGGCATAGGTATGAGCATCTCTAATGGCGGCTCTACCGGCGGTACGGACATCATAGCCCTTATTTATACCAAGTACCACAATGTGTCGCCCGGAAAGGTGATTCTGGTGCTGGATTTCATTATCATCGGCTCCTCCCTCTTCATCCCTTCCTTTGTGAACGAGCTGGATGCCGCCGGTATGCCTGTGCTGGATGCTTCCGGAAATCCCGTGACCTTCAAGATGCCCTTTGCCGAGAAGATAACCACGGTGTTGTACGGTCTTATCCTGGTTACGGTGAACAGTTACGTGCTGGATATGTACATCTCAGGTTCCCAGCAGAGTGTGCAGCTTTTCATCCTGTCCAAGGAGTATGAGAAGATTGCCGATGCCATTTCGCAGGAAATGCATCGCGGTGTCACGGTGCTGGACGGCAAGGGCTGGTACACCAAGCAGGACACCAAGGTTCTCATGGTCCTTACCCGCAAGACGGACCTGAACCTCATGCTTCGCTATATCAAGCAGTTGGATCCCAACGCCTTCCTTTCCGTGAGTTCGGTGAACGGCGTATATGGCAAGGGATTCGACACCATCAAGAAATAAGCTCTTTTACAATATAGGATACGCGCCCATCGGCCACCCCGAAAACCATGGAATTGGCTTTGCTGATCCTGGCTCTTTGCTGCGTGTTGGCTGTGTCGGTTTGTGTAGTTCTGTTTTTGCGCCTTCGCAATAAAGAAGCCCAGATGAAGGCTGCCCTGGAGCAGCCCTGTGTGGCGGACAGTGCGTCCGCACCCTATGAACTGGCGGCGATCGATCAATACCTGTACGACAGGTGCTGCCGGTATATGACGGAATTCAGGCCTTACCTGGTGAGCTCGTTCAGCTTGCAGGACCTGGCCAATGCCGTCTATACCAATAAGTTTTATCTGAGCAAAACCATCAACCGTTTCTCTGGCAAAAATTTCCGGCAGTACGTGAACTATTACAGGATCATGTATGCCATGGACCTGTTCCGGGAAAACAAAAGCCTGAGAGTGGCGGAAATGGCAGAACTCTGCGGATTTCATTCAACCACCTCTTTTAATCAGAGTTTCAAGCTGGTGATGGGGGAGACTCCCAGCATCTGGTGTTCCCGGGTCCGCAAAAAACAATTGGAAAAAAAGTAAGAGATTAAACCGGTCCGGAGGACGCGTTATCCTTCAATCCCTTTCCAGGAAGCTGGAACAGGGGCAGTTACATCCACCTCGGTCTTTTTGACGGGGTGGATGAATTGTATATGCCGGGCCAGCAGGCTGATGCCGCCGTCCGGATTGGAACGCTTGGCGCCATACTTGAGGTCTCCCTTGATGGGGGAGCCCATGTGGGCCAGCTGGCAGCGGATCTGGTGATGCCGGCCGGTATACAGTTCCACTTCCAGGAGGAAATAACGGTCGGTGGTCTGGATAAGGGTGTATTTGAGTTTGGCCTCTTTGCCGTTTTTGGCTACGTAGGATTTGTTCTGGGCCTCGTTGCGCACCAGGAAGTCGGTAAGTATATCGCTGTCTTTTGGAGGCCGATTGGCCGTGAGAGCCCAATAAGTCTTGTGGATCTCTCCTTTGCGGAGCATCTCGTTGAGGCGCTCCAGAGCCTTGGAGGTTTTGGCAAACAGAACCACACCGCTCACGGGCCGGTCCAGCCGGTGGGGGACTCCCATGAACACCTGCCCGGGCTTGCCGTCGCGCTGGGCAATGAAAGCCTTGAGCGTCTCGCTCAGGGGTTCGTCGCCCGTCTTGTCGCCCTGCACGATTTCGCCCGTCCGCTTGTTGAAAATCAGCAAGTGGTTATCTTCCAGCAGGATTCTCTGTTCAAGGTCCCGGTACTCTTCCGGGCTCAAGGTTCTGTAAACGCCCATAGTGCTGCAAAGATAGCACTTTTTCCCGGAATGGGTGAGTGGCATAGGACTTGCAGGACAAAGTTTTGATAAACACTTAACTGTTATGAAACGCTTGTTTTTAATCCCCGCCCTTGTGCTGGTAGTCGCCTGTGGAACCATTAACAATACTCCCCAGCAGATGGAAGATCCGGTAAATATTGGATATAGCACCGTTGACAGGAAGGATTTGACGACGTCCGTTTCTGTCGTGAAAGCTCAGGAGGACTTCACCCCTTACCGCGATATCTATGAAATGATCCAAGGCAAGTGTGCCGGTGTAGATGTGGATGGCACCAAAGTAACCATACGTGGCGTGAACTCCATCAATTCTTCCACCGATCCGTTGTTTGTGGTGGATGGTGTTCCCCAGTCCGGAGGAGTAAGTTGGATCTCTCCGAACGATGTCAAATCCATTACTGTACTGAAGGATGCCGCCTCCTGCGCCATCTACGGAAGCCAGGGTGCCAATGGCGTCATTTTGATTGACCTGAAAAAGTAAAAAAAACCGCCATTATTTTTTGGTAGTTTATAAAAAATGACGTACATTTGCAGTCCCAAATTCTGGATGTAGCGCAGTTGGTAGCGCACCTGGTTAGGGACCAGGAGGTCGCTGGTTCAAGTCCAGTCATCCAGACA
>JAFPGC010000074.1 GCA_017423025.1 Bacteroidales bacterium
CGTAATCATGAACCTGTTCATCCAGATGTTTCGCTATGCCGCTGAACCCTTCTTCTTCCAGCGGGCGAAAGACAAGAATTCCAAGGAACTCTATGCCGTGGTGATGGAGTACTTCACGGCCTTCTGCGGCCTGGTGCTGCTGGGCGTGGTGGCCTATATCGACGTCATTTCGCTCTTCCTGGGCCGCGATTTCCGGGTGGGCGTGGGTGTTGTCCCGATTATGCTGCTTAGCTACATGTTGCTGGGCATGCTCTTCAACGTATCCATGTGGTATAAGCTCAGCGGCCGCACCAACATGGCCATCTGGATAACCCTGGCGGGCCTTCTGGTCACTACGGTAGTGAATGTGGTGTTCATGCCGCGCTTCTCCTACTGGGCATCGGCCTTCGGCCATCTGGCCAGCTACCTGACGATGTTCATCCTATGCGCAGCGCTGGGGGCAAAGTACTATCCCATCCCCTACAAGTGGAAGCGCATAGGGCTGCTGTTTGTGATGATGGGCGTGGCCTATGTGGGCATCTTCTTCAGTCTCCGCTCGGTGGACGCCCTCTGGATGAGGCTCGTCGCGAACACCGTCCTGGTGGGACTCTACGCCCTGGCGGCCTGGATGCTGTTGCGCCGCCAACCGGTTCCCACCAGCTAGCGGCGCAATAAAAATCTGACGACCGGAAACTACCGGTTCTTCATGTATTCGGCCAATTCCTCTTCACTGCGGGCGGGCTCGCGGTCCAGGCCAATCAGGCCCCGGCAGTCCAGCGAGTAGTTCACGCCCATGGCGTCCAGAATCTCGAAGGTGTGGTCCAGCGAGGCGTTAAACCGCTCGTAGTCCTTGAGGTCGGCTCGGCACCACTGGATTTCTGAGAGGGCGCACATACGGGGCAGGAGCATGTATTCCAGGTGTTCCGGCGTGGCGATGTACTCCGTCCACAGATTGGCCTGGACACCCAGGATGTGGCTTTCGCTGCCAGCCACCATGCCGTCGAAGGGCTCGTAGCCATAGACCTTCTCGAGAGGGAGATGGCCTCCGATACCGAAGGGCTCCTTGTCGCGCTCGCGGCTCTGGTAGTAGTCGAAGTAGCAGTAGTCGGTGGGAGTCATGACCACGTCGAAGCCCTTGGAGGCGGCCTTAATACCACCTCTGGTACCACGCCAGGACATGACCGTGGCGCCTTCGGCCAGATTGCCTTCCAGCACCTCATCCCAGCCGATGATCTTCCGGCCGTGGGCATTCAGGAAGTCCTGTACGCGGGCAGTTACATAGTTCTGGAGATAGTGTTTGGCATCCGGGCCTTTCTTGATGCCCAGTTCCTTCATGCGGGCGCCGCACTTGGGGCAGCTGTCCCACGGCACGGGATCCACATTGTTGAAGCACTCGTCGCCGCCGATATGGATGTACTCCGAAGGGAAGATGTCCATGAGTTCGGTGAGCACGTCCTCGAGGAAGGTGTACACTTTCTCATTGCCGGCGCAGAGGATGTCGTTGGAAACGCCCCAGCGGGTCCAGACCTCATAGGGACCGCCGGTGCAGCCCAGCTCTGGATAAGCGGCCAGGGCAGCCACCATGTGGCCGGGGAGGTCGATCTCAGGGATCACGATAATGCCGCGTTCGGCAGCATAGTCCACGATTTCCTTCATCTCGTCCTGGGTGTAGAAGCCGCCGTAGCGGATGCCGTCGTTGGAGTCCCAGTCCATCTTGATGACGGTACCGTTGCGCCAGGCGCCAATTTCAGTGAGCTTGGGATATTTCTTGACCTCCATTCGCCAGCCCTGGTCCTCGGTAAGGTGCCAGTGGAAGCGGTTGAGCTTATAGGCTGTCATCACGTCCAGGTAGCGCTTGGTTTCCTCGATGGAGAAGAAGTGGCGGCAGGGATCCAGGTGCATGCCGCGATAGGCGAAGCGGGGCTGGTCGTCGATATGCGCGAGGGGCAGCGCCCAGTCGGCCTGGGCCTTTTCCGAACCATAAATGGCCGCCGGCAGCATCTGCTTGAGCGTTTCGCAGGCATAGACGAAACCGTTTAGGGTCGATGCCTCCACGCGTGCAGCCTTGGGCTGAATGTCGATGATATACTGCTCTGCGGCCAGTTCCGGATTCAGGACGAACTCAAAGCCGCCTTTGCCGGCCTTGGTCTTGCTTCCGGTGGCGGTCTCGAGGGCCGATACAAACCGGCCTACGGCCTTCTGAGAGGCCTCGTCCATGGCCGGATCCACCGCCACGGCGACGCCCTTCACGCAGAAGGAGCCTTCGGTGATGGTGACATTGGCCGGCATGGGAATCACATGGAATTCCTGCGGCTGCGGCTTGGCACAGGCGGCCAGCCCAGCGAGAGTCAGAATAAGGAGGATACGTTTCATAGTGTTATTAATTTATGCGAAGTTACTGAATTATTCCGTTAGACGCAAATCAGTACAGCAGCAGCCCCAGCACGGCGCCGGCCAGGATAAGGTAGATAGGGTTCACCTTCCCCCAGTAGCCGGCCGCGAACGCCCCGCCCAGCAGCACCCAGCTCTTCCAGTCGGGGAAGTTTTCGGTCACGATGGACACGGAAGGAACGCCTCCGGTCCACTCCGTTGAGAAAATCAGGATCAGCGCTGCGGCGCCGATAAGGCCCACCACCGCCGGCTTGAGCCATTCCATGGTGCCTGCATAGAGGCGGCTCTGCTTGAAGCGCAGGTAAAAGCGCACAATCAGCAGCATGATCACGAGGGACGGGAGAATCAGGGCCAAGGTAGCGGTGAGAGAACCGCAAACGCCCAGCCACTGGCTGCCGGTGGCGTTGTAAAGGACGTTATAGCCCACGTAGGTGGCGCTGTTGATGCCTATGGGCCCGGGGGTCATCTGCGAGATGGCCACGATATCCGTAAAGGCGCTTTCCGATATCCAGGGGTGCTCCACCACCACCTGGTTCTGGATGAGGGACAGCATCGCGTAGCCTCCGCCGAAGGTGAAGGCTCCAATCACAAAGAAGGTCCAGGCCAGCTGGAGAATAAGTGTCAGCGTTTCCATCGGCCCTCCTTATAATAAGTAATGCTGAAGCCCAGCACCAGCACGCAAACGATGATATAGATGGGGGAGACGTTGAGGAAGGCCACCAGAACCAGCGCACTTACGGCCAGAAGCCATGTCCACCAGTTCTTGCAGCTCTTGCGGGCCATGTTGACCATGGGAACGGCGATGAGGGAGATGACTACAGGCCGGATGCCCTTGAAGGCCCTTTCCACCCAGGGATTGTCCTTGAAGGCCGTGAAGAACATGGCGATGGCGAGGATGATCAGGAAGGAAGGCGTGATGCTTCCGAGGGTGGCGGCGATGCTCCCTTTGATGCCCCTGAGCCGATGCCCGGCGAAGATGGAAATGTTCACCGCCATCACTCCGGGGGCGCTCTGGGAGAGGGCGACGATGTCCGGGAGGTCATCTTCCGAAATCCATCCCCGGCGCTGCATCTCGGCCTGGATGATCGGAATCATGGCATAGCCTCCGCCTATGGTGAAGGCTCCGATTTTGGCGAAAACCGTGAAAATCTGCCAGAGCGACACTTTCTTTTCCATACGCATACAAAGATATGAAAAAACTTTGGCATGGAATGCTTATCTTTGTAAGACTAACCCGAATGAATTATGCTGAAACGCATCTTTTCCGCTCTTTTCCTTCTTATCGCCCTGAGTCTTCAGGCCCGGAAACTCGAACCCTGGCAGGACCCTGCCGTCTTTCAGGAGAACCGCCTTCCCATGAGAGCCAGCTTCGTGACCGACCAGCAGCAGACGCTTTCCCTGAACGGCCGCTGGCGGTTTCACTGGAGCGAAACGGTGGCCCGTCGCCTGAAAGGCTTCGAGGCCGTGACCTATAACGATGCCACCTGGAAGGAAATGCCGGTGCCGGGCCTCTGGGAGCTCAACGGCTACGGGGATCCGGTCTATGTGAACATCGGCTACGCCTGGAAGGGGCAGTACCGGAACAACCCTCCCATCGTCCCGGAGGAGGGGAATCACGTGGGGCAGTATCGGCGCGTGTTCGACATTCCGGCGTCCTGGAGCGGGAAGCAGATTGGCCTTTGTATAGGCAGCGCCACCTCCAACGTACGCGTCTGGGTGAACGGAAAGCCGGTGGGGTACAGCGAAGACAGCAAGCTGGAAGCCCGTTTCGACATTACCCAGGCGGTGCATCCCGGGCTCAACGTTATTGCGCTGGAGATTTTCCGCTGGTGCGACGGCACCTACCTCGAGGACCAGGACTTCTGGCGCATGGCCGGCATCGCCCGCGGCGTCTATGTCTATACGCGCGAGAAAGAGCGCATCGAAGATGTGCATATTGAGGCCGATGCCGACGGCCGCCTGAGGGTTCAGGCGGAGGTTACCGCTGGCATCTCGCTCCTCACGATGGAACTCTCCGACGCGGAGGGGAACATCGTGGCCTCGCTCAGCGCCCCGGTCAGGAAGGGGAAGGCTCAGGTGGATACCCGTATCGGCCCAGTGAATACCTGGAGCGCCGAAACGCCGTATCTCTATACGCTTAAAATATCGGCCAGAAGTGGCGGCGGCGTGCAGGAAAGCGCATCTTTCGACGTGGGCTTCCGGACGGTGAAAATTGAAGGGAACCAGCTTCTGGTGAATGGGAAACCAGTTCTCATCAAAGGCGTGAACCGGCACGAACTGAACCCTTACAAGGGCTATGTGGTCTCCGAGGAAGACATGCTCCGGGACATCCGCGTGATGAAGTCGCTGAACGTCAATGCGGTTCGCACCTGCCACTATCCCGACGACCCCCGCTGGCTCTCGCTCTGCGACCGCTACGGCCTCTATGTGGTGGACGAAGGGAATATCGAATCGCACGGCATGGGATTCCGAGACGGGGAAACCCTGGCGCAGGATCCGCAGTATCGCGCCGCCCACCTGGTGAGGGACCAGAGGATGGTGCAGCGGGATTTCAACCACCCTTCGGTGATTATCTGGAGCCTCGGTAACGAGGCCGGCCCCGGTCCTAATTTCGTGGACTGCCGGGACTGGATCAAGGCTTACGACCCTTCCCGTCCGGTGCAGTACGAAGGGGCGCTCATGAGTTCCTACGACTGTTCTGATGTGACGTGTCCCATGTACTGGAGCCCTTCCGATTGCGAAAAATACTTGCTGGGCCAGCCGGCCCGCCCGCTCATCCAGTGCGAGTACGCACACGCCATGGGCAATTCCGTGGGCAATTTCAAGGAGTACTGGGACCTGATTCGCCGGTTCCCGGCCTACCAGGGCGGTTTCATCTGGGATTTCCAGGACCAGGCGCTCTGGAACGGGAAATACTATGCTTTCGGAGGAGATTATAACCAGAAGGATCCTTCCGACGGGTCCTTTAACTGCAATGGCGTAGTGGCGGCCGACCGCAGCTTCCACCCCCACGCCTACGAGGTCCTCTATCAGTACCGAAATATTCTCACCAGTGGTTCTCCCGACGCCCTGAAGGTGCATAATGAGTTCTTCTTCAGGGATTTGTCCGACGTCCGCCTGCTATGGACGGTGGAGGCCGAAGGGGAGCCGGTGCTGTCGGGTGTAGTGAACGACTTGAAAGTGGCCCCGGGGGAGAGCGCCGTGCTGAATCTGGGCATCCCGCCGAAGGTGTTATCGGCCCTTCAGGGAACGCTCACGCTCACCGTCCGCTATCAGCTCAAACGGGCCTGGCCGCTGCAGCCCGCCGGCACCGAAATCGCCTACGACCAGCTGCTGCTGCGCGATGTGCGTCCGGTGCTGATGGAATGCGAAGGCGGCCGTGTGGGCTATTATGACAGCGCTACCGTTCTGGTTCTCAACGGCATCAAGTCCGTCTCCGGAACGGCTGGGGAGCGCGAAGCCCTCTGGAGCGTGACCTTCAACAAGACTACCGGCGCGCTCACTTCCTATACCCTCGAGCGCAAGGAGATGCTGAAGGAACCCCTCGTGCCCTGCTTCAACCGGGCGCCCGTGGAGAACGACCTTGGTGCCTGGCTGCCCTCCAGGATGACCCTATGGCGCAATCCCACCTTCGAAGTGCAGCGTTTCCTGGTGACGCCGCAGGAGGGGAGTTACCTCATTGAAGTGCAGTTCAAGCCTGTTGGCGGCGTTGCGGCCCTTTCGGTCTTCTACCAGGTGTACCCCGACGGAACCCTTCACGTTGTGGAAACCATGACGGACGCCGGCGGCCTGTCCGATGCTCCGGACCTCTTCCGTTTCGGCATGCGCTTCGCGATGGCAGGGGAGTACGACCGCCTGGATTTCTTCGGCCTGGGCCCCTGGGAGAACTATTCCGACCGCTCCAGCGCCGCTCTTCTGGGCCGATATCGCCAACTGGTGGCCGATCAGTACCACATGGGTTATGTCCGCACGCAGGAATCCGGTACCCACACGGGTCTTCGCACGTTCCGCATCCTGAATGAGGGCGGATGGGGACTGGAACTTTCTTCGGCCCTGGATTTCAGCGCATCGGCCCTGCCGTATTCCCTGGAGGCCCTGGATGTTTCCGCTCCGGAGGGAGATGCGCCCCAGATTAACCGCAACGGGCAGCACGGCATTCCCCGCCATTCTCTGGAGCTGAAGCCTTCCGGGTACACCTATGTGCACGTGGACCTGGTCCAGATGGGCGTGGGCGGCATCAATTCCTGGGGTGCGGAGCCCCTGGACGAGTACAAACTCCATCCCGGCTACCGTGAATTCCGCTTTATGATGAGCCCCGTGGTGAACTGGTAAAGGCAAGATCTGATTTTTGAAAAAATTTATCAGAAAAAATTTGCCAGTTCAAAAAAAGTTACTACCTTTGCAGTCCCGTTTGAAACGAACGGGATTTTTTACGGATCTTTGACAATACTGAAAGACTAAAAGTACAAGCAAGTACCGAGATATTGTAACAATATCACTAATAAACGAGCGTCAGTTTCTTTAGGAAACTAGAAGTCAAGGACAAGCTTAGAATTATAAAAATTATACAATGAAGAGTTTGATCCTGGCTCAGGATGAACGCTAGCGGCAGGCTTAACACATGCAAGTCGAGGGGCAGCGCGGAGTAGCAATACTCTGGCGGCGACCGGCGAAAGGGTGAGTAACGCGTGAGCAACATGCCCGATAGTGGAGGATAGTCGATGGAAACGTCGCGTAATACTCCGTAATATAAGGGACCGCATGATCCTTTATTAATAGATTTATCGCTATCGGATTGGCTCGCGTACCATTAGCTAGTTGGCGGGGTAACGGCCCACCAAGGCGACGATGGTTAGGGGTTCTGAGAGGAAGGTCCCCCACATTGGAACTGAGACACGGTCCAGACTCCTACGGGAGGAAGAAGTGAGGAATATTGGACAATGGCCGGAAGGCTGATCCAGCCATGCCGCGTGCGGGAAGACGGCCCTATGGGTTGTAAACCGCTTTTGCGAGGGAGCAATAAGGTCCACGTGTGGGCCGATGAGAGTACCTCGCGAATAAGCATCGGCTAACTC
>JAFPGC010000014.1 GCA_017423025.1 Bacteroidales bacterium
AAGTTCGGCGAAGAAGTCGTAAAGGCCGGTAACATCATCGTACGTCAGCGCGGTACTGTTCACAATCCGGGTCTGAACGTAGGTATGGGTAAAGATCACACCCTCTACGCCCTCATCGACGGCACTGTGAAATTCACCCGCAAGCGCGAAGACAAGTCTTTCGTTTCCGTACTTCCCTTCGAGAACTAAGACATGCTTACTTTAAAACTTTTACGCGAGTCTCCGGATTATGTCATCCGGAGACTTGCTGTTAAAAACTTCGATGCCAAGGACATTGTCAACAAGATCATTGTCCTGGACGACCATCGAAAGGCCCTCCAAACCCGCAGCGACGCCTACCTGGCCGAGCAGAAGAAAGCGGCTGCCGCCATCGGCCAGCTGATGAAGGAAGGCAAGAAAGTAGAGGCCGAGGCCGCCAAAGAAGAAGTGGCCAGGATAAAGATCCGCTCCAACGAGCTGTTGGAGATGGCCGAAGACAACAACGCCAAGCTCAACGAGCTGCTGGCGCTGCTGCCCAACATCCCCTGCGAGCAGGTTCCGGAAGGAAAAGGCGCAGAGGACAACGTGGTGGTAAAGATGGGTGGTCCGGAGCCCAAGCTCCCGGCCGACGCCCTCCCCCACTGGGACCTGGCCAAGAAGTACGACATCATCGACTTCGACCTGGGCGTCAAGATTGCCGGTGCCGGTTTCCCCGTGTACAAAGGCAAGGGTGCCAGACTGCAGCGCGCCCTCATCAATTTCTTCCTGGATTACAACACCGCAGCCGGTTACAAGGAAGTGGAGCCGCCCGTGCTGGTGAATGGCAATTCCGGTTTCGGCACCGGTCAGCTTCCCGACAAGGAAGGCCAGATGTACTACTGCAACGAAGACCAGTACTACCTGGTTCCCACCGCCGAGGTGCCTGTCACCAACATCTTCCGGGATGTGATTCTCTCCGAGAACCAGTTCCCCCAGAAGTTGACGGCCTATACTCCCTGCTTCCGTCGCGAGGCCGGTTCCTATGGCAAGGACGTGCGCGGCCTCAACCGCCTGCACCAGTTCGACAAAGTGGAAATCGTCCGCATCGAGAAGCCGGAGAACAGCTACGCTGCCCTTAATGAGATGATCGCCCACGTGGAAGGTCTCGTGAATGCCCTGGGTCTGAAGTATCGCATCCTTCGCCTCTGCGGAGGAGACATGAGCTTCACCAGCGCCATCACCTATGACTTCGAGCTGTGGAGCGCCGCACAGGGCCGCTGGCTGGAGATTTCTTCCGTTTCCAATTTCGAGAGCTTCCAGGCCAACCGCCTCAAGTGCCGTTACAAGGACCAGGATGGAAAGACCCAGCTGGTACACACCCTCAACGGCAGCTCGCTGGCCCTGCCCCGCGTAGTGGCCGCCCTGCTGGAGGACAACCAGAAAGATGGTTACATCGAAATCCCCGAGGTCCTCAGACCTTACACCGGTTTCGACAGAATCGACTAAAAAAAAGTCTCGGAGTTATTCCGAGACTTTTTTTATGAATTCCTGCATGCCCTTGGTGGCCACGTCCTGGATGAAAGTGACGCGGGGGTCGCTCAAGGGAACGGGCTTGGGATCTATCACATAGATGGGGCAGCCGTTCGGAGCATAACGATAAAGGCCGGCGGCGGGGTAAACCTGCAGGGACGATCCTACGATGAGCAGGATATCGGCTTTCTCCACCAGATCAATGGCTTTCTCGATGTTGGGGACGGCCTCGCCGAAGAACACGATGTGCGGGCGCAACTGGCTGCCGTTAGGCGCCAGGTCTCCAAGAACTACGGGCCGATATTGCACGTCAATGACCTCGGCCTCGGAGGCGGTGCGGTCGTAGACGCCGTTCTCCGGACGGACCTTGGTGAGTTCGCCGTGCAGATGCAGCACCTTGGTGGAACCGGCCCGCTCGTGCAGGTTGTCCACGTTCTGGGTAATCACATCTACATTGTATTCTTTCTCCAAGGCGGCGATGGCTTCGTGGGCGGCATTGGGCTTGGCGTCCTTGAGCTGCGCGCGGCGCTGGTTGTAGAAATCCAGCACCAGCTTGCGGTTGCGATACCAGCCCTCGATGGAAGCCACGTCGTTCACGTCGTACTGCTCCCAAAGACCTCCCGTATCGCGGAACGTGGCGAATCCGCTCTCGGCCGATACGCCTGCGCCAGTTAAAACAACCAAGTGTTTCTTCATTAGTCTTTCAGTTCAAAGTAATACTTGCGGATCCAGTACTCGAAGAGCGGATCTATGATCTGCGGATTGTCGTTCTCGTCAAAGACCAGCACTTCCTTCTTCATAAGGGCATCCTTCACGCGTTTGACATTGGCCGATGAATTGAGACCGTATTTGCGGATGACATCGGCCGCGCTGAAGCGGGTGACACCGTCCACCACGGCGCGCAGGAAGCTCACCTGGTGGGTGGTAAGGTCGGCCATAATGGCGTTGAAGCGGGGTTCGTGGATGTTCACCAGCGTGCCCAGGGCCTCAACCAGGGCCTGTTCCACAATGTAACCCTTGCTCATGTGGTCGCAGATGGCGGCAAAGTGGTTGATGTACCACAGATGCCCCCGGAACAGACGGCAGGCGCCCTGCAGCAGTTCCTTCTCCACCACCTTGCCGGCAGCCAGGAAGCCCTTGTGCACATGATCCGCCATTTCCCTTTCGTCTACGGGCGAAAGCGTCACGCGCTCCAGCTGGCGGTAGAAGAGCTGGCTGCTGAGGAAGATGGCCTTCATGGCATTGACGCCGGAGCCGCAGATGACCCAGGAGAAGAGATTGCTGACTCCCTTCTTCTCCCTCATGCAGGCATCCAGCGGCCGCAGGATGACATCGGGGTCCTCCAGGCGGTTCAGGCTCTGGAATTCGTCAATGATGAGGATGAGGCGGGCTCCCCGGTCCTGAGCCAGGGCATAAGGGAAGCGGAGCATGGCCTGCACATCGGCCCCTTCCAGTTCCCAGTTTAGGGAAAGGATCTTGTCCTCGTCCTCGAAATTGTTGGGATCGAAGACAAAGTGGGTGCCGCCCAGGTATTTCTCCGTGAGCGTGGCATATTCGGCCGGAGTCGAGGCCACCATGCGCAACACGGTATTGCCCAGCCTGAGCAGGAAAGCCTCGGTGGTACGGATATTCAGGGCCGAGAACTGCCCCACCGTAAACACCTTTCCCGACATTCGCATGGAGAAGAGGGCCTGCTGCACCAGCGAGGTCTTTCCGCTCTTGGGCGGTTCGCTCAGCAGCACGTTCTCCCCCTGGCCCAGAAGATTTCCGAGCAGGGTGACATCGGCCCTTCTTCCGACGAAGTTCTTGCCGGTTACATATTGTGCGTAGGGAAATGCTGTATCAATCATTATTCTGCGGTTTCAGGGAGTTCAACAGCGGGTTCGGCAGCCGTTTCCACCGCCTCTTCCACCTGCTCCTGGGCTTCAGGTTCTACCTTAGCCTTCTTGAAACACTTGCCGGTAGAGAGGCACCAATAGACGCCGCAGGCTACCAGCAGGCAGATAACGATGCCACAGAACCATCTCCAGAAGGCCTTCTTGCGGGCGGCGGGATCCACGGCGGTCAGGCGCGGGAAGTCGGCCAGCGAAGTGAGGGTCTTGCCGAATTTCACATTCACCAGGGACTTGGCGTTGATGGCCCAGCCATTGGCGTTGAGCACGGGACCCAGGTCACGCTTGCGGAGTTTTCTCCAGGCAATGAACATGGACGGGCCGGAGATGAGGAGCATGATGCCCACAATTACCAGCAGCAGCTGCCAGAATTTAAGGGACGCGGCGCCTTCCACTACGGCCACAAGGAACTGGCCGATAAAGCCGATGGCCATGCCGATGGCGGCAAAGATACCGGCGAACTTGGCAATGTCAAAGGAGGATGTGGCGGCCTTGGCGGCTTCCTTGCCGTCCCCTTCCAGCTTGGTGGAGGTGGCGACATCGGCCTTGGCGGTGAGGTCGGACAGGGACTTTTCGTTCTTCTCTGCGGCACTCTTGTCAACCTTGTCGCTAATCATGCGGGCCACTTTCTTGTACGGGGCCCAGAAGGCCTGGCGCACGGAGATGGGATTGTCCACGATGGCAATCACCTTGGCGGTGTAGTCGTTGCCGTCGCGGTCGTAGAACACGGCGTTCTTGCCTTCGCGCAGGCCGTCTACGTCACCGTCGGTGAGGACGGCGGCAATGTTGAAGCTGGCACCCAGTTTCTCGCTGGTGCAGCTGCAGTACAGGATGTACATGCCGCTGAGCGAGGAGATTTCCGGGGAAGGACCGGCCACCTTGATGCAAAGGTCTGTGCTGCGCTGGTCAATGTACAGGCGTCCGGCCTGGAACATGGCCTTCTGATCGGGGTCGTAGAAATCGGCCAGTACCACATAATTATTAAGGAAGCGGTAGAAGTTCTTCTGCAGGTGCAGCACTTTGTCCACTTCTTCGATGGAAAGGGCGTTGGCTTCCTCGGCCTTGTCCTTCTCGATGAGTTCCAGCAGGGAGGCCTTCTTGTCTTCCTCCAGGATGGCCTTGATGGCGTCGATGCCCAGGGATTCCACCTCGGCGCCCTTCTTGGCCTGCAGCCAGGCGGTGTAGGGGGCAAACTTGGCGCAGACATCGGCCCATTCCTCTTCCGTGATGCGGTCTTTCTTCCAGCCGATGAGTCCTACCATGGTTTCGACGGCGTTCTTCCAGGCGGGGTTCACGGACTTGAGGGCCAGCACGCCGTCCATCACAGGCTTGGCCAGCGGCTGCAGCGCAATTTCGTCGGAGGCCGATGCCAGGTTTCCTTCAATGGCGGCAATCTTCTCCACGCTCACGTCTACGGCGGGGGCGGTGGCGGCGTCAAAGCTGATGAGTTTGCAGCGCATGTAATAGTCGGCCATCTTTTCCTTCAGGGCCTCGACGGCGGCCAGGGCTTCGGCGGTCTTTTCGCCGAACGGGAGCACCTCCTTGGTGCATTCTTTCTGCCAGGCGGCGTAGTCTGCGCAGGCGGTGTAGAAGGCCTCGATCTGCTCGGTGGTGATGCCGGGCACGCCGCTGCGGTCCATGGAGGAGGTCAGGCCGGCAATGGTTTCGATGAGCTTGGCGATTGCCTCGTCGGCCGCGCTGGCGGGGGTGATGATGCCGTCGCCGTTGAACTGGGTATCGGCAAAAATCCTGGTATTATCGGCCGTATCTTCCAGGGAAATGGACTCTTTCTTAAGGCCCAGGTTGTTCAGAATCTGGCGGGCCGATGCCTGCAGGCGCGCACCTACGGGATCTTCTGCGTTGAAGTCTTCCAGCTGAAGGGAATCCTTTTCCTCCAGAAGGAGATCGGGATTCTTGAGGATGCCCGTGAGCCAGTTGGCCGTGGCGATGACTTCGTCCACACGGATCTTGCCATCGTTGTCTACATCAATGTACTTGAGGCATTTCTCGTCAAATTCCAGGTTGTTCACCGGGCAGCTGAGGACCGTCCACATCTTACGGTCCAGTTCTCCCAGGTGACGGATGTCTTCTCCGCTACGGATTTTGACTCGGACGGTGCCTCCCACCGATGTGAAGGCCCAGGGATAGGTGTTCTTAGCAGGCTTTTTCATATGGTAATAGTTTTGGTTATCAGTGCTATAACATAAATGTTATCGCAAATATAATAAATAATTTTGTGCATTTGCAAAATTTATCTAACTTTGCAGCCCATTTGAACAAAAAAGGAGGTGTAAAAAGCATGATCATCGTACCCATCAAAGAAGGCGAAAACATCGAAAGAGCCCTGAAAAAATTCAAGCGCAAGTTCGAGAAGACCGGTGCCGTCCGCGAGATGCGCGCCCGCAAAAACTTCGAGAAGCCTTCCGTGAAGAAGCGCATGGCGCTCCAGAAGGCTATCTATGTTCAGCAGCTTCGTCTTCAGGAGGAGCAGTAAGCCTTTTACACACCTTATTATTATAAAAAACCGGACCTCGAAAGAGATCCGGTTTTTTTGTTAATATATGTAACTCTATTTAACCTCAACCAGTCCGGGAGGAGGCAACAGCGGAACCGGACGGGGAGGGACAGGATCGGATTCTCCCATCACCGAACTGCCGGCCAGATCACGAACCGGATCGATGGGAACATCCTTGGCCTTGAACGCGGCCCAGAACGCGGCCTCATTTTCGAAGGTCTCTCCTGCCAGCGACATAATCCGTTTAACAATCAGGTAGCGCTGGAAGGTGGAGAAATAGAAACGGTTGTCAATCATACAACTGATTCGCTCACTGCGCCAACGGTTCAGGATGGATACATCCGCTCCCTGATATACGCCTATACGGTTGTAAAGGGGGTTGGATGCCGCCAGGGTGGCTTTCTTATCCAGCAGGAACTGCCAGCCGGCAGCAGAGGCATCAGTATCAAGACCGGGATCAGAATAGGTAGCCGACACATTCAGGCCAAACGGAACCGTCCATTCGTAAGTATCGATATGCTCAACGGCGTCTTTATAAGTATCATACCAATACTCGTCCTTGAGGCGGGCGAAGCAGTGTCCACCAAATTCGTGAACCATGGTATTGAGCCAGTTACCCGTGTTGGATCCAACCTCTGCAAACCGGCTAGCTGGAGTAGCCTGAACTCCCTGTGCAGGATCCGAATCGCTCTTGGCTTCCTTCGCGGGATACGACCAACTCATACCGCCACCGGAATATGTATACGGCGCCATACAATAAGCCTCTCCCGTACTGTAGGACCAGTTCCTGCCTCCGTAGCGGGTATCATTAATAATCATCAGGACGGGGACCTCTTTGATTGTATGATAAGAAGTGATATCCGGACAATTTGCGATAACATAATTGAAGAGTTTCTCATCATTTGCCCGCATATCACTATAACTGCTCTCCCCCCATTTTGAACCAAAATAACAATCAACAGCAGTAGTGATGTTTCCGTTACCATCTGTAATGTTGGCACCTGAGGCATTGGATGCCACCTTCAGGATATACACATTGAAGTAATTCTTGTAGGACTTGAACGGCTCCACGCTGAACAGTGTGTTCATAGCGGCCTTGGCCAGCATCTCGTATTTGTCCATCTCACTGGCGGTGAATCCGTCGGGAACGACCGCAATGGTCACGGGCTTCGTAGCACCGGCCGAAGCGGAAGTCCATTTGATGGTTTCCATACTCGGCGTCGCCGGATCCTTAAAGGCAGATCCCAAACTAATCTCGCCAAGATCGCTGATGATTCCACGGGAGAAGGTTACCGTTTTGGAGCTGATTATGGTAGTGCTGCCCGCCGAGCCACTGAACTTCAAAGAGAAGGAGGATTGGGTGCCCGGAACTACGGCAAAGTAGTAATATGTATCTGCGGCAAAGGGTCCATCAAGGGTTACGGTTGAAGAGCGTACATCCCCGCCAAAATTTATCGAGGATGACATCTGAGGAGTTCCGTCTGCAGCCGGAACCAGCACACTGTGTCCGGCCAAGGCGGAAGCGCCGGTAAGCGTTACAGACGTGACGGAAGAGGCAATGGTTCCGCTCATCTTAAAGCGGACAAATGCCAACATACTCTTGAAACAGACATTGCTGGACAAACCTTCCGTGGCCTGCGCATAGGAATACAAATAGTTATCTTTTACCTTATTCGCTACTGCCACTTGATCACTAGGAACATTAATCCTAAAGAGCATATTATCTCCATCATAACTCAATTCGTCCGGGGTTACGCCGTAAATAAAATGCCAGGGAGAGACGGAAGGTGTCCCATATATGGTTGAGAAATCCACTTTCTCTCCAGACCCGGTTGTAGTAAAGGGGATCTCGTAATAACCTGATCCTCCCCATGCATACATCGTAAACTTATCCCCGGACGTCCACAAAACCTTTGCAGAAGAAGTTCCCACATCCATAGTGGTCTTCGTTTCCCCGTTCTCTTCAAATCCGGCGGTAATGGACACTTTGGGACCACTTACCAGAGGAAGTTTGTACTGAGACTGGTCAATGGCCGTCCACGGGTCAATCATGGTGACACGCCCCTGATTATCAAGCGTATCTATCTCATGGCCTTTCGAGCAGGAAACCACAAGCAGTGCAAGAGCTGCTATTCCAAAATATAAAGCATTCTTTTTCATAGCGATTCCCCTTTAAAAATACAAGCCATCATCTATTGATGAGCCGAAGACGTCATCTGAACTGGAAATGGAGAACGGCGAGACGGGATTAATCGGAATGATCTCATTACTCGCCGTCAGGATGCTGCCCGAAATCTGGAAGTACAGAACCTCCACAACGGGCACCTCGTAAGGCGCTTTGTTGGTGTTAGTGTTCATAGATATGTTAAGTTAGCTTCTACAAATATAACTGATATAAGCCATAAATCAAAGTATACAAATAGAAAAACCGGATCTCTCACGAGGTCCGGTTCATTCTAACCTATTATTAACTAAACCAACTAAAACTAACCGGTTTAGTATTAAGCAAGCAGCGTGCCAAACTTTAGACGATATGTTCGTTCTCTACCTCCGCGCGGGCTCTTTCCACTGATTTAGAGCGTTTTAGCACGAAACCGGAACCTAAATATTTTGTGCGAACATCTTCGTCGGAAGCCAATTCTTCGGGTGTTCCGGCCTGTAAGATGACCCCTTCGTACAGCAGGTAGGCGCGGTCTGTGATGGCCAGGGTCTCACCCACATTATGGTCTGTAATGATAACGCCGATATTGCGGTATTTAAGTTTGGCGATGATGTATTGGATATCTTCCACGGCGATGGGGTCCACTCCGGCGAAAGGTTCGTCCAGGAGGATGAACTTGGGATCCACGGCCAGGGCGCGGGCAATCTCGCAACGGCGGCGCTCACCGCCGGAGAGCTGGATGCCCAGGGACTTGCGCACCTTGGAGAGGTTGAATTCGTCTATGAGACGCTCCATGCGCTCCAGTCTCTCGGCCTTGGTCATATTCTCCGTGCTCTTGGACAGTTCCATCACGGAGAGGATGTTGTCCTCCACCGACATCTTGCGGAATACGGATGCCTCCTGGGGAAGGTAGCCGATGCCCTTCTGGGCCCGCTGGTACATGGGCAGTTTGGTGATTTCGATGGTATTGCCTTCGTCGTCATCCAGGAAGATGCGGCCGTCGTTGGGCTTGATTTGCCCGGTGATCATGTAGAAACTGGTGGTCTTACCGGCACCGTTGGGGCCCAGGAAACCCACAATCTCCCCTTGCTGCACTTCCATGGAAACGCCCTTCACCACCGTGCGGACGCCATATTTCTTGACTAATTTTTCTGCTCTTAATTTCATGTAAACATGAAAAGTTTAATGTTAACGTTACCCCCTCCCGAAACCCCTCCCCTCGGGGGAGGGACTTATTTGGATCTTCGGGGAAAGGTATTATTTGGTATCAAGTCCCATATCGGCCACGAAAGCGCGGACATCGGGGTTCTTTTCCATGAGGTCCTTGGCTTTTTCCTCGGGCATGTAGGGGACTTTTTCGGTTTCTTCTATGGGGGTTACGGACACCAGCACATTCACCTTGGTGCAGGATACCAGCTCGCGAAGCTTGGTTTCCAGTTCGCGGAGCATCTTTTCCTCTACCCATTGCTTCTGGGCGTCGTTGGTCACGAAGAACTCCACCTGCTTGACGCCGTTTTCCTCATTCAACTGGATATTGCCGCTGGAGAGCATGCTGGCCAGACGCGGCTTGGCGCTGTACTGTTTGGCCAGTTCCTTCCACTGAAGCCGCACCAGATCGTCGTCCGGCAGGGCCTGGCTCTGAGGGGCCGCTTCCACGGGAGCAACCTCTTCCTTCTTCTCCTCCATGATGGCGCTCATGGAAAGGGCCGATCCGGTCTTGGGAGTGCGGCGACGGGTGGGGGTGGGGGCGGGGGCGGCAGCAGGAGTGGACACAGAGGCAACAGGAGATACACTCGCTTCGCTCGGTATGACAGGAGCGGGAGCAGCCGCAGAAGAATTCTCGACTTTGCTCGAAATGACAGGGGCGGCCACGACGGGGGCAGCGACGGGCTTGTCGGACGGCTTGCCCATGAGGTAGCTCAGACGCATGAGGGCAAACTCGATGTGCAGGCGCGGGTTGACGGCCGCCTTGTAGCCGGTTTCGCAGGCCGTGGTGATGCCCAGGGCCTCGTAGAGGAACTGATTTGAGCAGCGGGCCGATTGTTCGGCATAGAGCTTTTTCAGGGAATCGGGCAGCTCCAGCAGAGGTTCCAGGCCGCCGGTCTTGGCCACCACCAGGTTGCGGAAGTGGGTGGACAGGGAGCCTACGAAGTGCAGGGCGTTGAAGCCCTTGGCCAGAATCTCGTCAAAGGTAAGGAAAGCCCCGCCGTAATTGCCGGTAAGGAAATCCTCGACCAGTTTGAAACAGTATTTGTAGTCCAGGACATTGAGGTTGCGGATAACGTCCTCATACTTGACTGTGGTGCCGCAGAAGGCCACCGTCTGGTCGAAGATGGTGAGGGCGTCGCGCATGGCACCATCGGCCTTGGCGGCAATCTCGTGCAGGGACTCGTCGTCTATGGTTACGCCTTCTTTCTGCGCAATGTCCCGGAGGTTGCGCACCATGTCCGGGATACTGATGCGGTTGAAGTCGTAGGTCTGGCAGCGGCTTAGGATGGTGGGCAGGATCTTATGCTTCTCGGTGGTGGCCAGGATGAAAATAGCGTGTGCCGGCGGCTCTTCCAGGGTTTTGAGGAAGGCGTTGAAGGCACTCTGGGACAGCATGTGCACCTCGTCTATGATATACACGCTGTACTTACCCACCTGGGGGGGAACCTGCACCTGCTCCATAAGGGTTTTGATGTCCTCCACGGAGTTGTTGGAGGCGGCATCCAGTTCGTGGATGCAATAGCTCCGGCCCTCCTGGAAACTCACGCAGGACTCGCACTCCCCGCACGGTTCCATCTCCGGGCCGGGATGGGCGCAGTTGATCATCTTGGCGAAGATGCGCGCCGTGGTGGTTTTACCAACGCCCCGGGGCCCGCAGAAAAGATACGCATGCGCCAGCT
Organism: Bacteroidales bacterium; assembly: GCA_017423025.1. Classification (GTDB taxonomy): domain Bacteria; phylum Bacteroidota; class Bacteroidia; order Bacteroidales; family UBA932; genus Cryptobacteroides. The sequence continues at coordinate 10,945 of JAFPGC010000014.1, forward strand.
GCCCCCTCCGGATGGAGTTGGACAAGGTGCGGGCAATGGTATCCTGGCCGATGAGGCTTTCAAAAGAGTCCGGCCTATATTTCCTAGCCGATACGATATAGTCGCTCATAAACTGTCGTTAGTACTCCAGGACGGCGGTCACGGGATAGTGATCGGACACGAAGGGGGCCTCCAGATACTGCTTGGTTACGCGCTGGAAGCTGGTGCAAGACTTGAATCCCTTGTAGAAGATGTAGTCGATGCCGGGGGTGCCGTCCACTTTGCCCCAGTTGTGCCAGGTGGTGCCGGGATCGGTTTCCGTGGCCGTCTGGCGGGCATCCAGCATGAGGTCGCGAAGGTCATTGAGGCAAGGGTCCGTGGGAAATACATTGAAGTCTCCGCAGAGGATCATGGGATAGCCTTCGGGATTCATGCCTCCGATGCGCTCTACCAGCAGGATGAGTCCGTTGCGGCGGGCTTCCTTGCCCACGTGGTCCAGATGCGTGTTCACAAAATAGAAGTGCTTGCCGGTGGTCTTGTCCAGGATGAGCGTCCAGGTGGCCGTGCGCTTGCAGGCGGCATCCCAGCCAAAGGACGGAACATCGGGCGTCTCGGACAGCCAATAGGTACCCCAGTTCATCAGTTCGGCCCTCTCGCTGTCGTAGAAGACGGCCATGTGTTCTCCGTCGGATACGCCGTCTTCACGGCCCACGCCCACATACTTATAGCCGGGGCAGTTCTCCTGAAGATATTCCAACTGGAAGTCCAGGGCTTCCTGGACGCCGAATACCAGCGGATGCTGATCCATGACCATGGCCGCTGCGGCATCGCGGCGGTTGGCCCAGACGTGGTCTCCGTCATTGGCCGTGCCGTACCGGATGTTGTAGGACATGACTTTTAGCGTGGCCGGTTCCTGTTTGCAGGCCACGAACAGGGGCAGAAGAGCTGCCAGAACAAGGGCTAGTTTTTTCATGTTATTGGCTAAACAAATGTTGGTTCCAAGGCAAAGATACGAAATATTTGATTAACTTTGCATACTATGGCAAAACGAAGCACTATAGCAGCCGTTGTGATAGTTGCTGTACTCTTGGCGGGCATTGCCGTTGCCGTTACCAAGTTGTACACACCGGTGCCGGGAGAAGACGAAGTGGTGTCGGCTCCGACGGGTTGGACCATCCTCAGGGCCGTGCCCTCGGATGCGGCCGCCGTATTTGTGTTTGACGGCAGCTCCAAAGCCTCCAGGATTCTGGCCGATTCTACGGGCCTCCTGCAGGGCATCGTCGCCCCGGGGAATGACGCCTTCATGGCTTTTATCCAGTCACTGGACCGCCGGAAGATGGCCATTTCTCTTCACAACAGCGGCAACCTGGTTCCCCTGGTCGCCGCCCAAATCCAACCCTCAGATACCGTTGCCAGGCAACTGGCCGCCAAGGCCGGTCTTAAGACCCTGGAAAAGGACGGACACCTCCTGGCCTCCCGCTCGGAGACCTTTGTCAATGCCGGTGCCCGTCATCTGGAAGAGGGCCTTTCCATCCTGGGAACCCGCCGCCTGCAGGACCTCGTCAATCACGTGTCCGGCCAAGCCGTGCTGCTGGTTTCCCACGCCCACGCCCCCAAGCTTCTGCAAACCTTTGCCGGAAAGGAATTCCGCAAAGACTCCTTTGTAAAAGACCTCACCGCCTGGAGCGCCTGGACCATCCAGGAAGCTGGAAAAGATCAGCTTTTCCTCAAAGGCGTATCGCTTCCCGGCGAGGCTTCCGCCAGCTTCTTCGGTGCCTTTGCGGGAACATCAGCCCAGGTGGCCGAATTCCCCGAGGCCGTACCTTATTATACCGCAACGGCCGTGGCGGTTCCTATCCCGGACGTGGACGCTTACCTGGCTTCGCGCCGCAAGCTGGAGGACGGACAGGGTCATCTGGCCCAGTTCAACAAGCTTCTCAAGGCCAAGGCCGGGCGCTCCCTTTCTCCGGAAGAATGGTTCCGCAACCTGCAGCCCAAGGAACTGGTACGCATCTCCTTCTTTGAGAAGGGAGAACGCCAGGATGCTTTGCTGGTCAAATCGGCCCGGGACCTCAAACTGGGCAGCGGGGCTTCCAATGAATACCGCGGCGTCCTGGCCCAGGTGGCCGGTGAAGACTTCGCCGTAACCGATACCGTGTGCGCCTCGCTGGGCGGCAAGTGGAACGTGTTTGCCAGCGCCCCCGCCGTTCAGGCCCTGCAGGACGCCTCCATCAAAGAATACAACCTCAAGAACCGCCTGGCCGATGCTTCCGTCTCCCTGCCGGCAGGCTTTGTAGCATACAGCTCCCTTACCGACGCCCCGGACTTCCCGGACCGGCTGCTGGTAAAAGAACTGGCTTCTCCCCTCAAGGATTTCGCCGTGGGCGCCGGTTTTGCTCCGGCCATGGCCACCCTGGATTTGTCCGAGGCGCTTCCCTCCATGCGCATCCGGGTTAGCACTCACACCCTCAAGAGCAACAAGGTCCAGGTGATGGAACGGGACACCACTGTCAACATTCCCACCGGCCCCTTTACCGTATATAATTACTTCACCAAGAAGAACAACCAGCTGTACCAGAACAGCAGCCTCTCTATCTGCCTCAACGACGAAAATGGAAAGGGAGTCTGGGGCATTCCGTTCAAGGAACCCCTCTGCGGCCGCGTACACGACATAGACTTCTACAAGAACGGGAAAATCCAGTTCCTTTTTGCCGCGGGCGATAAACTGTACCTGCTGGACCGGCTGGGCCACTGGGTGAACGGCTTCCCCGTGAAACTGCCCAAGGCGGTGCTGCTGGGCCCCGACGTGTATGACTTCACTGGCGCCGGCGGTTACACCGTCATGGTCCTGCACAAAGACAACAGCCTGGAACGGTACAACCTGCACGGTCAGAAGCCGGACGGCTGGAAGGGCATCCAGGCCCCCGAAACGGTAAAGAACCTTCCGGAACTGCTGGAAGTGAATGGAAAGAACTATTGGGTGGTCCGCACCAGCGTGCGCACCTTGGTGTATCCCCTTGCCGGCGGCGAACCGCTGGTGAAAGAGGAGGGCAACAAGATGCTGCGTCCCGACGCCCAGCTTAAAATAACGTCCAAGGGAATCAGCGGCGAGTGCTACGACGGCCGCAACCGGGACTTTAAATTGAACTAAAACCTAATAGAGAATAATGGAATTCAAGTCTGTAAACAAGATCCTGCAGGAAAGTATGGTCAGGAACTGGGACCGCCCGGCTCTTACCAACTACCAGGGTATGACACTGGCCTACCGTGAGGTGGCCCTTAGAATTGCCAAGCTGCACATCGCTTTCGAGATGTGCGGCCTCCAGAAAGGAGACAAAGTAGCCATCTGCTCCCGCAACCAGGCCAACTGGGGCGTAAGCTTCATGGCAGCCATCACCTACGGCGCCGTGGCCGTTCCCATCCTTCACGAATTCAAGCCCGGCAACATCCACTATCTGGTCAACCATTCCGAGGCCCGCGTCCTCTTTGTGGACGAGGTCATCTGGGAAGGCCTGAGCCCCGAAGAAATGCCCGACCTCTCCGTCGTGGTCCAGATCAATAACTTCAAATTCCTGTTTGCCGCCACCCAGGATCTCAACTACGTTCGCGAGCACCTGAACGAAGAATTCGGCAAGCGGTATCCCAACAGTTTCGGCCCGGAAGATCTCCATTATTATGAAGACAGCTCCGAAGAGCTGGCCATCATCAACTACACCTCCGGCACCTCCGGTTTCTCCAAGGGTGTGATGATCCCCTACCGCGCCATTTACTCCAACATCGAGTTTGCGCTGAAGGACGCCTGCCCCATGCTCAAGCCGGGCATGAACGTAGTGGCCATGCTGCCATCGGCCCATATGTACGGCATGATGTTCGAGTTCCTCTTCGAGATGACCATCGGCATGCACGTGCACTTCCTGAGCCGCGTGCCCAGCCCCAAGATTATCATGCAGGCCTTCAGCGAGGTGCATCCGGACATTATCATCGCCGTCCCGCTGGTGATGGAGAAAGTGTATAAGAGCAAGCTCAAGCCCCTGGTGGACAAGACCAAATACTACCGCCGCATCCCCGTGCTGGACAAGGTCATCGAGAAGAAGTTCTGCACGGAACTCACCAACGCCTTCGGCGGTCAGTTCGAGGAAGTGATCCTGGGCGGTGCCGCCTTCAACCCGGAGGTGGAGAAATTCCTGCACGAGATTGGCTTCCACTACACCGTGGGTTACGGTATGACGGAATGCGCCCCCATCATCTGCTACGCCCATTGGAACAAAGTCAAGGTGGGAAGCGCCGGCCGGGCCGCCCTCCATATGCAAATCCGCATCGATTCCCCCGACCCCCGGAACGTTCCCGGCGAGGTTCAGGTCAAGGGTCCCAACGTGTGTCTGGGCTATTACCGCAACGAAGAAGCCACCAAGGCTTCCTTCACGGAAGACGGCTGGTTCCGCACCGGTGACATGGGCGTGGTGGACAAGGACGGCTACCTCTTCCTGCGCGGCCGCTCCAAGTGCATGGTGCTGGGTCCTTCCGGCCAGAACATCTACCCCGAAGAGGTAGAAGCCACCATCAACAACTTCAACTATGTAGTGGATTCCCTGGTGGTGGAAGACGACGGCGGCCTCACCGCCCTCATCTATCCCGACTGGCATCAGGGAGAACTGGACGGCTACACCCGCTCCGACTTCAAGAAGCGCATCTGCGGCATGCTGCCCGCCATCAACGACGAACTGCCCAAGTACGCCCAGATCAAGAAGATCGAGCTCATGCCCGAGGACTTCGAGCGTACTCCCAAGAAGAGCATCAAGCGTTATCTGTACCAGAGAATCTAATGGAAAAATTCGACAAATCTTATCTGGAAATGGCCGAAGTCTGGGCCCAGAATTCCTACTGCAAGCGCAGGAAGGTTGGCGCCCTGCTGGTCAAGGACCGCACCATCATCTCGGATGGCTACAACGGCACCCCGTCCGGCTTTGAGAACATTTGCGAAGACGAGAACGGCGTCACCAAGCCTTACGTGCTGCATGCCGAGGCCAATGCCATCACCAAGGTGGCCAAGAGCGGCAACAGTTCCGAGGGCGCCACGCTATACGTAACTGCGTCCCCCTGCGCCGAGTGCGCCAAGCTCATTATCCAGTCCGGAATCCGGCGGGTGGTGTACCGTGACGCCTACCGGCTCACCGACGGAATTGACCTGCTGGCCCGCGCCGGAATAGAAGTGGAGCAGATTCAATAGAGTTTATGCAGAAGAAAATCGGAATCCAAATCCTCCAGGTGGTCCTGGGGATCGTGATCGGCGCGCTGGTCACCTTCTCCATCGTCAGGTACCGCGAGCGCCAGCACCTGTTCCGCACCGAGAACCGGAACTGGCAGAAACTCAATCTGATCCTGGGCATCGTGGAGGAAAATTACGTAGATACACTGGACCGGGAAGGCATGACCGAAGCCTCCGTCTCCGCGGCCCTGGCCAAACTGGACCCCCACTCGGTGTACCTGCCGCCCGTAGAACTGGAAGCCTCTGAGCAGTCGCTGGCCGGCAATTTTGACGGCATAGGCATCCAGTTCAACGTGCCCAACGACACGGCCATCGTGCTGGAAGTGATTGCCGGCGGTCCCTCCGAAAAGGTGGGTCTGCAGCCCGGTGACCGCCTCCTCAAGGTGGACGACCTGGTGATCGCCGGTGTCAAATACCCGCAGGACAGCATTGTGAGCCACATCAAGGGCCCTTCGGGCAGCAAGGTCATCATCACCGTCAAGCGCGGTCCCGACGTGATTCCCTTTGAGATTACCCGCGGCAAGATTCCCGTGCACAGCATGGACGCCGCCTTCATGGCCCGTCCCGGCGTGGGATACATCCGCTTGGGCAAATTCTCCCGCACCACCTACCAGGAGTGCCACGAGGCTGCCATGAAACTGATGGACCAGGGCATGGCCCACCTCATCTTCGACGTGCGCGACAACACCGGCGGCTATATGGACCAGTCTCTCCTGCTTTCCAACGACTTCCTTTCCTCCGGCGACACCATCGTCTATATAGAAGGTAAGCATCGGCCCAAAGAGGTCTTCAAGGCCGATGGAAGGGGAAAACTCCAGAGTATAAATCTGACGGTGCTCATCAGCGAGAACTCCGCATCGGCCAGCGAAATCTTCGCCGGTGCCATCCAGGACAACGACCGCGGAACCGTGGTAGGACGCCGCTCCTTCGGCAAAGGCCTGGTGCAGGAACCCTTCTTCTTCACCGATAAATCGGGCATCCGCCTCACCGTGGCGCGGTATTACACCCCTTCGGGCCGATGCATCCAGAAGCCCTACGGGACCTCGGAGAATTACAGCTACGACATCTACCGCCGCTACACCGACGGAGAGGTTTTCAGTGCCGACAGCGTCAAACTCAATAAGGAAGACGTGCACCACACCCGCAGCGGACGCGTGGTCTATGGCGGAGGCGGTATTATGCCGGACGTCTACGTCCCCATGGACACCACCCGCGCCTCCAATTTCTACATAGCCTGCAACCGCAAGGCTACGCAGATGCGTTTCGCTTCGGAAATGTTTGACCGCTATACGGCCCGCCTGGCGGCCATCGACTCCTACCAGGAAATGGACCGCTTCCTGGACGGGTTGGACCTCAAGGCCAGTTTCCGGGACTTCGCCCGTACCAAGGACAGAATCAACGCTACCGAGGCGGAGTGGAACGAAACCGCTCCTTACCTGGTGCCTCAGCTGAGGGCGCTTATCGCGCGCTATTCCAAGCTGGGAGACAATGCCTTCTACAAGTACTATCTGCCGGTAGACGATACGGTACAGAAAGCGCTGGAACTCATTCCCTAGCGCAGGACCATACTGGTCACCTTACCGTCTTTCCACGATAAATCCAGCGTCTGCCCCGTCCGGGTGCGGACGCCTTTTATTTGTCCGCTGGGCCAGGCCGAAGGAAGGGCGGGAAGGGGCCGGACGCCATCCGGCGTGGACTGGACCAGCATCTCCACGACGCCCGCACAGCCACCGAAGTTACCGTCGATCTGGAAGGGAGAGTGAGCGTCCATCAGGTTGGGATAGGTGCCACCTCCACTTCGATAATCCGTTCCCTGGTACTTGTCCGGACTCACATAACGAAGAAGCCGGCGGTACATCTTGTAGGCGTTCTCTCCATCGCCCAGGCGGGCGTACAAATTCACACGCCAGCCACAACTCCAGCCGGTGGTTTCAAAGCCCCGGATCTCCAGGGTGCGGCGGGCGGCAGAGGCCAGCTCTCCCCCGGCGGGAATCTGATGACCGGGATACACGCCAATCAGATGTGACTGGTGACGGTGCTGGGGATCCTTGTCGGGCCAGTCGTGGTACCACTCCTGCAAGCCCCCGGAGACTCCTACCTGGTATTCCTTCAAATCGGGAAGGACAGCGTCTACACGCTGGGCAAAGTCGGTATCCCCTACCTCCAGCGCCGCTTCACGGGCGTTGGAGAGGCATTCACGGATGATGGCCAGATCGGCCGTAGCTCCATAGACCGTGCGTCCTTCGTACCCGTCGGGGTATTTGTAGACATTCTCGGGTGAAGTGGAGGGAGAGGTGATCCACTTGCCGTTTTTCTGCACCAGGATGCCCAGGCAGAACTGAGCGGCGCCCTTGAGGGCAGGATAGTCCCGTTCCAGATCCCCCCGGTTCCGGGTAAAGAGCCAGTGCTCCCAGATGTGGGTAGCCAGCCAGGCTCCGCCCAGGTTCCAGTTGGCCCAGCAGGGGTCTCCCGTTCCCAGACCCACCGGGTTGGTCATGGCCCAGATATCGCTGTTGTGGGCCTCGCACCAGCCCTCGTTCACTCCGTAAAAGTTCTGTGCACTGCGCACGCCATTCACCGAAAGGTTGCGGATGAAGCCCAGCAGGACCTCGTGCATTTCCGGCAGGGCCGCTTCCTCAGCAGGCCAGTAGTTCTCTTCCAGATTGATGTTGGTGGTATAGTTGCAGCTCCACGGCGGGGTCATGCTCTCGTTCCAGAGGCCCTGCAGGTTGGCGGGAACGCCCACAGTGCGGGAACTGGAGATAAGCATATATCGGCCATACTGGAAGTAGAGAGCCTCAAGTTCGGGGTTGGACTCACCGTCGGCATAGCGCAAAAGCTGCTGGTCCGTAGGCAGGGCGCTCACCGCCGGATCCGTGCGACCCAAATCCAGGGAAACCCGGTCAAAGAGGGCCCGGTAATCGGTTTCGTGACGCTCCCAGAGGGTATTCCAGCCCATATCCAACGCCTGGCTAGCATTGGCCAGGGCTGCTTCCTTGTATTCCCGGCCTTCTTTCACCGGATCTTTGTCAAAGCCGTTGAAGCTGGTCTGATTGGCTACCACAATCACGGCTTCTTTGACGCCGGCTATATTGAGCACCTCGCCCGCCGCCTGGGCCGCCTCACAACTCACAACGGTGCGGTAATGAATGCCCCGTTCCGGATCGTAGGCAAAGCGCTCTCCATTCGGAGCATAATAGACGGGATAGGAATGCCAGGCCGTATAGCCGTCGCTAACCAGAGTGTGGTCCTCGGTCCGGGTTTCATGGGGCTGCTCGCTCTCCAGGCTCACCGTCACATCCAGCGGCACCTCGCTGCTGAGTTTAATTACAATCACCGAATCGGGGGCCGATACGAAGTACTTGGCTTCAAATCCCTTCCCATCCCTGCGGTAAGTCACCGTAGCGGTGGCGTCGGAAAGATTCAGGGAACGGTGGTAGTCTGTTATTTTCCCCTCCGGGAAGCGCAGCAGCAGTTTACCCAGAGGCTGGTAGGTCTCACTGAAGTGACCCTGAAGATGATGCTGAAGTTCATCGGCCTTCTTGTAATTCTCCTGATCCAGGGCCTCCCGCACCTTGTCTACCCATTGGGCCGACTGCCCCCAGGGGGTAAGCGTATTCACCACCTTGTAGTCCGGGTGCTCCGCTCCCCGGTCGGGCTCTCCCGTCCACAGGGTGATATCATTCAGGGAGATGCGGTCTTCCACCGGGCCGCCATAGACCAGGGCGCCCAATTTGCCGTTTCCCAGGGGCAGTGTTTCCTCGAAATAGGTGGCCGGACGGTCGTAGTGAAGCAGGAGAGGCTGCTTCTTACTACAGGCCAGGCTTGCAAGGCAAAGGGCCCCGCAGGCAAGTATGGAAGCTATTTTCATATACTGAGTTTTAGTGTTTCAGGCGCGCTTTCAGCTCTTCAATTTCCTCCGGCGAAAGGGACCTGGAGAAAGATCTGAAGGAATTCTCCGGCACGTCTCCCATCCACATAATAATAAAGGCGTCCAGGGTATTGAAATCGTTATCCACGTTGAAAGCCACGTACTTGGCGCCCAGGGTGGCGTACTTGCGGAAAAGAACCGGCAGGCGCAGTTTTCCGGAAGACAGATACAGAAGGAGACGGTCCAGGTCGTCTACGCTTTTGCATCCGGCCAGAAGGGCATCGGGATTCACGCGGAGAAAATCCGGAGTGAAAGGTGTGGTGGGGGCCACCAAATCCTGGGCATTCTCCATGGAATGGTTTTTCAGGAAGTAGTGGAGGATAAGACTCTTATAGAAAGTGGGGAAATCGGAGGACACGCTCACCGGCCCCATGGTATACTCCATGCCTTTACAACGGGCAGCGGCCGTCAGAATTCCCGATAGGAGGAGTTTCAGGGGCAGTACTTCTTTTCGGAAATCGGGAGTTATGAAGGAGCGTCCCAGTTCCATGGTCTTGGGAAGATAAGGCTGCAATCCCTCTTTGAACTCGAACAGCGAAGCCGTGTAGAAGCCTTCTGGATGCTGCATCACTTCCGGTCCCACCCCAATGCGGTAGGCTCCGGCCAGCTGGTTCCTGGAGATACTCCAGAGGATGAGGTGCTTATAATAGGGGTCGTAGATATCCGTATCCAGGGATTTGCCCGAGCCCTCCCCTACCGTGCGGAAGGTGACTTCCCGCAATCGGTACACCTCTTTCATGAGGTTGGGAATGTCGTCCGGCCGGGTGAAGTAGCAGCGATAATCTCCGCATTCGAAGAGGAGACGGTCCTGGATCTTTTCCAGATCGGCCTTCAGCAGCGCCGGATCCACGGGGTCTATGATGGGTTCCATCTTCAGGATATCGGCCCTCTTCTTTTCTTCTATGCAATTGACTTCCAGTGCATAGGTGAGGTTGCGAAGGTAGCAGCCCAGCTCTTCCGTGGAACTGAATTTGGCCATTTCTTGAGGCGTAATGGGCTGGCCGATGCGCACCTTTACATTGGTTCCCCTCTTGTTGAACACTTCGTGGATAAGACGGACCGTCCTCAGGCGGGGATGGATCTTGCCCAGGAAATGGAAATTGCGGGAATTGGTGCCGTCAAAGTAGATGGGGACCACCGGCAGGCCGCTTTTCTGGATGAGCCGGATCATATTGGGCGCCCAGGGCTTGTCTTCGACCACCTTTTGGGCCGATACCGCCGTGCGCTTGCCTTCTTTCTGATAGGTTCCCACCTCGCCCGCGGGGAACAGGCCCAGCGCACCGCCATCCTGGATATGCTGGAGGGCCATCCGGATGCTGTTGATGCTGCGTGCGTCGTTCTTGCCGGTCAGGTTGTTTACCGGAAGGAAACTGGAGGTGAGACTGGGGATGAGGGAAAGCATGAAGGTGGTGAGGATCTTATAATCCTCCCTGCGGCGGCCCACCGTGTCGCACAGGATGAGGCCGTCAATGCTGCCGAAGTGGTGGTTGGAGATGGTGATGAAGCCTCCTTCGGCCGGAATGCGGTCCAAGTCCTCTTCCGGTACGTCATAAGTGACTCCAACATCCTGCAGGATGGCATGGGCGAAATCCGGGCCCATGAGGTCTGCATATTTGGCATAGGTTGTATTGACCTTGTCAATCTCCAGCACCTTGATAATGAGGCCCGAAAGGCATTTGCCAAACCATCCTTTGACACCCAGCATACGCTGGAGGTCCTCTGCGCTTAAGATATCCTTCTGCTTAGCCATAAAGCAAAGTTAATCAGAACTTGCCTTTTCTCAAAAAAAATCCTCTGTTATTGTAGCCGTGAAATGCTCTTTTTATCCTTCCTTTGCAAATATCTGGGATTCCAGGTTTTCCAATGCAGCAAATAATTGTTATTTTTGTAAGAATATGAAGCCCCTTTTCAATTATTATGTCATAGGAATCGGCTCCATCCTCAACGGGAAAACCATACCCGAGGCCCACAACACGGCCGTGAGAGTATCGGCCTATGTATGCACCCGCGAGGGCGCCATGCCAGAAATCCCAGATTCGTTAAAATAAAGTAGAAATTGAAGGATTGGCACAATGATTTGTAGGGGTGGCACAACGGGCCGCCCCTCTTTGCATACCTTTGCTTCCGGATTTAACGAGCAAAGCGTATGGATTTTACCATGATCATCACCGTAGCCCTGGCAGCCGCCATCATCGTCATTGTACTGATGCTGGTTGCCATCATCGTTTTCCAACGGTGGAGAATTGGGGAAAAGAATGCCGCCTTGGGAAAATTTATCCAAGAGAACATCAAACTGTTAGAAGAACTCAATAACAAATAAATAATGAAAAAGATATTCTTTCTGATGGCTGTTGCCATCGTGGCACTGGGCTTGAGTGCCTGTCATACGGACGAACCAGACGAGCCGAAGACTGCTGAGGACAACGGCGTATGGCCCGTACCCGCCGACGCGGGGGATGCGAGTTATAAGCCCGGCGATGATTTCTTCATGTACTGTAACGGCGGGTTCTGGAAGAACGCCACCGTTGACGAGTCGAAAGCCGAGAACAACTGCCTGGCAAAGGTCGAAATCCCGAGACTGATGGAGCAGCGCATCGAAGCACTTTATTTCCCGTCGCTGGAGAAGATGAACAAGGATATCGCCCTACGCGACGAGGCTACGCTGACAAAGCAGCAGCAGCGCGTGCAAGCGGCCATCGCACGAGTAGCAGCGGTCCAGACCGCTGAAGAGGCCTGGCAGATGATGGCCCTGATGATGAAGGAGGGTTACCACTTGCCGGTCAATATATCACTCTTCTCGCGCAAAGGCCGCATGGTAGCCTGCATAAAAATAGATCTCGGCAACGACTATGCTACGTCCATGCTGCTGCCGGAGGAAGATTTGGCATGGCGACTGTCAAACGACCCCAAGGTGCTTGCCTCTGTGCGCCCGCTTTCAGATGGCGCCACCAAGAGTATCGATGGCGAAAAGTGGCCCATGCTCGTCACCATCATGCAGACTCTGGGCGTAGCCCCGGAAGATGCTTATGTCGTTGACGAGCAGCCGGATTTCGTATTGGAGAATGTGGCGGATAATATAAACATGGTGCTTAAAATGATTCAGGACATGGACATTGACGGGATAAAGAATAACATCCTTCTGCCCGCCATCACTGCCGATTCTGCCCTGTACAGCGACGAAACCTCATTGACACAAGAGGAGCTGATTAATGCCATTAGCCAGAAGTATCTGCGCTACGAACGCTCAAAAGTCTTCGCCGATGCATACGTTACCGAAGAAATGAAGCAACGCACCCTCGCAATCTGCGAACAGATGCGCGAGTCTTTCCGCCTGCGCATCGACGTCAATTCGTGGATGAGTGGTACTGCAAAACAGAGCGCTCGCAGGAAGGTTGATGCCATGATCTTCAACGTGGGTTGTCCTGACCTGTGGTTACAGGCAGGACTCCCCGACCTTGGCAATTGCGAAACCATCCTGGACGATGTTCTTGCCATCCGTGGTACCCTGTTACAGCTTAACCTCAGTCTCATCGGCCAACCCACCGCCGAGGCTTCCTTCCACAACATCATCGCCAATATGATGGACCTCACCGTGGTCAATGCCAGTTATCTGCTTAACGCCAACTCCATGAACATCTGGCCGACATGGATGATGGAGCCTTATTATCAGGAAGGCGCCAACGAGGCGTACAACTACTCTACCTTTATGGTCACCGGCCACGAAATGACGCACGGCTTCGACACCAATGGGTCGCTGTTCAATTGGCAGGGCGACCTTGAAAACCTCTTTGCCGGCGATACCGACCGCCAGGAGTTCCAGAACCGCGCCCGGCAGCTGATTGACTGCTATAATTCCTTCGAGGTTATGCCCTGGGCCCTGCCGGGCCTCTACGCAGACGGTGCCTACACCGTGAGCGAAAACATCGCCGACCTGGGCGGTTTCCATATAGTCTACGACACCTATCTTCGCCATCTGCGCGAGAAAGGCTTTACCGGTGAGCAGTACGACCTGCAACGCCGCCGCTTCTACCTCGCCTATGCCTGGCTCTGGCACGGCAAGTACACCACCAAGTTCGCCCAGATGTACGTGAACGGCCTCGACGATGCCGGTACCGGCAAGAACGTCCACTCACTATCCCGCGAGCGCGTCAACGGAGTGGTCATGAACACTGACGACTGGTACGAACTCTTCCCCGTCCAGCCCGGAGACAAGCTTTACCGCAAGGATGAGGACCGCGTGAAAATATGGTAATTATCAATCAAATAACAATCATAAAATGAAAAAGAATCTGATGACGATGGCAGCCGTCCTTTGCTGCACTGCTCTGCTCACATCCTGTGAAAAAAACAATCCCGACCAGCCCGAAGCTCCGGACACCACCCCCGTTGCCGCCGTGATGGACTACAGATTATCGGTTACTGATGACCTCTTCAGTGCATTTAACCTGACGGTGGAGTACTACGATGCCGCCGGTACACTAAAGACCGAAACCATGACTTCGAAGGATTGGACCAAAACCGTCAAGACCAACAAACTGCCTGCCACCCTGGGCGCCCGCCTGAAAATCCAGTTAAAGAACGGTTTCGATTCCTCCAAGGAGGGAGTTTTTAGTGCAAAGCACGTCTACGGCTGCGAATACTATGTGGTAAACAAAAGCAACGAGAAGCTGGGAAGCGCTATCACTAACGTATCGTCGGGTGGAGTGGACATGAAGTTTGAAAAGGTTCCCGACTATGCCGAAAGGTATCTGGACAAACCCATTATGAGGTTTCTCTACAACTTCGCCGCCGACGGCACCGCTAACAAAGGCAGCTGGGAGTAACCCACCCGTAAACACGAGAAATCCTCGCAAGGGGCTGTATTATACAGCTACTCGCGAGGGTTTTTCGTAGTCCCAAGTGACATGATATCGAGCATGCATCCCAAGATGAAAAATAATAACAACATTCAATATAATTTATGAAAATATGCTATATTTGCAAATATATTTAATGTTATGACAAAGGCTACGTTTTCAAACAAACTCCCCAGGCAACTGGCTAGGGATATGGCACTGACAGGGGAACAGATCCGCCTGGCAAGGCTTAGGCGCAACCTGTCCATGGAGCAGGTTGCAGAGCGGGCACAGTGCTCCATTCCCACCCTCACAAAGGTAGAAAAGGGCATAGCTACCGTAGCCATAGGTACATATCTTCGTGTGTTGTATGTTCTTGGCCTCAACCAGGATATCCTCCTCCTTGCCAAAGAAGACCCCCTGGGCCGCTCAATACAGGATATTAACCTTCCTCATCGCGAACGTGCGACCAAGAAATGAACGCCATGAAGCAATTATTGGTATATGCCGATTTTCATTTCCTTCCAGCTTCACAAAAGCTGGGGGCGCTGAACCATGACCGTGTGCGCGGAAATGAAGTCTTTTCTTTCAGCTATGACCAGACCTGGCTGAACAAATATGGCAACATACGTCTGGGAGAAGATCTGAACACCTTCCCCGGTCTTCAGTATGCGCCATCAGACTCCATTTTCGGGTGTTTTGCGGATTCCCTTCCAGACCGCTGGGGCCGCACTCTGGCAGAAAAGCGTGAAGAAATAGAGGCGATACGAAATAATCGGCCAGTAAAAAAACTCAGTTCCCTGGATTATCTGTTGTCCGTAGATGACTTGATGAGGATGGGGGGATTCCGTTTCAAAACGGAGGAAGACGCACCATTTCTTAATGACTGCGGGACCATGCGTATTCCACCAATTGCTTCCTTAAGGGAATTGGCGGCGGCGGCCGATGCTATCGAGAGGAGCGAGGAGTTAGGAGAACTGCCAGAAGAGAAGTGGCTTTATCAGTTGTTGAATCCCGGCACATCACTTGGCGGCGCCAGACCAAAGGCCAATGTCATGGAGAAAGATAACAGTTTATGGATAGCGAAGTTCCCTTCACGGGAAGACCGTCACGATGTATCCTTATGGGAGTTATTCTGCAATCAGTTGGCCAAATCCTGTCACGTGGATGTTGCCGATGCCACAGTTATGGACAGTGGAAAGCGTTATCACATTTTCCTGACCAAACGATTTGACAGGACTTCGGAGGGGAAACGTGTCCATTTTTCGTCTGCGATGAATCTGCTGGGCTTCAAGGACGGAGATGGACGCAATAACGGCAAGGGATACCTTGATATTGCAGATTTAATTATACAGCATTGTCCGGATACAGACAAACAATTGGAACAATTGTACAGAAGAATTGCATTCAATATTTGCGTAGGGAACGCGGATGATCATTTCCGGAACCACGGTTTCTTGCTTTCATCCAAAGGCTGGGTCCTGTCTCCGGCATACGACATTAATCCCAGCCTAAGCACAGATCAATGCCTGATGATTACAGAAAACACAAATGAGGCAAGCTTATCGGCTCTTTCGGAGGCTCACGATTCCTATTATCTCCCCAAAGACCGAGCCCTTGCAATCATTGATGAGGTCCGTAACGGCATTTCCCGCTGGCCTTCCCTGGCGAAACAGTTGCACATGACGGAAACAGAAGTCAAAGTCTTTGAAGGCCGGCTCAATCTGTTTAAAGCATAAACTGCGCTTAAGAGCGACGGCATTCCCCTCATTTGGGGTCAAATAGCAACATTATTGAGTTCTTAATTATTTAATTTTGAATAATTGAGTTTTAAATATTACCTTTGCCCCAAACTATAGTTTATGCTACAACCGAATCCATTCATAATTACTGCCGACTACTACGGAGCCAGATATTTCTGTGACAGACAAGCAGAAACCGAAACCCTTGAGGGTAATATCGCCAATGGAAGAAATACGGTGCTTATTTCTTCGCGACGGATGGGTAAGTCCGGCCTTATCGCCCATGTCTTTAACAGAGATTTCGTGCAAAGTAATTTTAAAACTTTTTCGATAGATCTGTATCCAACTTCTTCTCTTTCGGAAATGATTCTGTTGCTGGCAAAGGAGATAACAGGGCAACTAAAAAACCGGGAAGAAAGAATCTGGGAATCATTCCTGGGAATTGTAAAGTCCCTCAGGCCAGGTTTCAAAGTTGATTCAGTAACAGGCCAGTTTGTGTTTGATCTCTCATTGGGAGAAATTGTACGTCCCGCAGACTCTCTCAGGGAGATATTCCAGTACCTTGAAAGTAGTGATATCCCTTGTGTTGTTGCTATGGATGAATTTCAGCAGATAGCCGAGTACCCGGATAATAATGTGCTGGAACTACTCAGAAGTCATGTCCAAAAATGCAAGCACACCTGGTTTATTTTTGCCGGCAGTGACCGGCGTATGATGGAAAAGCTTTTCAACAATCCATCTGAACCGTTCTACATGAGTTGTTCTCCGCTGTATCTGGATGCAATTGATTACGATAAGTATCTGGCTTTCTCCAAAAAACACTTCGAGGAGGCAGGAAAAAGATTGACAGACGAATGCTTCAAAGGAATTTACGACTTGTTTGAAGGACACACATGGTACGTGCAACGCTTGATGAACGAATTATATGCGTGGACCAAACCAGGAGAAGTGGCTAATCTGCCGATGATGGAAAATGCTCTCACTTTCGTGATAAAAACATATGCCCGTACATTTCAGGAGCAGATGAGCACTTATCCCGAAGCACAAAAACAGCTCCTAATAGCTATTGCCAAAGAAGGAAATGCCGAACAGGTTACCTCCGTGGCCTTTTGTAAAAAGCACTCCATGAAAAGCCCCAGCACGGTACAAAGTGCCCTGCGAGTTCTTCACGACAAAGGAATCATCAGAAAAGAAGGCAATTCCTATTCTATCACAAACCGATTGCTTGGTATGTGGTTGACGACAGAGTATTGATCTGCCCCAATAATCGAAAAAGCCAAGCGCCGGCCTGGCTTTATTCGTAGCCCGGAGGGGAATCGAACCTCTATTTAAAGTTTAGGAAACTTCCGTTCTATCCGTTGAACTACCGGGCCAAACCGAAATGAAAAAAGCGCTTACTCGGCGCTCTTCTCAATGATCTGACGACCGCGGTAGAAGCCGCACTCAGGGCAAACACGGTGATACATCACAGTGGCGCCGCAGTTGGGGCATACGCTCAGAGTGGGAACGGGCGCAAAGTCGTGCGTACGTCTCTTGTCTCTTCTCTGCTTGGAGAGTTTGTGTTTCGGATGTGCCATTGTTTATAGTTTTTAATTGTTTATTTGCTTTCAAAAAGTCCTTTCAGGGCGGCGAACGGGCTGTTCGCGCTAGCCTCAGCCTCCTCGTCCCCACGCTCCTTGTGACTCAGAAACCGGACGGTGTCGGGATCGCACTGGCCTTCCTGATGCAATCTCTGCAGGGGCAGTGATAGACAGACGAAGTCGTATACTGCCTGGCTGAGATCCCAATCCACTTCCACCGCACTGGGGGTAAGGGTTTCGGAAGGATCTGCCTCCACGGGAATCTGGACGGGGTCCAGGCAACGGTCGCAGGGAACGGTTACCGTTCCTTTCAGATGGAGATCCGCCTCCACCTTGTTCCGGCCATCTTTGACCACCCGGATTTCCACGTTTACATCGGCGTCCAGGATTTCTGAATTGTCAAACTGTTGAAAGAACTCTAAATCTGCTTGAGCGTGAAACTTACGCTCTCCGGCAGCCCAATCGTTCAGCGGTATGATGATACTTTTCATGGCCACAAAAACAGATTAAGGGGTGCAAAGATACAAATAAATTTCGGATTATCAATCTTCATTGGCGGAATTTCTCTTGCGGTCCAGCGGATCCAGCTGAATCTTGCGCATGCGCATGTGATTCGGCGTAATCTCCACCAGTTCATCTTCCTGGATGTATTCCAGGGCTTCCTCAAGAGAAAATTTCACGGCCGGAGGCAGCACCACCTTCTCGTCCGAACCAGAGGCACGAACGTTGGTGAGCTTCTTGGTCTTGCAGATATTGATATTGAGGTCGCGGTCGCGGGTATGTTCGCCCACTACCTGGCCTCCGTAAATCTCTTCGCCGGGTTCCACGAAGAAGCGACCGCGGTCCAGCAGCTTGTTCATGGAATAGGCAATGGCTTCGCCGGTCTCCAGGGAAACGAGAGAGCCGTTGGTACGCATCTCGATATCCCCCTTGTAAGGCTGGTAATCCTTGAAGCGGTGGGCCACCACGGCCTCTCCCTGGGTGGCGGTGAGAAGGTTCGAGCGCAAACCCATGAGACCACGGGTAGGAATCTCGAATTCCAGCAGCGTCCGGTCTCCGCGGGGTTCCATGCGGATGAGGGCGCCCTTGCGGCGGGTGGAGAGTTCGATGGCGGCGCCTACAAACTGCTCCGGAACCTCGATGGACAGTTCCTCGATGGGTTCGCAACGCTGGCCGTTTATGGTCTTGTCCAGCACCTTGGGCTGACCCACCTGCAGTTCGAAGCCCTCGCGGCGCATGGTCTCGATGAGCACGCTCAGGTGCAGCACGCCTCGGCCGTACACCACGAAACTATCGGCATTGATGCCGGGCTTGACGCGCAGGGCGAGATTCTTCTCCAGCTCTTTCTCCAGGCGCTCCTTGATGTGGCGGGAGGTGACGAACTTGCCGTCCTTGCCGAAGAAAGGCGAATTGTTGATCATGAAGAGCATGCTCATGGTGGGCTCGTCCACGGCGATGGGCGGCAGGGCCTCGGGATTTTCGAAATCGGCAATGGTGTCTCCGATCTCGAAGCCTTCGATGCCCACAACAGCGCAGATGTCACCGCACTGGACCTCGTCTACATTGGCTTTGCCCAGACCTTCGAATACCATGAGCTGCTTGATCTTGCTCTTCTCCACAATGTCGTAACGCTTGCACAGGCTCACGGGCATGCCGGTCTTGAGGGAACCGCGGGTGATGCGGCCCACGGCGATACGGCCCACGTAGGGGCTGTACTCCAGGGAGGAAACCAGCATCTGGGGCGTTCCTTCTACCATGGCGGGGGCGGGAATCTCTTCCAGAATGGTGTCCAGCAGGGCGGTAATATCATTGGTGGGCTTTTTCCAGTCCTTGGACATCCAGCCCTGTTTGGCGCTGCCATAGATGGTCTTGAATTCCAGCTGGTCCTCGTTGGCGCCCAGGTTGAACATCAATTCAAACACCTCTTCCTGTACCTCGTCGGGACGGCAGTTGGGCTTGTCCACCTTGTTGATGACCACAATGGGCTTCTTGCCCATGTCGATGGCCTTGTTCAGCACGAAGCGGGTCTGCGGCATGCAGCCCTCGAAGGCGTCAACCAGCAGGAGCACGCCATCGGCCATATTGAGCACGCGCTCTACCTCTCCGCCGAAGTCGGAGTGGCCGGGAGTGTCGATGATATTGATTTTTACGCCTTTATACGTTACCGAAACGTTCTTGGCGAGGATGGTGATACCCCTCTCCCTCTCCAGGTCGTTGTTGTCCAGGATGAGGTTACCCAGGTCTTCGGGCTTGCGCACCAGGTTGGCCTGGTAGATCATACGGTCCACAAGCGTGGTCTTACCGTGGTCTACGTGGGCAATGATGGCGATGTTTCTGATGTCCTGCATATTGCGTCTTTTCTATATCTTCAAAAAATCCTGCAAATTTAACTTTTTTTCGCGAAAGAGACAACTTGTGCACCAGCCGTTTCACACGGAAAAAAACTTTGTCGGGGCTTGCAGGACCTTGGAAGGCCGATACGGGCCGGTGCCTTCGTCCAAAATTCTGTTTTTTCGCAGATTATCCGTTTAGGCCGATGTTATAATCGGCCTTCTACGCATGCCGGAGGCCGAAAATGCAGTTAAACGTTTCATTATTCGTTACACGGATAAGTTTTCCCAGCTTTGCACAAAAATGATGCGTTATGAAAAGACTGATTCTCTTATGGCCGATCTGCCTGCTGGTAGCATGCAGCCAGTCGGCGTGGCCGGACGACTCCGGCCGATTCCCCGAAGAGGGGATCCAGCACGGGATGATCCAGCTGGGCGAGAAGCTGGAAGACCCCTACACGGTGGAGAACATGCAGAAGGCCCTGGAAAACGTTTACGGTACCAAGGCCGACCGCGTAGACATCACCGCTACAGACCATTATGTAAGGTTCCTTCCCAAGGACAATGACCAGTACATGGCCCTTCTGGAAACCGGTATCTACCTGCTGGACCACCCGATGGACTACAGCATTGTGAGGGAAGGAGACTACTACCAGGACCCCGAGGTGGGGAACGACGCCATCACCTGGCAATACGCCGTGGTGCCCAAGGACTTCCCCTTCCCGGAAGGCATTAAGGTAGAGTACCTGGACGATGTCTACATCTCCGAGCACGCCGCCACCACCAGGGCCGTTACGGACATTGACTGGGCACTGGTAGAGAAAGAGGCCTACCGTCTCACCGGCAACGAAGAACTGTGGATGGAGCCCACCAAGGCCGAGACGGCCGCCCCCAGCGGGCGCATCACCATTGAGGATCCCCTGTTCAGCGGAGGCAAGCCCTTCGGCGTAGCCGGGGTGAGGGTGGCAGCCAACATCTTCGTCAAAATAGCCACCGCCTATACGGACCGCGACGGCTATTACCAGATGAGCAAGACCTTCTCCGGACAGCCCCGCTACCGCCTGGTCTTCCAGAACGAGAAGGGGTTCAACATCGGCTTTAACTTCCTCATTGTTCCGGCTTCCGTGAGCACGCTGGGCAAGGGGGAAGCAGGAGGTATGGACCTGCACGTGACGCAGGACAGCGAAGGTTCCCTGTTCCGCCGCTGCGTGACAAACAATGCCGCCTACGATTATTATTCCCGCTGCACGGAAGACGACCTGGACATAGCGCCGCCGCCTTCGGACCTCCGCCTGTGGATTTTCCCGGACATCACCTGTTCCAGCGCCAACATGCTGCATCACGGAGCTTTCATGAACCAGACCCTCATCATGGCGTATCTTAAGGAATACCTTCCCCTTGTCAAACTGTTCCTGCCGGACATTACCATCGGCACAAAAGAAAAGACCTACGCCCAAATCTACGAGACCGTGATTCACGAGATGGCCCACGCCAGCCACTATGCCCAGGCCGGAAATGACTTCTGGACCCCCTACATAAACTATATTCTCCTTTCCTTCGTGAAAAACAGCCGGATCGACTACGGCAGCGGAGACGAAGAAGGAGCCACATACTGCGAACTGGGAGAAATGTGGGCCTACTTCATGCAGGAAACTCTCAAAAAAGACCGGTACGGCGGCACGGTACGGCAGTTTGGCAACACCTTCTGGTTCAAACCGGACATCTTTACCTACTTATATGAAAGGGGCATCTCCCGGGGAGAGATTTTCCGGGCACTGAAAGCCGGGGTCGCCACCACGGACGACCTGAAGGAAGAACTCATCACCCAGTTGCCCGAGCGTGAAAGCATCATCACCCAAACCTTCCAACATTATGGCAAATAGTATCAAACGACTGCTGCTGGCCTGGGTTCTTGGCTCCCTGTGCCTCGGCGCACACGCCCAGCGATGGGCCGTCCAGACCAATCTGGTGGACTATGCCAATTTCGGCACCCTGAACATCGAAGGCGCCGTGGCCTTTGACCAGCACTGGTCGGCCACCGCCGTAGCCAAATTCAATCCCTTCCATTTCAAATACAAAGGCGAGCCCGTATCGGCCCGGCAGCAGGTACTGGCCGCCGGCGTGCGCTGGTGGCCCTGGCATGTGTATTCCGGCTGGTGGGCCGGTTCCAAGCTCCAGTTCCAGGAATATAACCGCGGAGGTTGGGACGAAGTGGACAAATCCACCAACGAAGGCGACCGCTACGGCCTGGGAATAGCCGGAGGTTATTCCTATATGATCAATCCGCACCTCAACATAGACATAGGGGTAGGCGTATGGGCCGGCTGGGACCGTTATACCACCTATTCCTGCCCCGTTTGCGGCCTGGTTCTGGACAAGGGAGACAGGGCCTTCATCCTCCCCAACGACCTCCTGCTGGCCCTGGTCTATGTGTTCTAAGGGACTCGGGGCCCTGGCGGGCCTCCTTATCCTGTTCTCCTGTTCGGTAAAGGAAAACCGGACGCTGTGCCCCTGCGCCCTTAGCATTGAACTTTGGGGGCTTCCCGGTCCTGTAAGCGTACAGGTGGTGGCCGGAGACCACCGGGCCACCTACACGGCCCGGCAGGATACCATGATGCTGGTCCAGGTCCCCAAGGGCAAGATCCGTCTGATGGCCGTTTGCGGAGTCGGGCTGGAGCCGGAAGAAAACCTGGAGATTCCCTTCGGGTACGAATGCCCTCCGGTCTACCTTTACTCAGACCTCGTGAATACTTTGTGCGATTCCACCCGGGTGAATGTACAGCTGAACAAGCATTTCTGCACCCTTTCGCTCAGTTTTGACGGGCCTAACGGCTGGGGAGAACCCTTCTGGGCCCAAATCCGGGGCAACGTCAACGGTTTGGACCGGGAAGGAAAGCCCACGGAGGGAGATTTCTCCTGCCGCCTGGATGCCGGCCTTACCGTGCGCCTCCCCCGCCAGTCCCCCGAAGAAGAACTCTGGCTGGACATTTCCATGCCCGACCAGGTGGTGCGGAGTTTCGCCCTGGGTACCTACATGCAGCAAGCCGGATATGACTGGACGGCCCCCGACCTGGAAGACCTTCCCCTCAAGATCCAGCTCTCCGTCACCGAACTTCTCCTCAAGACCGGTCTGTGGAAAACCGTCTTTCCGATAGAGGCCGATATCTGAAAAATTTATTTGGACTTTCAAAAAAAGTGCGTATATTTGCAGTCCCAAATTGATGCGCGGATGGCGGAATTGGTAGACGCGCTACTCTCAGGAGGTAGTGTCCGAAAGGACGTGTCAGTTCGACTCTGATTTCGCGCACGAAAAAAGGCTGGAATTCTCCAGCCTTTTTTCATTTTTTTCCTTATCTTAGCGGAACTGAATAACACTATTAGATATGCCCGTTAAATTTTACAAGCCTGAGCATCAGGTTCCCCTGGAGATGCACAAGGTCCGCGTGGTCCAGAAGCTCTCCCTCCTCCCCGTTGAAGAACGTCTGAATAAAATACAGGAAGCCGGAAACAACACCTTCCTGCTCCAGAACAAAGATATCTACCTGGATATGATCACGGATTCCGGTGTGAACGGAATGAGTGACCAGCAGGTAGCTTCCATGAGTATTGCCGACGATTCCTACGCCGGCTCCGAGACCTTCAACCGTGTGAAGGCCGCCATCAAGGAAGTCTTCGGAACCGAGAATGTACTGCCTGCCCACCAGGGCCGCGCCGCAGAGAACATTCTGGCCGAGGCCTATGTGAAGCCCGGCATGTACACCCTCATGAACTTCCACTTCACCACCACCAAGGCTCACATCACCCGCCTGGGCGGTGAAGTCATAGAACTGGTGGACAAGAAGGGCCTCATCCCCCAGACGGACGATCCTTTCAAGGGCAACTTCGACCTCAAACTCCTTCGCAAAACCATCAAGGACCTGGGTCCCGAGAAGGTAGCTTTCGTGCGCGTGGAAGCCGGTACCAACCTCATCGGCGGCCAGCCCGTGAGCCTGGAGAACATGCTCGCAGTCACGGACATCTGCCACGAATTCGGCGTAAAAAGCGTGCTGGACGCCTCCCTGCTTCAGGATAATGTCTACTTTATGAAAGTACGCGAGCCCCGCTGCAAGTTCATGACCACCAAGGAAATCTACCATACCCTGGCCGATCGCTTCGACATCATCTACTTCAGCGCCCGCAAACTGGGCTTCTCCCGTGGCGGCATCATTACCGCCCACGACAAGAAGTTCACGGACGAGATGATGGAGTTCGTCCCCCTGTACGAGGGCTTCCTCACCTACGGCGGCATGGAGGTGCGCTCCATGGAAGCCATGGCCGTGGGCCTGTACGAGAGCCTGGATATGGAATACATCAGCCAGGGACCCGAGTTCATCGCCTACCTGGTGAAGGAACTGGACGACTACGGCGTGCCCGTAATCAAGCCCGCCGGCGGCCTGGGCGCCCACCTCAACTGTTCAGAGATTGTTCCCAAGATTCCGCACGACCAGTATCCTGCCGCCGCTGTGGGCGCAGCCCTGTACATTGCCGGCGGCATCCGCGGTATGGAACGCGGTACCGTGAGCGAGCAGCGCAACCCGGACGGCTCGGAACGCTTCGCCGAACTGGAACTCCAGCGCCTGGCCATGCCGCGCCGCGTGTTCACCCTTTCTCAGGTGAAGTACTGTGCCGACCGCGTCAAATGGCTCTGGGACAACCGCGAACTCATCGGCGGTCTCAGATGGACCTACGAGCCCAAGGTGCTCCGCTTCTTCTTCGGCCGGATGGAAGAGATAGGCTACTGGCAGGAAGACCTGGTCAAGAAGTTCCGCCAGGACTTCGGAGACTCCTTATAAAAAATCAGGCTTGCCGATTGGCAAGCCTTTTTTCTCTAGAAATACGCGACGGTTTTCTGTTCGACGGCCGTAAGCAACTTGTTGGCCAGCGAGGAAACGCCGAAGCGGAAGAGGTTCTTGTTGAGCCATTCCTCGCCCAGGATGGTGCGGACAATGGTCCAGTAGCACACGGCGTCCATGGCCGATGCAATGCCGCCGGCAGCCTTGAAACCCACCTTCTTACCGGTTTTCTCGTAATACTTCTTGATGCACTCGCACATCACATAAGCGGCCAGCGGGGTCGCATTCACCTTTACCTTGCCGGTAGAGGTCTTGATGAAATCGGCCCCGTTTTCCATGGCCAGGAAACTGGCTTCGGCAATGTTTTCCGGCGTGACCAGCAGGCCCGTCTCCAGGATAACCTTGAGGACCACCTTGCGGCCCAGCTCTGCGGCTACGCGGTCAATGCACTCGCGGGAAGCCTTGATCTCGGCCCCGGCGGTCTCATAGTCTCCGGCGAGGAAACTGTTGAGGGCCAGCACGATGTCAATCTCATCGGCCCCGCCGCGAACGGCCAGTTCAATCTCGTGGAGCTTCACCTCCAGGAAACTCTGGGAGGTGGGGAAGCAACCGGCCACGGTGGTTACGTTCACCGGAACCTTACGGGTAGAGGCCACCACGGATGCGAAGTTGGGGAACACGCAGATGGAGGCCGGCAGCGGCCAGTCGGGATAGTCCTTGGCAAAAGCGTTCACCTTCTCTACCAGGGCCTTCACCCGCTGGGGGGTGTCTTCGTTGGCCAGGGTGGTCTGGTCCATGATACCGAAACAAGCCTTGAAGAGCGACTCGCTGGCCACTTCTTCCAAACCGCCGGCAATCACTTCCAGGCTGCGCGCAATGGCCTCCTGGTTGGGCGTATAGCCGTATTTACTGGAAATAGACATAAGTTATCCTTTGATTTGAATTGAAAATC
Source organism: Bacteroidales bacterium (assembly GCA_017423025.1). Lineage (GTDB taxonomy): Bacteria > Bacteroidota > Bacteroidia > Bacteroidales > UBA932 > Cryptobacteroides. The sequence continues at coordinate 36,392 of JAFPGC010000014.1, forward strand.
CTTCGTCAATGAGGGGCTGCACCAGGGCACGCATCTCCTCAACCGTATATTTGCCCAGTCCCTTCATGGGCGTTTCGCGGTCGATGGTGTACACCATCAGCTCGCGGGGTTTGAGCTTCCGCACTATCTCCATCCAGCCTTCCACCCATTGGGCCGATTCCCAGCCAGGTCCCCGCAGGAACATGGTCTGCATCACAAAATCTCCCTGGAAGCGCGCCATCTGCTCTACCACCTGCGCTACGTGATACTCCCCTGCCGGCTTGTTCACCAGAGCGACCTGCCCGTCGGTGGGGGCATCCAGCTTGAGGATGGGATTGTCCACCTTTCTCAGAGCCTCAAAAACACCGGGCCGGCCGATGCGCGTGGCATTGGACAGCACGGAGACCTTGGCGGCAGGATAGTACCGTTCGCGGAGCTCGAGAGTAAGGTCGATGATGGCCGGGAATTCGGGATTCAGGGTGGGCTCGCCGTCTCCGGAGAAAGTGATGGAATCGATGGGAATTCCAGCGGCGGAGCACTCTTCCAGCTTGGCCTGCAAGGCCTTAAACACATCTTCCCTGGTGGGCAGCACCGTATCTCCCAATCCGTCCTTGTTCCAGCCGCACTCGCAGTACACGCAGTCGAAATTACAGATTTTCCCTTCCTGCGGCAGCAGATTGATGCCCAGGGAACTCCCCAGCCGGCGGCTGAAAATGGGGCCGAAAACCGTCGCTTCGCGCATCATAGCAACACGGATTTGGAGGCCGATGTAAGTTTTCCGTCGGCCAGATTGGTCACATGCACGATGCCGGGCTTCTTCCCAGGCTCCAGGGTACCCAGAACCTTTTCCTTGCCCAGAAAACAGGCGCCGTTCAGGCAGGCCCAGGTAAGCAGTTCACCCAGCGGCACATCAAAAGCCTCCTGCAGGCAGAAGAGTTCGTCCAGCAGGTTAAGATCGTCGTTGGATGACAGGGAATCCGTTCCCACGCAGATGGGAATGCCGGACTCCTTCATAAGGCCGATGGGAGGCAGGGTGTTGTGGATGAAGCGGTTGGACAGCGGGCAGACGGCGAAGAAGGGGTGCTGCAAGGCGGCGTTGGCCGCCTTCACGCCTTCGGCCGATAGCGAACACTCATGCACCAGCAGCACATGACCCGCGACGGGGAGGGATACTCCGGCCGCGAGGCGGTCCAGAAAATACTGCAGGGAAGAAGTCCCCGTCACGGGAGGAGTGGGAATGCCGTTGGCCACGCGGTTGTCCCACATGGGACCGCGGCCATACATCATCATCTCCTCTTCCTCGTCGGATTCTTCGCTGTGGAAGCTCAGGAATCCGCTCTTCAGGCCTTCCACGGAGGAGGCCGTCACCAGCGCCGGACTCATGGTATAACAGGAGTGCGGAGTGGGAGCTGCATCCAGGCCCATGGCCAGGGCCTTGGCCTGCAGGGCTTTGACGCCCTCCATCACGGCTTCCCAGCCGTTGGGATCGGCCCCGAAGACCTCCAGGAAGGTACGGGTGTACATAGGGTGGGCAGCCTTCACGGCGAAGGAATCGTCGCAGTTGGAAATATCGGCCATGGCCACCACGCCCTGGGCGTACAACTGGTCCATGGCAGCCTTGAGGGCCGCTATCTTGTCTTCCAGGGAAGAGGTGTCCCTCAGTTCGTTGATCTGGTCTATGAAGCCCGCCATGCCTGTTCCCTTGCGGAACATGCCCTTCATGTAGGAAAGCTCCACATGGCAGTGGGCGTTTACCATACCGGGGCACAAGGCCCCTTCCATCACCGGTTCCCCGCTCTCACACATACCGGTACGGAGCACCACGCCCTCGTCGTCCACTTCCACGAAGGCATTCTCCAGCGGAAGGGGCGAAGTCAGCGTATACAGATAGCGGGCGGCGTAACGTTTCATTTCTACTTGGAATAGGGATGGTAGAAAAGGGAGTCCTTGTTAAACTGAAGGTATAGCGTATCGAGGGCCGATGAAGGCTGGGGCAGACGTTTGGTATCGGGCTTGAGGCCCCATATGCGCAGGAAACCATTGCGCCAGTTCTCTTCCTTAAGCTCTTTCTCGGCCTCCTTTGCCTTCACCGTCAGGCGGTTTTCCACCTTTTCCATAATTTTCTCCATGCGGGAGGCGTCCTCCAGGTAATACCCCAGGCTGTACATGAAATCGTCCGTGTCGTAGCCAAAACTCTCGAAGATGCCTTCATACACTAACGAAGTATCGGCCTGTTTGCGAAACTCCTGGTTTATCTTGAGGTACTGGTCCTGCATCAGGACCTGCAGCATGATTTCTTCCATGTCTCCCCGCGGGATGCGCTGCGGCCCCTTGTGACAGGAGACCGCCAGCACCAGCAGGCAGACGATGGGAAGAAGGCGTTTCATTATCTGAGCGTGGCTCCAAACTGGTTCTGCAGGGCGGTGAGCACGTTGTTCATGGTGCTCTCCACCTCGTTGTCGGTAAGGGTGTGCTCAAGGTCCTGAAGCACGAAGTTCAGGGCGTACTGCTTCTTACCGGCGGGAATCTTCTCTCCGCGGTACACGTCGAACAGGCTCACGCTCTTGATGAGCTTCTTGCCGGCCTTGAGGGCGCACTGGCGGACATCGGCATAAGCGACGCCTTCGTCCAGCAGGAGGGCCAGGTCACGACGCACCTCGGGGAAGCGGGGCAGCTCCTTGAAGGAGAACTTGTCGCGCTTGATGAGGGAGAAGAGGACTTCCCAGTTTATCTCGGCCGCAAACACCGGCTGCTTGATGCCGAAGCGCTTGCACAGGGCCGGATTCAGGGTGCCCAGGGTGGCCAGGAGCTTGGGCTCCTTGCCGGGCAGGCTGTAGGTAATGCCCTCGGAGAAGATGTCCGAAGGGGCGGCGCCCATGGCCAGGGTGTTCACGTCAATGCGGTAACGGGCCATAAGGGCCTCTACATAACCCTTCAGGAGGAAGAAGTTGGACTTCTGGGCGGGACTGCGCCACACCTTGTCCGGCGTTCCGCTGATGAACAGGGAGAAGCAGCGGTGCTCTTCGTAACCGGCCAGGGTGGTTCCGTCGGTTTCGGGACGGCGCTGGTACACAGAGCCGTACTCGAAGAACTTGAGGGACGCAGCCTGACGGTTCAGGTTGTACGCCACCACTTCCAGGCCGTTCAGAAGGAGGGTCTGGCGCATGACATTCAGGTCCTGGGAAAGCGGGTTCACAATGTGGACGCACTTTTCGGCCGGGAAAGTCTCCAGCTTGGTATAGTATTCCTCCTTGGTGAGGGAGTTGTTCATGGTCTCTACGAAGCCATTGGCTGCCAGCCAGTTGGAGATGGCGTTGCGGGTGGCCTCGGGATCCGGCTGGGCCGAAGGATTCACGCTCATGCGCAGGTTCTGCGGCAACTCGATGTTGTTGTAGCCGTAGATGCGGAGGATTTCCTCCACCACGTCGCACTCGCGGGTGACGTCCACCATATAGGTGGGGGCGGCCACCACGGCGCCATCGGCCTTCTTCTCTACAAACTGGTAATTGAGGCCTTCCAGGATCTTTTCGATGGTGCTGTGGCCGATCTTCTTGCCGATAAAATGCTCGATGCGGTTGTAATCCAGGGTGATGCGGGCCCGTTCGATGCGGGTGGGATATACCTCGCGGACCTGGCCGATGACCTCGCCGCCGGCCACCTCCTGGATGAGGAGAGCGGCGCGCTTAGCAGCGTAGGGAGCGGCCTCAGGGTCTGCTCCACGCTCGAAACGGAAGCTGGCGTCGGTGCTCAGCTGCTGGCTCTTGGCCGTCTTGCGGATGCTCACGGGATCAAAATAGGCGCCCTCGATGAACACGTCCACGGTGCTTTCCGTCACGCCGGAATCCTCACCGCCGAAAACACCGGCGATGCACATGGGACCCGCTGCATTGGCAATGACCATGTCGCAGGCGTGGAGCTTGCGCTCGATGCCGTCCAAGGTCTTGATGGGCTCACCCTCGGCCGCCCGGCGCACAATCACCTTACCATCCACTTTGGCGGCGTCGAAGGTATGCAGCGGCTGACCCGTCTCGAACAGCACGAAGTTGGAGATATCCACCACGTTGTTGATGGGCTTGAGGCCGATGGACATCAGGCGCTCCTGCAGCCACTCGGGGCTGGGGGCCACCTTCACGCCCTTGACGGTGATGCCCACGTAACGCGGGGCACCTTCGGTATCCAGCACTTCCACGGGGATGGATTCCCCGGCGCCTTCCTTGAAAGCGTCTACGGAAGGGATGCAAAGCTGGGCGGGGATGTCCTTGCTCCTCAGATATCCGTACAGGTCACGGGCTACGCCGATATGGGAAGCCGCATCAATGCGGTTGGCGGTAATTTCGTACTCGATGACGGCCTCGTCCTTCAGCTGCAGATATTCCTTGGCGGGAGTACCCACGACAGCGTCTTCCGGCAGCACCATGATGCCGGCGTGGCTGGAGCCGATGCCCAGTTCGTCCTCGGCGCAAATCATGCCGAAGCTCTCCACTCCGCGGATCTTGGACTTCTTGATCTTGAAGTCTCCGGGAAGCACGGTGCCCAGCTGGGCGAAGAGGACCTTCTGCCCGGCCGCCACATTGGGGGCGCCGCAAACCACCTGGACGGGTTCCGGAGTGCCGTCATTAACCGTGGTCACATGCAGGTGATCGGAATCCGGGTGGGGGTCGCAGGTGAGCACCTGGGCCACTACCACGCCCTTCAGACCGCCGGGAATGACTTCCTGCATTTCCACGCTGTCCACTTCAATACCGATGGAAGTCATGGCCTCTGCCACCTGCTCCGGGGTAAGGTCACACTTCAGATACTCTTTCAGCCAATTGTAAGATAATTTCATATTGCTATTCCTTATCGTCATTCCCGGCCTGACCGGGAATCTCTTTTATTGTATATCTTCGAGTTTAAACAAATCTTCTACAAACTCTTTCTTGTCGAAGACCTTGAGGTCTTCCACTCCTTCCCCTATTCCCAGGAACTTGATGGGGAACTTGAAGCTGTCCACAATGCCTACCACCACGCCTCCCTTGGCGCTTCCGTCCAGTTTGGTCACGGCCAGGGCGGTGACGTCCGTGGCCTTGGAGAACTCCTTGGCCTGGATGAAGGCATTCTGCCCGGTAGAGCCGTCCAGCACCAGCAACACCTCGTGCGGGCCGTCAGGCACCACCCTGCGGATGACATTGCGGATTTTGGTGAGCTCGTTCATGAGGTCCACGCGGTTGTGCAGACGGCCGGCGGTGTCGATGAGCACCACATCGGCCTCTTTGGCTACAGCCGATTTTACCGTGTCGAAGGCCACGGAGGCAGGGTCTGCCCCCATGGGCTGCTTGACGATATCGGCCCCGGCGCGTTCCGCCCAGACGGTGAGCTGCTCCACGGCGGCGGCGCGGAAAGTATCGGCCGCTCCTATGGTGACTTTCTTGCCCTGCTTCACCAGCATGGAGGCCAGTTTGCCGATGGTGGTGGTCTTGCCCACGCCGTTCACGCCCACGATGAGCATGACGTAAGGCTTCTTGGAAAAGTCAAAAGGCTGCACGGGGGCGTCGTCTCCCATGAGATTGGCAATCTCGTCCCTGATGAGGGCGGTGAGTTCCTCCATGTCCACGTACTTGTCCTTCTCCACCCGGTCCTCGATGTTGTCTATGAGCTTGAGCGTGGTGTCTACGCCCATGTCGGAAGACAGGAGAGCCTCCTCCAGTGCATCCAGCACATCTTCGTCCACCTTGGACTTGCCCGTAATGGCCCGCCCCAGCTTCTGGAAGAAGTTCAGGTTGGTCTTTTTTACGCCTTTATCGAATATTCCCATAGATACGTATTAACTTACAAAGATAACATTTTCGGCCCATAAAACAATGAAAAAGCCGCCCGGAAAGGACGGCTTTTCTTATGCCAAATCTATGCCGGCCTGCTGGCAGGCGCGGCGCATTTCCGGCGGCCAGATGGCGCTCTGGATTTCGCCAATATGGGCCTTTCTCAGGAGGAACATGCAAAGGCGGGACTGGCCTATACCACCGCCGATGGTCTGCGGCAGCTTGCCGTCCAGCAGGAGCCTGTGGAAATAGAGGTCTTCCTTCCAGAGCATGTCCTTGAGTTCCAGCTGGCGGTGCAGGGCCTCGGGATTGACGCGGATGCCCATGCTGGAAATCTCGAAAGCACTGTCCAGCACCGGATTCCAAAGCAGGATATCGCCATTGAGGCCGAAGTAACCGCCCTCCGTGGGGGTGCTCCAGTCGTCGTAGTCGGCGGCGCGGCCGTCGTGGGCCTTTCCGTCTGAGAGTTTTCCGCCAATGCCGATGATGAAAACGGCCCCGTACTCCTTGGCGATGGCGTTTTCACGCTCCTTGGCGGTGAAACCTGGATAGCGCTGCAGGAGTTCTTCGGCCTGGATGAAATGAATCTCCTCCGGGAGCATGGGGGTTATCTGGGGAAACTCCACGTAGAGCTTGTTCTCCGTAACCTTGACGGCCTCGTAGATGCGGCGGACGGTCTTCTTGAGGAAGACCAGGTTGCGCTGCTCCGGGGTCATCACCTTCTCCCAGTCCCACTGGTCCACGTAGATGGAATGGATGTTGTCCAGGTCCTCGTCCGGACGCAGGGCATTCATGTCCGTATAGATCCCGCGACCGGGCTCTACGCCCAGTTCGGCCAGTTTCAGGCGCTTCCACTTGGCCAGGGAATGCACCACCTCGGCAGGGGCATCGGCCAGACTCTTTACCGGAAACTTCACCGGGCGCTCCACTCCGCTAAGATCGTCGTTGAGACCCTGCCCGGAGAGCACCATCATGGGGGCCGTCACACGCAGCAGAGCCAGCTGGGCGCTCAGATTTTCCTGAAACATGTCTTTCACGGCCTTGATGGCCTTCTCCGTCTGCTCAACACTGCCAAGCAGATTCCGGTAATTCTTGGGGATATATAGTGACATAGCGTGCAAAGATAGTCATTTTTTCGGCCCCGTACACAAAAACGGGCCTCTGGGTGTACGGGTGGGCAAAAAACAACAACCCGTACACCAAAACACCAGGTTTTGTGCACGGGTTGTTATTAGAAGCGAAAAGGCTTTACTTCTTAGCGAAGAAATCTTTTTCCTTACCCTCTTCCACCAGCTGCTCTACGAACACGTAGGCACCGGTCTTGGGGCTCTTTTCCATACGGATCACCTTCACCATGTGCTTTGCACCGGCTTTTGCATCGAAGGTTGCAACTGCTTTCTTTGCCATAGTCTAAACTGTTTATTTAATCTCACGGTGGAGGGTTACTTTCTTGAGGTACGGGTTGTACTTCATACGCTCCAGGCGGTCGGGGGTGTTCTTCTTGTTCTTGGTGGTGATGTAACGGGACATACCGGGAACACCGCTAGCCTTCTGCTCTGTGCACTCCAGGATGACCTGCACCCTGTTTCCTTTCTGTTTCTTTGCCATAATACTTAAGGATTAAAAGGGTTAAACAAGGTTCACGTATCCTTTCTCCTGAGCGGCCTTGAGGGTAGCGTCGAGACCATTCTTCTCGATGATACGCATGCCCTTGGTGGTGACCTTCAGGGTGATGAAACGCTGTTCGGCCTCGGACCAGAACTTCTTGGTCTTGAGGTTGAGGGAGAAGTCACGCTTGGTGCGCAGCTTGGAATGGGCAACGTTGTTGCCGATCATTCTCTTCCTACCGGTTATCTGACAAACCTTTGACATAATATTTTACTTTTTTATTGTTATACAAGTTTTAAAAAGCGTTTCCAGCGGATGCTCTTCGGGAATGCCTTGGTGGCATCGGTGGAAAGCCAGATGATGGACGGGGATCCCACAATGTGGTCTTCCGGAACGAATCCCCAGTAACGGGAATCCAGGGAGTTGTGGCGGTTGTCGCCCATCATGAAATAGTAGTCTTGTTGGAACGTGTATTCTGCAGCGGGTTCTCCGTTGATGAAAATACTTCCATCCTTAACTTCCAGGGTGTTGTGCTCGTAGTCGCGGATAATGCGCTCGTAGAACGGGAGATTATCCTGATTCAGGGGAACCGTCACACCCTTTTGGGGAATCCAGAGAGGGCCGAAGAAGTCGCAGGTCCAGCGCGTTTTCCCGGTGAAGGGGAAGATGCCGGTGTCCTGTCCGGTGGCGGGATAATGGTCCAGATTGGGCGTTATGTCCACCACGCTCTTGAGCTCTTTCACTTTCTCCAGCATTTCTGCGGTGAGCGGCATCGTAGGATAGCCGGGCAGACGCGAATCGAAATACAGTTCGGAGAGGTTCAGGCCCAACTCCTCCAGCTTGAGCTGGTTGATACGGGAACCGCTGGTGATTACCTGATACGTGAGCTGTCGTCCGGGATAATCGGGCTCCTTTTCTCCGTTCACCCACACCAGACCGTCTTTCACTACCAGCGTGTCTCCGGCAACGGCGACACAGCGCTTGACGTAGTGGTCCTTTTTATCGGCAGGACGGACAATGATAGGGCCGAACTGGGCAATGGTCTTTTCTCTTCCGTAGGTGCGGACCCAGGCGTAGTAGTCGTCTGCGGGGCGCTGGGTAAGAACAGTATCACCATTGGGGAATCCGAAAACCACGATGTCTCCCCTTTTGACCTCACGGAAGCCCTTCAGCCTGCGGTACTTGTTCTGGATGAGAGTGGAATAGGACTCTTTTCCGAACGCCCGGTTGTGGGTGAAAGGAATGGTGAGGGGCGTCTGGGGGACGCGCGGTCCATAGGTGAGCTTGGATACGAAGAGATGGTCTCCCGTATACAGTGTGCTCTCCATGGACGAGGAAGGAATCTTGAAAGCCTGGAAGAAGAAAATATTGATGAAGGTGACCACAATCACGGCGAAGATGATGGCATCCAGCCAGTCCAGCCAAAAGTTGTGTTTTTCACCGGGCGCATACTCTTTTTTCCAAAAGAGCCACTTGACCTTCTTGGTAACGATGAGGTCGAAGATAATGCCCAGTCCCAACAGGAACCAATAGTTTCCCAGCCAGATCACCCAAGCCACGTAGAGTACAGACCAGAAACCCAGCCTGACCCACTTGTTTCGGATGATTTCCTTCCAGCTCACGGAACAATAACTACTTTACGGATTTAACAATAGCCTCAAAAGCCTTGGGGTTATTCATGGCAAGGTCTGCGAGAACTTTGCGGTTAAGGCCGATGTTCTGCTTGGCGAGACGACCCATAAGCTGGGAGTAGGTGAGACCATGCTGGCGGGCGGCGGCGTTGATACGCTGGATCCACAGGGAGCGGAATTCGCGCTTCTTGGCCTTGCGGTCGCGATAGGCGTAGGTGAGACCTTTCTCGTAGGTGTTCTTTGCAACTGTCCAGACATTCTTGCGGGACAGGAAATTACCGCGGGTTCTGGAGAGAATCTTCTTGCGGCGTGCCCTGGAGGCAACAGAGTTAACTGATCTAGGCATAAATTTTTACATTTTTGGAGGCAGTGACCTTTTTAAAAACAGAGGTGCTTTCAGACTGCGTTCCAGTTAAACAATAATTACATTACAAGAAGTTCCTTTAAACGGCCGAGATCGTCCTTCTCCAGGATAGCGAAGTGATCCAGGTTGCGTTTCTGTTTCTTGGTCTTCTTGGTGAGGATGTGGCTGTGATAAGCGTGCTTCCTCTTGATCTTTCCCGATCCGGTAAGCGTAAAGCGCTTTTTGGCACCGGAGTTGGTTTTAAGCTTTGCC
>JAFPGC010000075.1 GCA_017423025.1 Bacteroidales bacterium
ACTCCCCCATCGTATCATCCGACAGGGTGGTGAGCTTATCAATCAGCACGCCGTTCTCAAACACATTGTCCTTCACCTCCGTATGAACATTGTAGGTCAGGTGCCGCCCCCATTCCACCTTGCCGCCAAGGAAATGGTTATCGGCCATCTGCCAGTTTACGCCGGCATTGCCATAGAGGGTGCTGCCGATGTATTCGTTCAGGAGCGTTCCCTTGTTCTCGAAGAGCCAGTCATCCCCGGTGGTGGTCCTGCCGAAGGTCTTCTTCTCCAGGTCACTCTGTTGGCGGGAAGTGTTACGGGCGTAGTTCACGCCGCCAAAGAAGTCCAGCCCGCCGGTGCGGTAGTTCACATTGATGGCGCCAAAAGGGTCGTTGCCGCGAGCCCAACGCAGGGACTGGGCATCAGAGGCGTTCAGGTTGAAGCCGAAGCCGTCGCCCTGGCGCCGGATGGTGCGGATGCGCACCACCGCCCGCACCGTGGCGTCGTACTGGGCACCGGGATTGGTGATGACCTCTACGCTCTGGATCTCATTACTTTGCAGGCGGTCCAGCTCGGAGACGTCGCTCACTCGGCGGCCGTTGATATACACCATGGGCGAGCCTTTGCCGATGACCTCCAGACCGTTCTGCCCTTTGATAAGGCCCGGCGTCTTGGAGAGCACGTCATTGGCCGTGCCGACGTTTTCCAAAACAGACCCCCGGACATTGGTCTGCAGCCCTTCTCCCGTGAGCTTGGTCTTGGGCATGACGGCGCTCGCCACGGCCCCTTCCAGCATCTGCGTATCATCGGTCAAGGTAATCACCGCACCGTCGACGGGCGCGAGATACACCGTCTTGTAACCCAGCATGGCCACCATCATGATGCCGTCGGTCTCATCGGTTACAATATTGAAGGTGCCGTCCTCCTCTGTCACCACACCGCATAGCACGGTAGAGTCGGTCTTGGAAAGTACCGCCACATTGGCATAGGCCACCGGCTCACCTTTCTCATCCACCACCCTTCCTCTCCAGTCTTCTTTGGCCAGGACGGGGAATGCAATGGTTGCGAACACAAATAAGCAAATCAGTCGTTTCATCGTTTGTCCATATTTTTTCGACTGCAAAGTTAGCGTATCCCGTGTTCCGAAATCAAAAACGATGTGGACAATTACGTGGACAAATCTGTCTATTACCCCCTATAACCCTTGGACACGACGGCCACTTTTTCTATTTTTGCAATGAACTGTTTCGGAACATCGATTATGGCAAGACCAATTACTGTTACAAAGGAAAGAATCCTTTCCGCATCCCTTGATCTGGTACGCTCCGGAGGTCTTCCGGCACTTACCGCACGCAATCTGTGCTCGGCCCTTGGCTGCGGCGCCAGCGCCATCTTCTCTTCCTTCGGATCCATCCAAGGAGTCCGGGACGCCGTCCGGGAGAAAGCCAGGAAACGCTACCGGAAACGGGTAGGTGACGGTTTTTTGCTCAATCCTCCCTTCAAGGGCTTCGGAATCGCCCTTATTTGGTTTGCGATGGACGAGCCCCAGCTTTACTCGCTCGTCATGGACGCGGATACGCCGGCCGAATCATTTGAAAACTATGCCGATACGTACGTCGGCTTCAAGCAGGAGAGCCTTGCCGCCATCACCGCTTCTTTCGGTCTCCCGGGGCATGAAGCGGAGATGTTATACTATCAGATGGTCCTGGTCGCACTTGGGCTGGCGCACGCCTGCTCCCGTGGAGGCTGTGAGCTCAGCATCCCCCAAGTATCCGAAATCCTTGGGAAGAATGTCCGGGCTTTCCTGATGGTCCTACGCGCAGGAGACGACGAGCGGGAGAAATATGTTCCCGGGGCGGGCGCGGGCCCGGGCGGAGACGTGGACTCCTATGCCATGATTCAATCGCTTGCGGGACAAAACCATCTTCTGGAACAGCTTCATGCTACGCCCCGGTACATTCAGGACGGAGAATGGGCAGAATTGGAACGCGTGCTCCGTAACTCCTTCAACCTTACTCCGGAATCTCTCCGGGAAGCACATCCGGACCTGACGAAGGGAGATATCCGCGCCTATATCCTCTCGCACCTGCAGTTCTCCGTATCCGAGCAGGCCGTCCTGCTGGGGATCTCCCCCGCCTCCGTCACCAAGGCCCGCCAGCGGCTCAAAGCAAAAATGCAAGCGTGAGAATTGAGCGTGGCTATGAATCAAGAAATTGAAATTATAGAAAGTAGCAAGAAAATCCACAAATAGTAGGGAGAAAAAGTAAAAAGTAGGGAGAAAAGTCATATCTTTGCATTGAGAAAAGACGACTGCTATGACAAGGATGGACCAATTGATAGCCCTGATTGAACGGTATAAACAATTAGGTATTGACTCGCAGATAGACTACGAGAAGTTTTATCTATATTCAATCATCACCCACTCTACCGCCATCGAGGGATCGACGGTGACAGAGATTGAGAATCAACTGCTCTTCGATCAGGGAATCACCGCAAAGGGCAAGACCATCGTCGAACAGATGATGAACCTGGATCTGAAGCGTGCCTATGAAGAGAGCATCCGTCTTGCAAAGAATCATACAGAGATCACCGTTGATGTTCTGAAGGCCTTGTCTCGTCTGGTAATGCAGAATACAGGGTCGACTTACAAGACAGCACTAGGTGACTTCTCCTCCGCAAACGGAGATCTCCGGCTCGTCAATGTCACGGCTGGCGTTGGCGGGCGTTCATACATGAGTTATCTGAAGGTGCCGGCCAAACTGCAAGAGTTCTGCGACTGGCTCAATGCACAGCGCAAGAGTTCCATGTCCATGTCGGAGCGTTATAACCTCAGTTTTGAGGCCCACTACCGCCTGGTAACCATCCACCCATGGGCAGATGGAAATGGCAGAATGGCCAGGCTCGTCATGAACCACATTCAATTCGAATTCGGGCTGCTTCCGGCAAAGGTTTTAAAGGAGGATAAAGGAGA
>JAFPGC010000076.1 GCA_017423025.1 Bacteroidales bacterium
GGCTCACCCGCAAGGTTCCGTGGCAAGTCATCCAAAGATTTGACATAATCTGTACATGAAGAACGGCAGATCTGATACCCCTCTCAGCCGAGCCCGAAAGCCTTTCATCTTGGAGTTGAGCGACTCGGCAGAAGCATTTGTGGACCGCTCAATGAAGTAGTTCAGTACCTTGTCCTCCCTGGATTTGATGGCGTCGCGGGCCGATTTGATTTCACGGATGGTGCAGCGGTTGACGGCCTTGTACCAGCCATGTAACTTCACGCGGGCAGCCTCCCTGTCAAGAGATGTGCTCCGGAAGATGGCTCTGAGTTTATTCACAATCTCATAGGATTCCTTTATCTTGGGAAACTTTGTAAAGAGCAGGTCCATCCGCTCCTTGGTCCGTTCGCTCCACTTGTCCGGCGTTTGTGTAAGTGCGCATCTGCAACGGGTAAGCAGTTCCACCAGCGTATCTCCCGTGCTTAGCACCGTAGGTCTGAACTTCTCGTTCTTGCGGGCCGGCTTGCGGCCTCTGGTCTTGCCTTTGTACTTCTTGGGATGCGCAATGCGATACCATCGGCGATGGACCGCATTGCGCTTCTGGCGCTTCCTGAACTCACTTTTCTCCTTGCGGACCTTGGCCTGGGCTTCGCGCTTGCAGCGGAGGCGCATCTCTTCGATGGCGTCATTGCAGCGCCTCATGATGTGGAAGCAGTCCAGGACAATGGTCGCATTTGGAAATGCCTGCGTCACGATATCAGCCATGCTCTCGGACAGGTCCATGGTCACTTCCTTGACCTTCAGGCGCTGCTCTTCCGGTATCTTGAGCAGGACTTCCACAACGTCCTGGGCCTTGGTGCCGCGGACGGCGGCCACAATCGACCCCTTCTTGCAGTGGCCCTCCTTGTTGGACAGGAAGGTGAACAGGTCATCCTGCAATGAGGTCTCGTCAATACTCAGGTGCTCGCCGATGTTCTCCTCAATCAGAACCCAGTCGGAAGCGTGCTCCAGTTGATACCACTCCCGGAACCCGCTCAGCGAGTCCTTGTAGCAACGCTCAAGGGTGTCTCCATCCGAGAAAAAGAACTTACCAAGGGAGCGTGCCGTCACCGGCGTCGTATCCAAGACTATCTTTTAAAAAAGCCGCGAACTCGGCGCAGTAGCGGGTGCCGGTGGCGGCCAGCGGATATACGTTCAACACCACGTTCTTTCCCTCCGGAGTCAGCCATCGGCGGCGACGCACATGGAGGACGGCCTTCCTGTCCCGGACCGGGAAGTCCGAGATGACCGTCTCCTCCGTGAAGCCGTTAGGACGCAATTCTTGCAGGTCATCGGGCCGATTGTCCCGTTCATCCAGGTAGATGTGAAGGGAAGAACTGTACAGGATGTCCTTCTTGCTCTCACGTGAGTCCAGGGACTGTGTCTCCATCCATACGGGTTCGAAGAAGTCCAGGATACCCTCCGGCATAAAGAAGCTAAGAAAGTGCTGATAGAGTTGAAGTTGTGATGTGTCTTTGTCCATGTTGATTGGCGCTTATGAACAGCAAAAGCGGCCCGAAGACCGCTTTTGCGCTATTGTTGACGAGGGTTGTTTCTCACGCCTCACGCGGGGTTATTTCCCCTGAGAGTATTGCCTCTTCGAGTCTATAGATCACTTATGACCATTATAAACGTCTAAAATCAAATAAATCATATGATCCCAAGTCATATATCTTTCCGGCCTCGAAGGTGACGCTGGTACTTTTCGTTATACTTTTCTCATCATCATCTTCATTATATATGTGAAGATTGAAGCCTGTATAAGTGCCTGGGGCAATGGCTACATATACGGTTTTTCCACTAGAGTCAGTGCAAATGCCACTATAAATATTACTAGGATCACCCACAGTAACAGTTGTGATTCCCGACGTCGGGGTCAGTGTACCTGTTGAAGTATCGAGGCTGAAAGTTCCTGCCAATGGTTCGTTGGCAGATATCGTAAAACGACCATACATAGCTGCTTCGGGGAATGTGACTTTCAGAATGGCGCATGCGTTATGGAATGTAAGTGAAGAGCCTGTGGTGGTGGCATAGGCGATGGGAGCCTTCGGGTCCCAGCCTGAAAAGTCATCTTTCGAATTCCAACCGCTGTTCCACTGGCTCGTGGGAATCACGATGCCCGAGATGACGTCGCCGCTGAGGGTCAGGCCTACGGTGTAGGGATAGACGGCATAGAACTTCGAGTCGTCCGTAGCCGTGCCTGTGAAGTCGGCCGATGCGCCGCCCGCCGAGGTGGTGAACTGCGTGTTCGTGTTCTTGGCACTGAGGATGCTGATTTTGTCGTTGGCATCGAAGCTGACCTTCTTGGTGCTACCGTTCAGCGTGGCGCGCGTCTGTGCGCCTTCATTGTATCCGGCAGTGAAAGTCATCTGTCTGGGAGCGTTCTGTGTGTCGTCGATTTTTGAGCAAGCGCTGAGTGCAAGTATCCCTGCCACAGCTATAAAGATATATTTCTTCATTGTCATTTTCATTATTAGGGTTAATAACTTGCACCGGAGATTACCAAGTGAAGATTCCGTCCTGATAGTCATCAAATGCCGCGCCTTCGTTGTTTAAAGGACCGCTCTGGCAAATAACGCCTTCAATCTTCACCTCGAAAACTCTTGTCGAGGGAGCATCATAAAGATCTTTGTGTTTTGTTTCCATAAGCTTATGTATTAATATGATTAGATTCGAGTTGACGCATGGGCATACGAAAAGCAGCGGCACTTCTCTCGAAGGTCGCGACCATTGTTGTGTAAGCTATTGATTAAAAGACGGTTATACCCCCCCCCTCAATACGGGAAGAGTTTTAGCGATAATACTATATGCGATGAAGGTCGGCATATGAATGCGATAACAAAGAGCAATAATACGGTTTTTGTGCGAGAATATCAAGTGTCGGGGAGTACTCATTCTGCAATCCTTACCAGAGGCTCACCTAATGCGCAAGTTAATTGAAAGCATGTCCACGGAATTATGCGTGTGACCC
>JAFPGC010000015.1 GCA_017423025.1 Bacteroidales bacterium
ACCGCAAGGGGTGCGAGCTTTCGGATGGGGGATGAGGGCATCCGAGAGCCAAGATTAGAAATTTGAGGCATAAATATTTAGAGGATTCCTAACATACGGCCGCGTACCAGAAGCGCTGCTCCCATGGGGGCCGCTTTTTGTTTGAGCTGTGTAAGCTTGATGGTGGTGTCTTGATGGGCGATGTTGAGCACGTGGCGCTTGATGGCGGTGCGGATGGGCAGCATGAGGAAGTCTCCTGCCGCAACGGCTACCTTACCGCCGATGACCACGAGCTGCGGGTTAAAGATGTTGATGAGGCCCGCCAGGCCCTTGCCCAGGTTGGTGCCCAGTTCTTCCACCGTCTCGATGGCCAGCGTATCTTCGCTCTTGACGGCCGCCAGGATGTCGTTCAGGTTCACCTTGCCTTCGGCCTTGAACTTGGGTGCCAGCAGGGAAGCGCGTCCCGCAGCGAGGTTTTCCCCGATCATGCGCACGAGGGCCGATCCGGAGACGCCGGTCTCCAGGCAGCCGATTTTGCCGCACCGGCAGATTTGTCCGTTGTCCAGAAGAGGGAAGTGGCCGAACTCGCCGCTGTAGCCGGAGGTGCCGTAATAGAGCTTGCCTTCCAGGATCATACCCATGCCCAAACCCCAGCTCACGTTCACGAACAGCATGTTCTTCTCCTTGAGGCCGCCGCCCAGATACTCTCCGTACGTCATGGCGCGGGAGTCGTTCTCCAGCACCGCGTGCACATTGAGGTCTTCTTCCAGGATTTGGGAGATGGGCCGATGCTCGTCAAACGAGAAGGAATTGCTGTAGCCGGTGATGGGGTTCACGCGGCCGGGAATGCTGAGACCCAGGCCCATGATCTTGTTCCAGTCTACATCCTGCTTATCCAGGTATTCGCGGATGGTGGAAGCCATCTGGTGAATGGTGGCTTCGTTGGCTTCCATCACGAACGGGATGTCGTCCTTGAAATGGATGAGGCCCCCCTTGAAGTCTGTGACGGCTATGCTGGCGTGCTTGTTACGGATGGCGACGCCCACGAAATAGCCGGCTTCGGGATTGAGGCCGTAAATGGAAGGCCTGCGGCCGCCGGACGTGCCGGATTTGCCCAGGTCTACCATAAAACCTTCACTCATAAGTTCGCCGATGAGTTTGGTGGCGGTGGGGACGGAGGCCCCGATGGCTTCCGAAATGGAAGCGATGCTGTGCTCGCCGTGCTCAATGCACAGATATAGAATTGTTTTCTTGAGCAGGGAGTTTTTATTATCTTTTTTTTCGAGGAAGGTTTCTCTCATACCTTAATTTTTTAGCGCTTGCGCAAAGTTATGAAAAATTATTTGATAATCAAAGGGTTTGATTAAAAATATTTCAAAAACTACATTCGCGAAAAATTTGTACCTTTGTCTTTATGTTCGTGAAGTTTAAAAACTGGTGGCGGGAGTTCCGTCTCTCCCTGAGAATGAAGATGATTCTCTCCATTCTGGCCATTGCCGTGGTGCTCCTGATGTCCAGCGTCATCTCGGTGCTGGAGTATCGGCACATGTCCAACTATGTGTCGGGCATGATTGCCGATGATATAGACGACCTCCGCAAGGCACAGCTTCTGGTGGATGCCGTGGACCAGTATAACCTGCAGCTTTTGGCCGTCATCGGCGACGACAATATTTCCGTCCTGCCCGAGTTTGACCGCGACGGCTTCCTGACGCACTGCGATTCCCTCAGAAAGTCTGTGGGCAGCAACAACGCCCCTTTGGCCGATTCCGTGCTTTATGCCTATTCGGCCTATATGCTGGCCTCCCTGGAGCTCCAGGAGGTGCTGGAGAGCGATTTTATCAACACGCGGGACTGGTACTTTACCCGCCTGCAGCCGCTGTTCGGCCGCATGAGGGTCTATCTGGACCGCCTGAGCGAAACCATCCACTCGGATCTTCGCCGCAATTCCGAAGACTTTGACCGCGGTTTCTACCGCAGCATCATTCCCAGTGCCGTCGCCCTGGCCGTGGGGATTATCCTGCTGTTCCTGCTCATGTTCTTCATCCTGGCGTATTACGTAGACCCGTTGTACAAGATGCTGAGCTCCTTGCGGGAATATCTGGGATACCGGCGACGTTATACGTACACCTTTGACGGGAACGACCAGCTGGCCGATCTGAACCAGGCCGTCACCGACCTCGCGGAAGAAAACCGCTCCCTGAGGAAGAGAATCGCGGAAATGAAGGAAAAAGCCGAATGAACCTGAAGGTCATATCCCGTAACGTGGGCGTGGCTCTCCTGGTGAGTGCCCTGTTCATGTTGCTGTCGGTGATGGTCTCCCTCATCGACGGGGGAGACAGTGCCCTGGCACCCCTTCTGATCAGTTTCACCATTACCTTCATCGTAGGCATTTTCCCCTTCATCTTTACCCGTAAGAACGCCCAGATTTCGCTGAAAGACGGCTTCATGATCATTTTCCTGTCGTGGTTGCTGTCCTTTATCTTCGGTGCCCTTCCGTATGCGCTTTGGGGCGGTCCCTTCACGGTTATCAACGCCTGGTTCGAGAGCGTATCGGGCTTTACCACTACGGGTGCCACCATCCTGGAAGATGTAGAAGCGTTGCCGCGCAGCCTCATTTTCTGGCGTGCCTCCACGCATTTCATCGGCGGTTTGGGAGTCGTGGTGTTCCTGCTGCTCATCATTCCCAATACTTCGCCCATCCGTCTGCGTCTGACCAATATGGAGCTGTCTTCGCTCTCCAGGGACGATTACCGCAGCCGGGCCAACAAGTCGGTTTATATCTTTGCCTCGGTGTTCCTGGGACTGGGCGCCGTGGCTTTCATCAGCTATATGCTGGCCGGCATGAACTGGTTCGACGCCATCTGCCATGCCTTCAGCGTGTGTGCCACCGGCGGTTTCTCTACCCGAAACCTGAGTATTGCCGCATTCAACTCGCCGCTCATTTCCATCCTCACCATAGTGTTCATGTTTCTGGGTTCCATCCACTTCGGCATCATTTTCATGGTGCTGGTGGGCCGCACCTTGAGACCGCTGCACAATCCCATCCTCCGGTTTTATGCCATTTCGCTGGCTGTGATTTCGTTTATTACGGCCCTTTCCCTCAAGTTTGACGGTGGGGATATTTCCTGGGGAAAGGCTTTCCTGGATGGAACCTTCCAGGTGGTGAGTTACGCTTCTACTTCCGGTCTGGCCATAGCGGATAACGCTGACTGGCCCGTTCTGGCCTGCTTCATGCTGGTGCTGGTGTCGCTCATCTGCGGCTGCGCCGGTTCTACCAGCGGCGGTCTCAAGACGGACCGTGCCATGGTGCTGTTCAAGGCCATCCGTATGCAGATCCACAAGACGCTGTATCCGTCCACCATCTTTGAGGTGCGCCTGGGCCGCCGCATCCTGCACGATGAAGAAATCTATCCACAGGTGCTATACATTGCCCTGTACTTCCTGCTGGTGGGCCTTTCGGCCGTGGTCTGCATGCTGGTGGGAGACCCCAACAACCACGCCATCCTGGGTTCCGTGGCTTCCCTGAGCAATGTGGGTCCTGCGCTGGGAGACATCGGCTCCATGGGCAATTACAACGCCGAGCCGGGCGTCCTGAAATTCATCTTCTCCTTCGATATGTTCCTGGGCCGCGTGGAGATATATCCCGTGTTCGCGGTTATTGCGGGTGTCTTTAACCACAAGTACTAGTGGACCGCGCGGGCTTTCTATATACGACTTTTCGGAGCTGTTTTGCCTACGAAACCACTCCCTGCCAGGAGAGACTCCTGCGGCAGGTATCATCGTTCATTACGGCCGATGAGGATATCCTGGTGGTGAACGGCTACGCCGGAACGGGCAAGACATCGGCCCTGGCGGCCGTGGTGGGAGGCCTTTCCTCGCTCAAGATTCCCTGCGTGCTGCTGGCTCCTACGGGCCGTTCGGCCAAGGTGTTGGCGGGCTATTGCGGCAAACCGGCCAGTACCATCCACAAGCATATTTATCGGCAGAAATCCTTCGGGGCCGATGGCCTGGGGCAGTTCTCGCTGGCACCCAACAAGGCCCGCGGCGCGCTGTTCATCGTGGACGAGGTCTCGCTCATAGGCATTTCCTCCGGGGAAGGTGGCGGGGCCTTCGGCACGGGCAATCTGCTGGCCGATCTGGTGACGTTCGTCCGTGCGGGGGTGGACTGCAAGCTTATCCTGGTAGGGGACGCCGCGCAGCTTCCGCCCGTGGGGCTGGAGGAGTCGCCGGCGCTTTCTCCGGACTATATGACGGTTTTCGGAGGGGTGTCCTTCGCTACGCTCACTACGGTGGTCCGGCAGGCGGAAGGGTCCGGTATTCTGGTGAATGCCACGCATTTGCGCACTATGCTGGATTCTATGGAGGAGCCCATCGGCCTGGATGAAATGGGGCTGAATGTGACGGGCTTTCCCGATATTCAGCGATTGAAAGGGGGAGAGCTGCTGGAGACGCTGTCCGATGCCTATGACAAGTACGGGACCGACGAGGTGGCCGTGCTGTGCCGCTCCAATAAAAGGGCTGTGCGCTACAATGCCGGCATCCGGGCGCAGGTGCTGTACCGGGAGGAAAAGCTCTGTCGGGGAGACCGCCTGATGGTGGTGAAGAACAATTACCGCGAAGACATAGAAGGAACGGATTACATTGCCAACGGAGACTTGGCCCAGCTGGTGCGCATCCGCCATTACGAGGAGCGTTACGGGCTCCATTTTGCCGACGCCACGCTCTCGTTCCCGGACTATGGAAACCAGGAGCTTGAGACCAAGGTGCTGCTGGATACGCTGGATTCCGAATCCCCGGCCTTGAGCCGCGAGCAGTCGCAGGCCCTGTGGGAGGGCGTATCGGCCGATTATGCCCATCTCACTACCAAGAAGAAGCGCTACGATGCCGTACGCTCCGACCCCTTCTACAGCGCCCTGCAACTCAAGTATGCCCACGCCATTACCTGCCACAAGGCCCAGGGCGGCCAGTGGGAATGCGTGTTTGTGGACAATCCCTTCTGGCAGGATTTCCTGGTCCCTGACGACCTCAAATGGCTCTACACCGCCCTCACCCGTGCGGTCCGGCAAGTCTATCTGGTCAATTTCCCGGATACTTTATTTGCATAGGCCTCTTTTCTTGTCCCTGCGCTGCGTTGCCTAAAGCACACTTTCGGCCCTCTGTGCCCCTTTCTGTGCTTTAGCCCCTCTCCTCGCGCTGCCTAAAGCACACTTTCGGCCCTCTGTGCCGCATTTCGTGCTTTACCCCCTCTTCCCTCGTTGCCTAAAGCACGTTATCGGCCCTCTGCGCTCCATTCTGTGCTTTAGCCCCTCTCCTCGCGCTGCCTAAAGCACACTTTCGGCCCTCTGTGCCCCTTTCTGTGCTTTAGCTCCTCTCCACGCATTGCCTAAAGCACACTTTCGGCCCTCTGTGCCCCTTTCTGTGCTTTAGCCCCTCTCCACGCATTGCCTAAAGCACGCTTTCGGCCCTCTGCGCCCCTTTCTGTGCTTTAGCCCCTTTCCTCACGCTGCCTAAAGCACATTATCGGCCCCCTGCGCCCCTTTCTGTGCTTTAGCCCATGTTCCCTCGCTGCCTAAAGCACACTTTCGGCCCTCTGTGCCCCTTTCTGTGCTTTAGCCCCTCTTCCCTCGCTGCCTAAAGCACATTATCGGCCCTCAAAGGCATTTACTGTGTTCTAGTCAGTTCATCATTTTGCATAAAAAGGTGCAATTTGTACAAATTTTCTTCTATCTAACTAATTGTTCTATTGTGTTTTGTACTTATTATTTCGTTTGTTTTTGATGAAACGGATAACCCTCTTTACCTTTGCAAAAAGACAATAATTATGGACGACTTTGTGCCAAAATCTATTCATGATTGTTATCACGTATATTCAGACGGGACCAGGGTCATGGTTCTGTGTGATGAGGACGGCAGTTTTGTCCTCATGATGAACTTAATCGCTGTTGTGGCTTATTATTGTCACTTGAAAGTTTTGGCTCTAGAGGTGATGACAACTCATTTTCATTGTATTCTTAAAGGAGACCCGAAAGGAGTTGAAAAGTTTAGGAGAGAAATCAAAAGACTAATAGTAAGGCACTTTAACAGAGATGGTCACCCCGAGCGGGTCAAAAAATCCATTTGGATTGAGGCCGATCCCATCCGTGATGATGAAGAACTCCGAAGAAAGATAATCTATGTATTCCGTAACTGCACAGAAGCCGGATTTGAATTTCTGCCGGAAGATTATCCATGGGGACCGGGTCGGTCGTACTGTCATTCAAACAAAGAGCAGACTTTCAAGAAAGTGGCCGATCTAGCCTATCGCGAGCAATGCCGATTGTTCAGAACCCGGGTAAAACTTCCTGGAGATTGGGAGTATAATCTTGATGGAATGCTAGTTCCCAGGAGTTATATGGACCTGGAGTATCTGAGAAAGAATGTATTCGTTTCGCCCAGGCAGTTCATCGCATTTCTAAACGTGAAGAAAAAAGATTTGGCAGAAATGGAAGCGGCCGATGCCAGACCTTTCCTGGATAGAAAGGATGAGAGCAAACTTCGAAAAGAGATAGCAGAAAGAAGTCTATCGAAATATGGAAGAGAGGTGATACGGCTGACCCATGGTGAACGAATTGAACTGGCAAGCGACTTTTGGTCTGAAAGAAAGACCTTGTCAATCAAGCAACTGGCTAGACTGACAAGGTCAGATGTGAAGGTTCTGAGGGCTGTTTTACATTTCCCTCAGGTGACTGATTAATTGAGCAGATACTTCTCCCAGAAAGCGTAGTTGGCGGCCTGGAAGTGAGCGCCCTGGTAGCCGCGGTAGCCGTGCATGCCGTCGGGGTAGATCATGAATTCGAAGGCCGCGCCCTGCTTCTGCAGCTGGTCGATGAGTTGAAGCGTATTCTGGAAGTGGACGTTGTCGTCGCCGGTGCCGTGGGTGATTTTGAGCATGACGGAACCATCGGCCTTGCCTTCCAAGGCAGGATAATTCCCAACGCGGCGGATGACGGCGGTATTGTGGTAGCCTTCCGGATTGTCCTGGGGCGTGCTCATGAAACGCTCCGTGTAATGGGTGTCGTAGAGCATCCAGTCGTAGACGCCGCCACCGGCAATGCCGTAATGGAAGTACTCGGAGGCGGTGGCAACCAGCAGCGTGGTCATGGTTCCGCCAAAGCTGAAGCCCTCTACGCCAATCTTATCGGCCTTTACATAGGGCAGGCTCTGCAGCCAATTGGCCCATTCTACAAAATCGTCTATTTCAATGGTACTCAGCTGCTTGTAGATGGCGTCAAGGCCTTCGCGTCCGTTGTGTCCGGCGGCGCGGCAGTCGGCTATGAGCTCGATAATGCCATGCTGGGAATACCAGCCGTAACGGGCCGGATGAACCCAGCGGTCGAATACCTGAGGGGTGTCGGGGCCGCCGTAAATATCCACGTGTACAGGATACTTCTTGGCCGGGTCAAAGCCTTCGGGGTAGTAAATGACGCCCGGCAGTTCCAGCCCGTCCACGGTGATGGACACCAGTTCTCCGGTGCGGCCTTCGTAACTGCCCTGGCTGGCAATGAGTTCAGACTTGCCCTTGAGGTCGTACAGGCGAACCTCCCAAGGCGTCTGGAGATTGGAAGCCTGGGTAATGAAATGCTTGCCGTCGGGGGCAAAAGATGCGCTAAGAACATACAAGGAAGGATCGGTCAGGGCCGATATCACCCCCTTCGGGGAAACCTTGTACAGGCCCTGGCGGACGTGGGAATCCCTTTCGGCCAGGAAATAGACGGTGCCGTCCTTCTCTGCGCGGAGAAGCTCGATGCGCCAGTTGGGACCGTCGGTGAGGCGTTTGAGCTTGCCGTCGTAGCTGAGGAAATAGATCTGCTGCCATCCGGTCTCGAAACTGCGGACCATGTAGAGGCCTTTGTCGGTGAAGAGCATGCCTTCGATCCAGTCCAGCCAGGTGGGCACTTCCTCGTGGTAGATGGCCTTCTTGCTTCCATCGGCCGGGGACACTGCATACACGTCCAGCGTATTCTGGATGCGGGGCTCGCGGCTTACGAAAAAGCTCTTGCTGTCGGCCCCCCAGAAGGGTGTGCCGAAGTACTGGTCTTCCTTTTCGTTGAAATCGGCCCAGACTATTTCGCCTCCGGTGGCCTTCACAAAGCCTATTCTCACTTCCGGGTTCTTCTCGCCGCATTTGGGGTAATGCGTGCGGCGGAGAACGCCGTCCTGGCCCTTGGGCGAGTAGATGGGGAACATGGGCACCTCCGTGTCGTCAAAGCGGTAGAAGGCCAGCGTTTCGCTGTCCGGGCTCCACCAGAAAGCACGATAACGAGAAGGACGGCCGAAGATCTCCTCATAATAAACCCAGCTGGCGTAGCCGTTCATGATGGTTTCGGTGCCGTCGGTCGTGAGGCGGGTTTCCTCGCCGCTGGCGATATCCACTACCCACAGGTCGTTGTTGCGGGTGAAGGCCATCTTGGTGGAATCCGGGCTGAAGGTCAGATTCACGGCGCCTTGCGGCTTCAGCGGGAAATCGGCATACTTTTCCGGTGCCTGGAAGCCTTCGGTGCGGGTGAGCTTTTTGCCCAGCGTGAGTTTGAAACACCCTGCGTCGGTGTAAGAGCCGTCGTAGGTAAAAGCCACTTCCTTGTTATTGAGCCACTTATGGTCTATGGGAATGGGCTGCAGCCTCTGCTGCGAACGGGCCGAAACCACCACCAGCAGTCCCAGCGCCAGGAAAAGGATCTTTGCTTTCATGACCATAAAGGTACGAAAAAACTTTTTTCCAAAACCGCTCTTTTTCGTAAATTTGCC
>JAFPGC010000016.1 GCA_017423025.1 Bacteroidales bacterium
CAGGGGTGGCCGCGCGGCCAGGGGCGGGACGCCCCTATGAGCGCAATATATATCCACAAACTACACCGCTGAATCGAAGTGATGAAATATATCCTAACTTCTTTCCAAATCATTTGGAAAATCCATAAGAATAGATACAAAAAAACCTCAGTTTTGATTTCTTTCATCGGACCTTCCCTTTTGATTTTTGAAAATAAAATCGTATCTATGCACAAGATAATCAAATATATATAATGCGGATATTTGGTAAGGCAATAGGATTGGCACTGTTCTGCTCCATGCTGGCCCTTACGACGGGCTGCTCCGGGAACGGCACGTCGGGGCCGCGCGCCGGGGTCGACAGCAGTATCTATTCGTTTGAAAACATCAAAAAGATTCACCTCAGAGATCCAGAACGGGCCTTGGCCATGACCGATTCGGCCGAGATGATGGGCGTAATAGGGGCCGACAGCTGCAACTGGCTCAGGGGACTCATCCATTACGGGGCCACCAAAGATTTCCCCGAGGCCAGGCGCCACATCCAAAAGGTGCTAGACAGCCGGCAGGCAGACAAGACCAGCCAAATGTATCTGCGGAATTTCAGCCTGATGATGTCCACTTATGAACTGGAGGAGAACTACAGCAAGTGCCTGGAATACTGCCTGGAGGGAGCACGTCTGGCCCATGAGGCAGGCGATACCCAGCTGGAGACGGAGTTTAACTTCGAGGCCGGTGTATGTATGGAGCGCCAGCAGGAAGGCAGCGGCCTCGGCTATATGGACAAAGGCATAGAACTGCTCAAACAGTCAACCTCACCCAGGACGTTGCCATACCTTTCTTACTATATGGGGCAGAAGATGCGCTATCTCAGTGCGTTGGAGCGATACGACGAGGCCATTGCCACCGGAGAGGAAAGAATAACCGTCATAGAGCGCATAGACAAGGAGGTCGAAAATGCGCCCGACGGTTACATTGATGAGCAGCTGGCCCGTGTATATTCTGTACTTGCCTATTGTCAGCAAAAAACCGGCAGGAGGGCCGATGCAAGAAAGTCGGTGGAGGCCTTCAACAAAACGCAGTTCTCGGAAACGCCAGATGGGAAAAGTGACATTCTTTTTTACTATGTACTCACAGGCGATGGTACACGCGCCTTGCAAATCATCGACGATGTGTATCCGTATTATGAGCGTTACGATACCATCAGTCCCGGTTTAATGACTCTGCTGAAAAACAAGGCCGCAGCCTATCGTTCATTAGGTAATTACCGCCAGGCCGATCTGGCCATGCAGCGGGTTGAAGTGATGGCCGACAGCCTTGCCGCCCGGGATAAAAAGGCACAAAGCCTGGAACTGGCCCAGATTTACCGCACACAGGAGAAGGACCTGCAGCTGAAGGATGCCGAGGCCCGGGCCGTCATCTATCGCATCGCCATCGCCTCGGCGCTGGTCATCATCCTGCTCATTGTCTTTTTGCTGTGGCGTGCCTTCAGGTATAATAAGGTACTGACGGAGAAGAACCAGCGGCTCTACGAACAGATACAGCAGCGCGAAGAGGAAGAGGCACGTCAGATACGGCAGCTGCAGACAGAGCCAGAAGAACGGCTTACCTCCAGCCAGCAACTTTTCCGCCGGCTGTGCAAGCTAATGGACGACGAGAAGCCCTATACGGATGAAACCCTGAACCGCGAGACGCTGGCCAGGATGCTGTCCACCAACTACAAATATGTGGAGCAGGCCATCCGTGAGTGCTCTAATGGCGAAACCGTGGCCGATTTCATCAACCGCTATCGCATTCAGCAAGCGGCTGTGCTGCTAAAGACCAGTGACGATTCCGTGGGACTTATTGGCGAACTTTGCGGGATTGGCAGCCGTACCACGCTTTTCCGCCTGTTCCGCGACTATTACGGCATGTCCCCCAGCGAGTATCGTAAGATTTCGCAGCACTAGGCTCATTTTCCTGATTTGAAACAAAGTTTTCCGCCAGCGGAACGACCTTCCTGCTGGCGGGAAGTACCTTTGTGCCATGATGTTGAGGATAGAACTTGTCATTGCCTGTGCGCTTGCCGCCGCTGCCGTAGTCATTACGCTGGCATTGGTGCTTATCATCATTTATCAACGGTGGCGCATTTGCGACAATAACGTTCATCTCGAGAAGTTCATCAACGAGAATATAGAGTTACGCGAGAAGATACGACAATTTAACCAACAATATCATGAAGACTAACAAACACTTACATGGAATGATCGCCGCCACCCTCCTCTGCGGCGCAACTGTTTTCTCTGCCTGTACGGTAGATAACCCGGAAGAGCCTGAAACCATTGTGGATCTTGCCACACTGACCGAGGACTACATTGCCCAGGATGGCGACAAGCTGACCGGAACACTCGCCACGGAGCTCATGATCAGCATTGCGGACGGTGCCAGCATCACGCTTGAGAACGTCAACATCAACCCCACTGGAACGGTGTTTAAGGAACATGAGTTCGCCGGTATTACATGCCTGGGTGATGCCACCATCACGCTCCGCGGAACCAATGTCATCAGAGGTTTCGATAATTTTTATCCTGCCCTTTATGTCCCGGGCGATCACACGCTCACCATTGACGGCGATGGCTCACTGGATGCAAAAGCCAGTGGAACCATTGATACCATGGCTGCCGCCATCGGCAGTATGCGTGTTGGCGAAAAGAGCGGCAATCTGGTATTTCTTGGTGGAGTCATTACTGCCGAAGGCGGTTATGATTCTGCTGCTATCGGCACCAGCTACGACAGCGAATGTGGCGATATCACCATTGGCGGCACGGCCGAGATAACGGCTATCGGATTCAGGGGGATGCCCGCCATTGGCTCCAGCAGCGGACATAAATACACGCATTGTGGCGATATTACCATTGGTGGAAATGCAAAAGTGAATGCCGTCAGTAGTTACTCTGGAGCTGCTATTGGTGCTGGGCCCATCGGCACTTGTGGGAATATTACCATTGAAGAAAAAGCCGAGGTCAATGCCGAGAACACGGATTATGGTGCCGCCATTGGTACAAGTTCTGGTTATTCAATTTGTAAGGCCATAACCATCAGTGGGGGAACTGTCATAGCGAGCGTCTATGAATGGTGTCCCGCCATCGGCACTGGTGCTGGCGATAAAGCCAAATGCGAAAGCATCACCATTACTGGTGGCACCATCGTGGCAACAGGTGGGGCAGACGCTCCCGCTATCGGGTCCGGGGCCGAGAACACGAATGATTTCCCCATTGTCATCACAGCTGGCATCACATCCATCACGGCCACTCGCGGTAATGACCTGGCCGATTATATCGGCGGAGGAGCGGACGGAACTCACGGCGTCGTAACCATCGACGGGGTGAAAAACGCCACCCCCGAGAGCACTTTCCCATACATAAATCACAAGGTAGAAGGAGACACCTGGATCCTTGTACCCAAGTTCAACTAACAGACTGTAAAGTCTATTCAGGTAGCAAGCCGCTGACAAACAGCGACTTGCTATTTTCTTATGATTTCGATTTCTCCGCGCAGGCCCACCTTCAGAATCTGGGAGGCCTTGCCGGTGCTCTGGGTGTCTATGGACGGGGGAACCACGAAGTCCACGGCATCCTTGATTTCCTGCGGAATCTCCGAGAAACGCTGGGGCGTGGGTTCGCCGGAAATATTGGCCGATGTGCTCACAATGGGGCGGCCCAGCTTGAACACCAGGTCCTTACACCAGTCCATAAGCGGGATGCGGATGCCCACGGAGCCGTCTTCGGCCACGGCATTATAGGCCAGGTGCCAGCGGTCTCCGGGGGCGCCGGGTTCCCCTGCCTGGGCCTCGGGGTAGATGATGGTCATAGGAGCGTCGTTCACCTCAACCAGGTCTACGGCGATGGACGGGACCTCCTTGACGTACTTGGCCACCATATCCAGGTTGCAGGCCAGGAGCACCAGGGACTTGGAATCGGCCCTCTTCTTGATCTCGAAAATCTTGGCCACGGCTTCGGGGTTGGTGGCGTCGCAGCCCAGGCCCCACACCGTGTCGGTGGGATAGAGGATGGTACCTCCCTCGCGCAGGACGCGCAGGGCCTCACTTTGTATCTCTTGCGGTTTCATAATAAGTTGCAATCACAGGGAAATGGTCGGAATAGGTGGCCTCCCCCACCTCATAGGAAACGGCGTGGAGGTCTTTGGGATAAAGGATGTAGTCTATGCGGAGGAAAGGCCACAGTGCCCTGTAAGTGGCGCCAAAGCCCTTGCCGGCCTTCACGAAGGTGTCGTGCCGGCCGCTCAAAAGACGGAAGTAGGTGTACGAGAGAGGAGTGTCGTTGAAGTCGCCCAGCACCAGGGAGCGCACCGAGGTGGAATTCACGCTCTTGAGGACGTGGGCCACCTGACGCGGCCGTTCCCGGATGGAGCGGCGCATCTTGAGGCCGGTCTCCTCGCGGAAGGCATCGTCCCGGAGCCCCTTGACCAGGCGGCCCAGGGAGATGTTGTAACTCTCGAAATGGCAGTTGAAGATACGCACCGTGCTACTGTCCAGCTTCACGTCGGTCCAGATGGCCATATTGGTGGATTTCTCGAAGGCCTCCTTTCCGCGGCCCACTACGGGACGGCGGCTCAGGGTAAGGTTGCCCGCGTGCCCGCTCTTGCCGGTAAGAACATAATATTCTGCCTTATAGCCTGGAAAACGTTGGTGAAGCCAGCGATCCAGGTTGATTTTGGAGGGTAGGTAGAACTCCTGCAGGCAGATGATGTCGGCGTCCTGGCGCATGAGGTAGGCGCTCACGGAATCGGCCAGTTCGGCCCGGTCCTGCTCTTTGTCGGCATGGGCAAAAAGGCCGACGTTATAGGAAACCACCTTGAGCGATGGCTCTCCCTCGATGGTTTTCCAGTGGGGCTGATAATATCGGCCTGCAAAGAAGAAGGACGGCAGAAGCACGGCCAACAGGAGTCCCTTCATGGAAGAGCGGCGGATGAGGGCCCAGATGAAGAGCCCGAACGTAATCACCAGAAAGACGGGATACAGCAGGCCGAAAAGGGTGAAAAACCAGAATTTGGCGGGGTCGAAGACAACGGAGCAATAGCTGAGCGCCAGCAGCACCGCCATCACCAGGGATACGGTACCAAAAGAGAGGCGCGAAAGCCAATGCCGTTTCTTCTTCTCCGTCATTTACCAGCTTCTATACAGTTTGCCTGTCTTTTTCCAGTAGCGGATAAGGAGCCAGCCGAAGAGGGCGCCGCCCAGATGGGCAAAATGGGCTACACCAACCTGGGTACCGGAAATGCCGGTGAACAGCTCAATGGCGATGAAGATGATGACCCACCATTTGGCATTGAGCGTAATGGGCGGGAAGATAAGGGTGAGCTTGGCCTCGGGGTACAGCATGGCAAAGGCCACCAGTACACCGTAGATGGCACCCGAAGCACCCACCATAGGTGTGTACATAGCCTTGGTGATGCTGCCACCCATATAATTGATTTCCAGCCATTCCACGCAAGTGTGGAAGGCCACGGCGCCAAGGCCCGTCAGGAAGTAGAAGATCAGGTACTTCTTGGTTCCCAGAACCCTTTCCACCACCATACCGAACATAACCAGGGAGTACATGTTGAACATAATGTGCCACCAGCCGCCGTGCATGAACATGTGGGTGACGGGCTGCCACCAGCGGAAGAACGGGGACGCCGGGTAAAACATGGCGAAGGTGCTCACCATAAATTCCTCGTTGATGAGCGAGGCGATGAACATGATCACGTTCACCAGCAGCAGGTTCCGGGTTACCGGAGGCATATTGCGAAAAAAGTCTCCGTTGTTTGCCATACTAAAATCTCTTTTCCAGTTCTTCGGCCCCCATAATGGCAAGGATGCGTTTGCCGGCCGATGTAAATTCGGGGTTCTCGCTCTGGAGGAGGGCGTCTACCAGCCGCTGGGCCTCCAGGGGAGAGGTGATATTACGGGCGCTGCAGGCACCCAGGACGGCGAATTTCTGCGCCAGGCTCTGTTCCATTACGCCCGGCAGCGCGCCGTTTTCGTCTTTGAGGATAAGGAGGACATCGGCCATGAGGGTCTCTACCTCCCCTTGCTGGGCACTATACCCTTCCGGCACGCCGCTCACCACTACCGTGTCGTTGCCGAAGGGGGCGATGTCGAAGCCCAGGCTCCTGAGGAGTTCCTGATGCTCTTCTATGAGCAGGCGGCCTTCCACACCCACGGGCACTTGAACGGGGAACAGGGCGGCCTGTGACACATGCGCATTGGCCGTGAGGGCCTTGAGGAAGCGGTCGTGCAGCAGGCGTTCCTGAGCACGACGGATGTTCACGACCATGATGCCCCCGGCGCTTTGCGTGAGGATGTACTTGCCCTGCACAATCAGAATCTGCGAAGTGGGCAGGGTCCGGTCCTCGAACAAGGCACCGTAGTTCTGGTTCTTGTCCACGTGGGACGAATAGTCGACTTGTTTAGGCTGCTTAGGCTCTGCGTAAGGCCCAAGGTCTTCAAAAGGATTGAAGTCCAGGTCTACCCCGGCGGTAGGGACGCTGGAGGGACGGTATTCTTCGAAGCGGGTGCCGATGACGGGGATCTCGCGGGCCTCGGGGTTGTCGAACTCGATGGAACCGGCCACGCCCACCTTGCCCAAAGCCTCCTTCACCGCTGCAAAAACCGTCTGGAAGAGGATCTGGTCCTCTTCAAACTTAATTTCCGCCTTGGTGGGATGGATGTTCACATCCACGGTGGAAGGGTCTACGTCCAGGTAAATGAAGTAGGACGGGGTATAGCCCTCCGGAATCAGGTTTTCGTAAGCCTTCATGACGGCTTTGTGCAGCAGCGGGCTGCGGAAATACCGGCCGTTCACAAAGAAGAACTGGTTGCCCAGGGTCTTGCGGGCGCTTTCGGGCTTGCCGATATAGCCCTGCAGGCTTACCAGGCTGGTGCTGGCCTCAATATCCACGATATCTCCCACGATGGCGGGCCCCAGAAGGTCTTGGATACGGAATTTGTGGCTGGGCGCAGGCTTGACCACGTGAATGTCCTTGCCATTGTGAGTAAGGGTGAAGGCGATATCCGGGCGGGTAAGGGCCACGCGCTGGAATTCTTCCACGATGTGCCGGAGCTCCACATTGTCGCTCTTGAGGAACTTGCGGCGGGCTGGGATGTTATAGAAGAGGTTGCGGACGGCAACGTTGGTGCCCACCGGGCAGGAGACTTCCCGCGTGCCTTTGTTTTCCGAAGCCGCCATGGTGACCTCAACGCCCAGCTCTTCGCCTTCCTGCCGGGTGCGAAGAGTGACTTCGGCCACTGCCACGATGGAAGCCAGGGCCTCGCCGCGGAAGCCGAAGGTGAGGATATGATGCAGGTCTTCGGCCGATGCCAGCTTGGACGTTGCATGCCGCTCAAAGCACAGCACGGCGTCGTCCGGCGTCATGCCGCAGCCGTTGTCGATAACCTGGATGAGCGTACGCCCCGCATCGGCCACCACTACCTTGATGTCCGTTGCGCCGGCGTCCACCGCATTCTCCATAAGCTCCTTGACTACGGAGGCAGGCCGCTGGACGACCTCCCCTGCCGCAATCATGTCTGCGATATTTTTGGGTAATATCCTTAGTTCCATATACTTCGTTGCAGGACAGGTCCCTCTGAAACCCTACGGTCGCTTCGCTCCCTTCGTCCCTCCCACCGGCTTTGCCGGCGGGCCCCTCCCTCTGATGAGCCGAGGGTGGCTACAGGTTTCAGAGGGACCTGTCCTTCCACTTCGTTATAGCATTTCAAAGAATTTGGCCATGTAGATGAGGACTACCACTATCAGGACCAGGGTGACCAGGGTGATGATGGTGTGGGCCTTGCCCATGGAGGAGCGGGTGCGCTGGTAATTACCATTGCGGAAAGCTCCCCGCAGACTGCTGCCGGGCACATACTCTCCACTTTCACGGGCTTTTTCGTTGGTACCGTCCACGTCTCCGAACATCTGGCGCCGCTTTTCTTCCTCGGGGTCATAATAGCGGGGCTTGTAGTTGAATACCCGGTGCGGCTGGTTGCCGAAAAATCCGAAATTGAACAAACTGGCCATTTTCTTCCTTCTTTGATTCTTACAAAAGTACCAATTTTTTGATATCTTTGCAAGGATATAGCTACGTGGCCGATTTGTGTATCTTTGTCAGTACCTATGAAACGCTTTCTCACCATTCTTCTATACGCCCTGCTGGCGCTCATTCTGGCTTTAGCCCTCTGTTTCATGAATAATCCGGCCAAGGGTGGTTTGTCGCACAATCACAATCCCTACGGTCTGCAGAGCGACAGTACCCAGGTGTATCTGCTGCCCTCGTCACAGGCCTATAAAGACTCCCTTCTGAAGCATATTTCGCAGGCCCGGGAGAGCATCTATCTGGAAATGTATTCCCTGGGCGGGCCGAATGCCCGGGAAGTCATGGACCTCATGCGTCGGAAGGCCCAGGAAGGCGTGAAAGTGGAGATCGTGGTGGATGGCTGGGGAACCAAAGGTGAGGCCTGGGATTATGAGGCCCTCCGTGCGGACGGTGTGCAAATCTCCTTCTGGGACCAGGTGAAGTTCCCGGTAGCCAACCATGTCCTGCATCGGAACCACCGCAAGGTGGTCATCATCGACGGCGAATGGTCTTTCATCGGCTCCACTAATATTTCCGATACCTCCTTCGGGAAGTTCAAAGAATTGCCGGACAGCTTCCCCTGCTTCGACATGAACGTTCAGTTCCGTGCCGGCGCGCCGCAGGTAAGCGTCATAGAGAAGGCCGATGACCTCCTGTCCACCATGACGGTCCTGATTGACCAGGCGCAGGACTCCATCCGTGTCATCCAGCCTTATATCGCCCTCCCCGGCCTTGTCCAGGAGGCTCTTCTGAAGGCCTTGCAGCGTGGCGTGGACATCCAGTTCCTGCTGGGCGAATGGAATGATATCCCGGTCTATCAACGTTCGGCTCTCGGCCTTTTCCATAAGGTCCTCTGCCCCGCGGGTGCACGGCTGTGGCTGTATCCGGGTGGCTTCCACCACACCAAAGCCCTGTCGGTGGATGGGAGCATCCTCTTCCTGGGCTCGACCAATATGACCCATCGGGCGCTCCGTCGCAACCTGGAAGAGAACGTGCTTGTCAAAGACGCCCGGCTGGCCGCGGAGTTTGATAAGTATTTTGCCGGTTACGCAAAAGAAAGCGTTCCCTTCGACGACCAATACTGGGCTCAGCTGTCAAGAAAGGAACGCAATCGAGCAGTGCTTACGCACCGGTTTAACCGCCTGATTATACAGTAATTATTTCAGGATTATTAACTTCTTAGCGCCCGCATGGCGTTGAGGACGGCCAGGACGGTTACACCCACGTCGGCGAAAACGGCCATCCACATGGTGGCGATACCCAGCGCGGCCAGCACCAGCACCAGTACTTTTATGCCGATGGCAAAGACAATGTTCTGCCTGGCAATGCCCAGCGTTCGGCGGGCAATACGCACGGCGGTGGCAATTTTGGAGGGCTTGTCGTCCATCAGGACCACGTCGGCGGCCTCAATGGCGGCGTCGGATCCCAGGGCGCCCATGGCGATGCCCACATCGGCCCGGGTGAGGACCGGCGCATCGTTGATGCCGTCTCCCACAAAGGCCAGGGTGCCTTCTTTCAGGAGTTTTTCCACTTCGCTTACCTTATCGGCCGGGAGAAGCTGGGCGTGATATTCGTCCACGTGCAGGGTCCGGGCCACGTCGGCGGCTACGCTTTCCTGGTCACCGGTGAGCATGACCGTCTTGTTCACACCTGCGGCCTTGAGGGCCCGGATGCCTTCGGCAGCATCGGCCTTGATGCGGTCACTGATGACCACGTGTCCGGCATAGATGCCGTCGATGGCCACGTGGATAATGGTGCCGTTGTGCTCACAGGGGTGCCAGGCGGCGCCTTCGGCCTCCATGAGTTTGCTGTTACCCACAGCCACGCGCTTGCCGTTAACGTTGGCGATGACGCCATGGCCGGCGGTCTCCTCGATGCCCTCTACGCTGCAGTCATCGGCCTCGTTGGGGTAGGCGTTGCGAAGCGCCATGGCAATGGGATGCGTGGAGTGGCGCTCTACGTGAGCGGCGAGGTGCAGGAGTTCCTGCTGGTCAATGACTTCCGGGTGTACGGCTGTTACCTCGAATACGCCTTCGGTGAGGGTTCCGGTCTTGTCGAAGACCACAGTCTTTACTTTGGCCAGGGTGTCTACCAGGTTGGAACCCTTGATGAGGATGCCCTTGCGGGATGCGCCTCCCAGACCGCCAAAGAAGGTAAGCGGCACAGAAATAACCAGGGCGCAGGGGCAGGAAACCACCAGGAACATGAGGCCCCTGTAGATCCACGTGGCCCATTCGCCGGTGAAGAGGCTGGGAACCACGGCAATGAGGACGGCCAGCGCCACTACAATAGGCGTATACACACGGGCAAACTTGGTAATGAAGCTCTCGCTCCTGGATTTGGCCGATGCGGCGTTTTCCACCAGATCCAGAATCTTGGCGGCGGTGGATTCGCCGAAGGCTTTGGTGGTGCGGACGCGCAATACGCCGCTCAGGTTCACGCAGCCGGAGAGGATTTCATCGCCCTCGTGGATGCTGCGGGGAACGCTTTCGCCGGTAAGGGCAACGGTGTCCAAACTGGACTTACCTTCCAGTACAACGCCGTCCATCGGCACTTTTTCGCCAGGTTGGATGAGGATGATCTCACCCACGGCTACCTCGTCGGGCTTCACGGTCTCCAACTTACCGTCGCGCTCCACGTGGGCGGTGTCGGGCCGGATGTCCATCAGGTGCGAAATGCTCTTACGGCTGCGGCCTTCGGCCATTTCCTCGAAGAGTTCGCCCACCTGGAAGAACAGCATCACGAAGACAGCCTCCGGGAACTGCGTTTCGGCACCCGGCATGAAGCCGATGCCCAACGCACCCAGCGTGGCAATGCTCATGAGGAAGTCTTCGCTAAGCGCTTCGCCATGGAAGAGGCCTTCGGCCGCCTCCTTGAGGGTATCCCATCCTACGACCAGGTAAGGAACCAGGAACAGCAGCAGATACTGCCAGGTGGCCCAGTCGGTCTTCTTTTCAATGATCACGGCAACGCCCAGAAGAACCGCGGCGACAATGATCTTGATCAGCCGGCCGTGGCCTTCTTCCTCCTCGTGATGATGGTGGTGGTGTTCGTGCTCGTGATGGTGTTCGTGATGGTGCTCATGCTCGTGGCACTCGCATTCATGATGATGAGTATGCTCGTGTTTTTCCATAGTCTGTACCTTTAACTGCAGCAAAGGTACGGACTATAACGTGCAACCGAGTTGCGAATGTTATCTCTTTGAGGCAAGCTTAACCGTGCCGATGGCCAGGAGAGCCTGGGCCACGACATAGGTGGTCATGATGATGAACTCCTGCCGGGCGATATTAACGACATCGAAGGTCCCTGCGGCAATCATGCAGTCGGAGAAAGTGAATAGCACGGCACCTGTGAAGAGGATGGCCCAGGTACCCTTGTCCTTCAGACGGACCAGACCGCAGAAGGTGCTGAACAGAAGCAGCGTGAGCATAAAGCCATAGACCGCCATGGGAGGCAGCAGTTCACCGCTTACGTTGAGCAACTTCACAAGTCCGAACACCATGCCCAGCATCGCCACGACACCAACTACCCAACCCATCCAGTGCATCCTTTTCCAGGACTCGCCACCAAAAATGCTTACATAGAAGATATGGCCGATAAGGAAGGCGCCTATGCCTCCGGCAAACAGCGGAAAGGCATTGCTGAGCAGGCAGATGTCACCTGCGCAGCCGAAGAGTTCGGCGCAGATGAGCAGCGTCAGTTTCCGGCCGTCCAGCCTGTGGTTAAGGGCATAAACCAGCACACTGGCGGCCAGCAGCGGCATGATGGCGGGCTTTACGGCGGCGGCCAGCGCGTCATTTCCCATATAACGTCCGGCCCAGTTAAGCAGGGTCACGACGACAAAAAACAAGGCGGGAATGTTCCGTTTCATAAGGCTATTGCATAAAATGTAAATAGACAGCTTCTACGGCCGTGACGGCGGCGGTTTCCGTCCGCAGCCGGGAGTTCCCCAGATGGATGGGAATGTATCCGTTCTTCAGCGCCAGCTGCGCCTCCTCCTGCGAAAAGTCCCCTTCCGGGCCGATGAGGATGGTGATGTCGCGGGCGTCAGAGGCATTCAAGGCAGCCTTGATGCTGGTGCGAAGCGTTTCTTCTTCGAAACAATAGGCGATGAGCTTAAGAGACGCCCGGTCGGAGCCGGGCATGACGAGGAAGTCCTTCACGCTCACAGGCTCGGCAATCTCCGGAATACGCGCCTTCAGGGACTGCTTGGTGGCCGAGAGGGCGATGCGCTGAGCGCGCTCGGTCTTGTAGACCTTGCGCTCGGAATGGTCTCCGATAAGGGGCACAATACGGTCTACACCCAGCTCGGTGGCCTTTTCCACGAACCACTCGAAACGGTCGTTGTTCTTGGTGGGACAGCAGCCTATGGTCAGGTGGTAAGGATGTGCTCCCCAATCGGCCTCCTCGGAAAGAATCTCGGCCTCGGCGACCTTGGGGTTGTCCAGCGTGAGGCGGCAATGATACAGGGTTCCCTGCCCGTCAATCACATCCACGGCATCCCCGGCGCGGTGCCGCAGCACCCGCACACAATGCCCGCTTTCCTCCGCATCCAGCCGGCAGTATCGGCCATTCACCTCGTATGCATAAAACAGTTCCATCCTTACAAAGATACGATTTTTTTTCTAACCGCTATTTAGCAGGAATAAAAGGGCTTTGCCTGACTTACACCTCTGCTTCTTGGCAAATAAACATTTAATAATAAGCGCATTATACTATGCAATACATTTTTTGTCTGTCCTTCCTTTAAGAATGCTTTTTGTGGGAAAAACAGTGCCCGGAATGGTTATAAAGAATAGACATTTTTCTATTCTTTGATTTGTTTTTTAATAGAAATCTATCTATTTTTGTGTGCCTATGAAGTATGACGAAATCCACCGGCTAATCGTAATGAAGGGCTGGGAGATTGTGAGGCAAACCGGAAGCCATGTGATTTACCGGAAAGGAGCAAGAACTTACCCGGTACCTTATCACCAAGGAAAAGAGCTTGGCAAAGGCTTGGAATGTAAAATCAAAAAAGAAATGCATTTGGTATGACAAAGATTGATGCAATTATAGAAAGGGCAAAGGACGGGACCTACACCGTATTCTGCAAATCGGATATCTTTTCCGGAGCCGGAGCCACCATTGAGGAGGCGAAAAAGGACATGTTCCGCCAGATGGCTTTCTACAAAGAAACGGCGAAGGCCGAAGGGTTCAAATACCCTGCCTATTTGGATGGAGAATACGAAATCTCCTACGAACTGGATATGCCCAGCCTGCTCAAATATTATGTGGATGCTGGCATCTTTACTCTTGCCGGCGTCGCCCAGATGACCGGAATCAATCAAAAACAACTATGGTCTTACCTCAACGGCATTAAGCCCCGGAAAACCCAGGCACAACGAATGGAGAACGGTTTTCGCAAACTGAGGGAAGACCTGGACGCGGTCTTCGCGTAAAGGCAATGGTGTTGCAGGCGTTGGCCGACCTGTTATTGCCGCGGACATGCCTGGTATGCGGTCGGATACTAGGCGCACGGGAAAAACATCTGTGCATTTGGTGTGAGGAAGACCTTCCTTTTACCTATTATTGGGAGCAGATACACAATCCTATGGCAAATGAACTAAACGCTCTGCTTGAGCGTTATCGGCCAAAGGACGAATCCATGTCCTATGTCTTTGCTGCCGCCCTGCTGTTTTATCATCACGAGAATCCATATAAACAGATTCCCCAAGCGCTGAAATATAGAGGCAATCGCCTTGCAGGCCAATATTACGCGGCACAAATGGGCCGATACTTAGCTTCGGCAACGCAGTTCAAGGATGTAGATCTGGTTATTCCCGTTCCCCTCCATTGGTATCGTAAATGGCGGCGTGGATACAATCAGGCAGAAATTATCGCAAAAGAACTTGCCTCAGCACTGGGTGCCAGGTTGGGAGCAGACATTCTTTATCGAGTTCGCCGCACCCGCACCCAAACCCGGTTAGATGCAGAGTCACGCCTGAAGAACGTAGCGAATGTCTTCAGAATCCGCCATCGTCCTTCGGCCCCTCATCATATCTTAATTGTCGATGATACTTTTACTACGGGAGCCACCTTGTCGGCCTGCTACTTTGTCCTACGATCAGCACTAGGCCCTCACGTCCGCATCTCTGTTGCGACCTTGTCGGTGGTACAGAACTAGTCTCCGTAAGGATTCTGATCCTTCCATTCGCGGAGTTCGTCTCCGTGGGCTACGACGCAGTGATTGTAGATAAAGTCTTTGCGGTCCTTTTCCAGGGCGTTCCACCAGGCGGTGCAGGCGGGATAGTGGGCCAGGGATTCATCGGCCTTGGGGTCCGTCTTTTTGAGGCCCTTGAGGGCAATGCGTTCTTTCTCCGTCACCGGGAGGGAAGACCACCATATTTCAAGATCTACGTTCTCCATATACTATTCCTTTTTCTACAAAGATAAAGAATTATTTGGCATTATAGATGTCATCCATAGAAATAGATAGCCGTTTGGGCAGCGTGGGGTCGTCCACCACGGTGTCTACAACACGTGTATGGCCCAGCATCACGTTTTCCTGAAGGAATTGCTTTTCCAAGTCCCAGAGTTCCAAGTGGTAAGACGCCACTTCGTGGGTACGGTCCTTGAACCGGTAGATGCAGTAGGGATAACCCTGTCTCTTGAATTTCCGGGCCCAGTAACTACTGCCCCAGATACCCCGGCCAAAGCCCGCCAACTTATTGTAGGCCACAGCTTTGTCGGCCGTACCGTGCATAAGCATTACCGGACAGGGGGCCGATTCGAACTTCGGGGTACCCTTGGCACTGATGATACCGCCGGCAAAAGACAGGGCACCTTTGAAATGGAAACCTTCCGGCAGGCCCCGGGCCGTGCCGTTGGCAATTTCCCGGACCGCCGCCAGGCTGATGATGGCCCCGGCCGAATTGCCGGCCACCACCATGTTGGACGTATCTATGCCCAGTTCAGGATGCTCTGCCAGATAAGAAATGGCCGAGAAAAGGTCTTCTACCCCTATCTGCTGCGAATACTCGAACTGCTCGGATGCCTTGAAGGTGCCGCTGAGGCCCTTTCCCACCTTGTATCCCTTCATACCCAGGCGGTAGTCGAAGGTGACCACGTTGTATCCTTCCCGGTTCAACTGGTCTATCCAGCCCCGGAAATAACTTTCGTTGCGGGTTCCCGTAATGAAGCCGCCGCCGAACACGTGGATGATGGTGGGTTTGGCCTGGCCCTGGAAAGTGGTTTCCGAGCCATCGGCAGCACGGAAGATATCCAGATACAGCTGGCAGGTGTCCCGCTGGGCAAAAAGGTGCGTTTCCTGCGCGTGAACCACGCAGAAAGAAAGGGCCAGTAGGAGGGATGTCAGCAGTCTGCGCATAACCTAGCAGTACATGCCGCCGTTGACGGCGATGACTTGACCGGAGACATAGGAGGAGAGGTCGGAACCCAGGTAGAGGGCCGTGTTGGCGATTTCCTCTACGGTGGCGCCGCGCTTGAGGGGAATGAGTTTGATGAACTCGTCCTTCACGGCCTGCGGCAGGACCTCGGTCATTTCGGTGATCACATAGCCGGGAGCGATGGCGTTGGCACGGATGCCGCGAGGACCCATCTCCTTGGCCACGGACTTGGCCATGGCGATGAGGCCGGCCTTGGAGGCCGAATAGTTGACCTGTCCGGGGTTGCCGGTCTGGCCGGCGATGGAAGCCATGTTGATGATGCTGCCACCCTTCTGACGGGCCATGATGGGCACCACGGCGTGCAGGAAGTTGAAGGCCGATTTCATGTTGACGGCGATGACGGCGTCCCACTGGGATTCCGCCATGCGCATCACCAGACCGTCCTTGGTAATGCCTGCGTTGTTAACCAGGATATCGATACGACCGAATTCCTTTTCAATCTCGGCCACAACGGTTTGCGTTTCTTCGAAATTGGCAGCGTTGGAGGCATAGGCCTTCACCTTGTGGCCGAAGGCGGCGATCTCTTTCACCGTCTCTTCGGCGGCTTCGTTGATGACCAGGTCCGTGAAGGCCACATCGGCCCCCTCAGAGGCAAACTTGAGGGCGATGGCCTT
The DNA here is from genome assembly GCA_017423025.1 of Bacteroidales bacterium. Classification (GTDB taxonomy): domain Bacteria; phylum Bacteroidota; class Bacteroidia; order Bacteroidales; family UBA932; genus Cryptobacteroides. The sequence continues at coordinate 16,151 of JAFPGC010000016.1, forward strand.
GCCGATTCCGCGTGCGGCGCCCGTGATGAGCGCTACTTTTCCGTCTAAAAGTCCCATTATCTTATTTCTTTTCAATTTTTGCAACTATTGTGATGAGCAGGGAGCCCAGGACACCGGCGGTGAGGGAACCCAGCAGGATGGCAATCTTGCCGGCGTCCCGCAGGTGCTGTGTCACGGCCGGGTCAATTTCCGGTCCGGCGAAGGACAGGGTGTCCACAAAGATGCTCATGGTAAAGCCGATACCGCCCAGGCAGGCCACGGCAAAGAGCATCGGCCAAGTGGCACGGGAAGGCATAGCGCCAATCTTGAACTTGATGGCCAACAAGGAGGCCAGGGTGATGCCCAGCGGCTTGCCCAGCACCAGTCCCAGGAAAATACCCAGTCCCACGCTGCCCAGTACGGGATCGATGGCCTTGAAGATGTTGAAATAGGACGGGTCCGTGATTTCCACACCGGCATTGGCCAGGGCGAAGATGGGCATGATGGCAAAGTTCACGATGGGGTTGAGACGGTGCTCCAGACGGTAGGACGGCGGGATGGTCTTCTTGGTGAGGCTGCTCAGGCGGCGGAGGTAGTGACGCTCGGGACCGTTGGGGAAGTCCTCGTAGGTATGCACCTGCTCGGCCTCCAGCAGACCTTCATACAGGATCTTGGCACGGCGGTGGAACTTGGCCTTGTTGTAGCGGGCGTCCATGGGGATGAGCATGGCGATGACCACACCCGTCATGGTGGCGTGGATGCCGCTGTAGTAGAACAGGAACCAAACGATGACGGCCGGAACCAGATAATAGGCAATCCGCTTTTCTCCCAGCTTCTTCATGAGGGCTACGAACATGATGACCACGACGGCCACCGCCAGCAGGGGCAGGTTGATGTTGCCGCCGTAGAACAGGGCCACCACCAAAATGGCGATGAGGTCGTCGGCAATGGCCAGGGCCGTGAGGAACACCTTGAGCGAAATGGGCACCTTGTCTCCCAGGATGGAGAGGATACCCACGGCGAAGGCAATGTCCGTAGCGGTGGGGATACCCCAACCGGAAGAGGCCTCGGTGCCATGATTAACAATGGTGAAGAGGAGGGCCGGCACCAGCACACCGCCCACGGCGGCAATCACCGGCAGGATGGCCTTCTTGAAGGAGGAAAGCTCTCCGCACACCACTTCACGCTTGATTTCCAAACCTACCGTGAAGAAGAAAACCACCATCAGGATGTCGTTGATGAACTTCTCCATGGTCATGTCCCGGGGGAAGAACCAGTCTACGAATCCGTCCGGCGAAGCCACGTGGATGGTTAGCTCCGTATGCAGGAAGTTGTGGTAAATCTCCTTGGTAAAGGGAAGGTTGGCCAGCAGCATGGCTATGCCCACACAGGCCAGAAGGATAACGCCGTTGGCCCAGGGCTGTTTTCTGAAGCTGGTTTGTGAAATGCGGAAGTTCCTGACTTCCTTATTCCACCAGTAAATAGGAATTAATGCCATTATTCTCCGTAAATATACTTGTGTTGTTCCGGGGTGAGGGTGTCAATGCGGACGCCCCAGTCGGCCAGCTTGCGATGGGCCACTTCCAGGTCTACCTCGCGCGGAACGTTGTTGAGTTTCTTGGTGAGTTTGCCCTTGTTCTCTACCAGGTAGCGGGCGCTGAGGGCCTGGATGGCGAAGGACATATCCATAATTTCGGCGGGATGCCCGTCTCCGGCGGCCAGGTTCACCAGGCGGCCTTCGGCCAGGATGTAGATGGTCTTGCCGTTCTCCAGTTTGTAGGCCTCGATGTTGTTGCGGGCGGGCCGATGACTCACGGACATAGCCTTGAGCTTGGCTACAGCCACCTCCACGTCAAAGTGCCCGGCGTTGCAGCAAATGGCACCGTCCTTCATGCACAGGAAATCTTCCGGGCCGATGACGTCCTCGCAGCCCGTGACGGTGACGAAGATGTCGCCTTCGGCCGCCGCCTCCCGCATGGGCATTACCTTGAAGCCGTCCATCACGGCCTCCATGGCCTTGACGGGATCTACCTCGGTGACGATTACCTCGGCCCCCAGTCCTTTGGCGCGCATCGCGACACCCTTGCCGCACCAGCCGTAACCGGCCACCACCACATTCTTGCCGGCCACGATGAGGTTGGTGGTGCGGTTGATGCCGTCCCACACGCTCTGGCCCGTGCCGTAGCGGTTGTCAAACAGGTGCTTGCAGTCTGCGTCGTTCACCAGCATCATGGGGAAGGTGAGCTTGCCGGCAGCGTCCATGGCCTTCAGGCGCAGGATGCCGGTGGTGGTTTCCTCACAGCCGCCAATCACGTTCGGAAGCAGCTCCGGGAACTCTTTGTGCAGGGTGGTGACCAGGTCTCCACCATCGTCGATGATGACATTGGGGCCTACCTCCAGCACTTTTCTGATATCGTCGAAATATTCGGTCTCGTTACAGCCGTGGATGGCGAAGACATTCAGGCCTTCGTGCACCAGCGCGGCGGCGACGTCGTCCTGCGTGCTCAGGGGGTTGGAACCGGTGATGTACATATCGGCCCCGCCGGCGGCCAACACTTCGCACAAATGCGCCGTCTTGGCTTCCAGGTGCACGCTCAGGGCCACCTTGAGTCCCTTGAAGGGCTTTGTCTTTTCGAAATCCTTCTGGATGCCGTCCAGAAGAGGCATATGGGAGCGTACCCAACTGAGTTTGAGCTCGCCGCTTTCCCATAAGTTGATATCCTTGATGTGACTAGACATACTAACCAAAAATGAAAGCGCAAAGTTAGTAAAAACCTTGCGCTTTTCCTATTTTGCCTGCTGCTGTTTCCATTCGGCCGGGGTGCAGCCGGTCTCGGCCTTAAAGGAACGGAAGAAACTGTTTTCGCTGGCGAAGCCTGCCTCATCGATGATGGAGGACAGCTTCTTGTCCGGGAATAGTTTCATCTGCTCCTGCGCATAACGGATGCGGTACTGCGTCACAAAACGCGGGAAAGAGATTCCCATCTGGCTGTTGATACAGGCCGATATATAAGTGGTATTGGTATGCAGCCGGATGGCGATATCGGCAATCCGGAGATCCGGCTTGCGGAAAAGCTGCTCCTGCTCCATCAAGCTCACAATTCGCTCCTGCAAAACAGGATAGGTTTTTTCGGGGGCCGATTCTTCATCGGCCTTCTTCCTGTGACGGAGCATGGCATAAAGGCCGATGCAGCCCATTACGCCCACTGCCAGCAGCAGCCACCACCAGGCAAAGCGATTTTTCTGCGGCTGCGTATGGAACAGCATTACCGTGCCCTGGGCATCGTAGGAATCTTCCCCAAAGCCGCCAACCATCAGATAGTCTCCGCCCGGCAGGGCTAAGGCAGCGGCTTTATGGGGCATTCTTTCCAAGGACTCAGAATAGAATACCTCTATGACTGCGGGTATCTCATTGTAGGCAACGCGCATCAGGTACAGCCGGTTGTCGGCATCAAATCCCTGCATCCAGGCGGTCTGGGATTCGGGTTCTACCGTCAGGCCTGGCTCCCATGTCAAGGAGCCCCAGGGGCCTTCTTCCGGCAGAGGGGAGGCGGTCTCCAGAAGAGAGAACCGTCCGTGATCTACCTGCAGGAGGGCATGCTGGCCTTCGGCGTTGGAGACGGGAATCAGATACGAAAACTCTCCTGTGGCATAGTGGTCCGGCGGGCAGGGCAGGTGGCCGTTACCCAGGATCCATTCCTGCAGCAGCGGCTCCTGGAAGGGCTCCCCTTGCAACTGGTCCACCCAACCGCCCGGCAACACCTCCCCGTAGTTATCCATGTCACCTATGACATAGACATTGTCTTCCCCCGTCAACAGGACATACGGTACCGACCTGGCATAGCTCAGCGGCTTCACAGTGGAAAAGACCGCCCCTCCTGAAAAGGTTTCCATAGCATCCGGGGCATACCAGTTGCCGGCCACCAGGATACGCCCGTCAGGCATTTCCAAGGCGGTGGCGTGGGTGCGCTTCTGGTCCAGGATGGGCCGATGGGAAAAGCTGTGGGTGGCCGGCTCATACACCTCCACGCCCCAGGTCTGGCCCACGCCGAAGGTTTTTTCGTAGCCTCCGCCCAGTATCACTTCTCCGCTGCGCAGTTTCAGGGCGAACCCGGCGTCGTGCGGGTAAAGGGTCTTTATGGTATGCCACTTCCCGTGACGGAAATACTCGGCCGTGGAAGTGGAAACAAATCCGGTGGTATGGCCGCCGAAGACAGTGAATTCCCCATTACACATCTCCAGGCGATGCGCTTCCCGGGGAATATTCAATTCAGGCAGCCGCTCATACGTCATGGGCGTGAAGGGAACGCCCTTCACGTTTACAGACACCGCCAATATGAGCGCCAGCAGATATTTCATGGCGTAAAGATACAAATAACTCGTTTATAAATCCATATCCGGGCTTTGGGGGAAGAAAGCCCCAAACGTCCGCAGAACGCACCGAGAGCCGGCATTCCCAAAACATTTAAGGAATTGTTAGTTAAAATTCATGAAATGGGGACTGGTTGGAGCGAGGATTCGTCCTACTTTTAATTTTGGACCTGATTTGCTTTCTCTTCCCCGTATGCATTGAGCATCTGGGCAATGTTGGGGTCAAGGGTAAGATTGTTGTTCTTTTTTAGACTTTTTTTCTTATTAATAATGTGAAACAACATCAAGAATCTTATAAAAAACCGTATCTTTGAGGAAACCAATAACTCTTCGAGATGTTTGCAAAGGAAGTTTATGTAAGCCGCAGAGCCACGCTTCTGGCTAAAATGAGAGAAGCCGGCCAGAACGGCATCATTCTGTTTGTAGGTAACGCAGAGGCTCCAGCCCAATATAAAGACAATTGCTATAAATGGCGCCAGGACAGCTCCTGGCTGTATTACTGGGGCCTGGACGAGCCCATGATGGCCGCCGTCATGAGCATCGATTCGGGAGAGGAAATCCTCTTTGCCGATGATGTGGAGATTGACGACATCATCTGGATGGGCCCGCAGCCCAGCGTGGAGTCCAAGGCTGCGTCTGTGGGTGTTTCCCGCCACAGACCTTACGGAGAGCTGCCCGCATGGCTGGAAGAGCGCGTCAAGGGTCGTCCGGTTCACTTCCTGCCGCCGTCCCGGTACTACAACACCATGAAACTGGCTTCCCTGCTTCCGGGCGCCCAGCCTTCCGAGGCCCTCATCAAGGCCGTCATTTCCATGCGTCTGATCAAGGAACCCATTGAAATCAAAGCCCTTGACGATGCCTGCGACCTGGGCGTCGCCATGCACACCGTCGCACGGAATGCCATTACCATCGGCATTGTAGAGCAGGATATCGTGGGCAAGATGGAAGGCGTGGCGCTGGCCAAGGGCTGGGGCGTTTCCTTCCCCACCATCCTCACCCAGCACGGAGAAACCCTGCACAATCACATTCACGATAAAGTCATTGAACCCGGCAAACTGATGGTCATTGACGCCGGTGTAGAAAGCAACGAGCATTATGCTTCGGACTTTACCCGCACCTACCCTACCACCGGTAAGTTTACCACCAAGCAGCGGGAAATTTACCAGATTGTCTATGAGTGCAATGAACTGGCGTTCTCGCTGGCCAAACCCGGCATTACCTACCGGGAAGTGCACCTGGCCACCGCCCGCAAGATGCTGGAAGGCCTCTGCGCCCTGGGACTCGTAAAAGGAGACCTGGACGAGATGGTGGCCAAAGGCATCGCCGGCCTGTTCCAGCCCCACGGCCTGGGCCACAACATGGGTCTGGACGTACACGATATGGAAGACCTGGGCGAAAATCTGGTGGGTTACGACCCGGACCAGACCCGCGCCAAGCAGCTGGGCCTGGGCTCCCTGCGCATGGCCCGTCGCCTGCAGCCCGGCCATGTAATTACGGACGAACCCGGTATCTATTTCATCCCCGCCCTCATTGAAAAGTTCAAGAAGGAAGGCCTGGGCGGTGATTTTGTGAACTACGCCAAACTGGAAGGCTATTACGACTTCGGCGGCATCCGCCTGGAAGACGACGTGCTCATTACCCCTGACGGCGCCCGCCGCCTGGGCCACAGCCGCCTGCCCATCGCCCCCGATGACGTAGAAGCCGCTATGAAGCGTTAATTATGGAAACTTTCATCGCCATCCTGGCCATTGTGCTGGGAATCGTTGGCATCATAGGTAGCGTGGCGCCGGGACTGCCCGGACCGCCTCTGAGCTGGCTGGGCATGCTGGTCCTGTACATTTGGGGCGGCGGCACCAACGGCTCCGGAGACCCCCTCTCCACCAAGTTCCTGCTCATCTGGCTGGCCATCGTGGTGGTAGTCAGCATCCTGGACTATATCGTTCCGGCCTACTCCACCAAACTCACCGGCGGTAGCAAATGGGGCGGCAGGGGGGCCATTGCTGGCCTTTTCCTCGGCCTTATCTACCCTCCTGTGGGGATGATTCTGGGGTCGCTTATCGGCGCCTTCGCCGGAGAACTCCTCTTTGCAGGAAAAGACCCCGCCACGTCCGTAAAATCGGCGTTCGGGGCCTTCCTGGGTTTTATGTTCGGGACGGGCATCAAGCTCATCTGTGCGGCTGTGATGCTCTTCTACATAATCATTTACGCCTTCTAGTAGCGGGAGCGTATTTCTTCCTGCTTGCCGTCAATGTAGTTCTTGAAGTTCTCGCGGAGATTATCCGGGAGAGCGCCGTTGGCCTTTACCTGCTTCTTGAGCTGGGATAGCTGGCCCTCTATCTTTCTAGCGCTTTTCTTGTCTCCATCCTTGAGGAACTGGTCGTACTGGGTGAAGAGGTCGTAAACCCCGAACTGCTGGCACAGGGCGTCTACGGTAACTACTGCATCCTTTACGGGCGCCGCTTCTTCGGTGGCCTGAGGGACTACTTCCTGGACCGGATTATTATCGGCCTTAACGGCGGTGGAGACGGGTTGCATTAACGGCTGAACAGCCTTCTGAGCGGGTCCCTGGGGCTTTTCGGCCTCGGCCTCGACGGGCGTAGGCTCCTCCTCGGACACCTTGGGCTTCTTGGAGGAATTGTTGTTAGCGCAAGCGGCCAGAATAACTACAGTAGCCAGAAGAAATATCTTTTTCATCTCTAGTCGTTGCGGGAATAGTTGGGGGTTTCCTTGGTGATGGTGATGTCGTGCGGATGGCTTTCCGTCATGCCGCTGGCCGTCACGCGGGTGAACTTGGCCTGCTTGAGGGCCTTGAGGTCGGCCGCACCGCAGTAACCCATACCGGAGCGGAGGCCGCCCAGCAGCTGGTACACCGTCTCGGCCAGGGTGCCCTTGTAGGGAACACGGCCTACGATGCCTTCCGGTACCAGTTTGTTCAGTTCCACCTTGTCGTCCTGGAAGTAGCGGTCCTTGGAACCGGCGGCCATGGCGTCGATGGAACCCATGCCGCGGTAGGCCTTGAACTTACGGCCGTTGTAGATGATGGCCTCGCCCGGGGACTCCTCGGTGCCGGCGAACATGGAGCCGCACATGACGCAGTCTCCACCGGCAGCCAGGGCCTTCACCACATCTCCGGAGTAGCGCAGACCGCCATCGGCAATCAAAGTCACGTCCGTGCCCTTGAGGGCCTGGGCGGCGTTGTAGATGGCGCTGAGCTGCGGCACACCCACACCCGCCACAATGCGGGTGGTGCAGATGGAACCAGGGCCGATACCCACCTTCACGCCATCGGCACCGGCTTTCACCAGGTCGCGGGCGCCTTCCTCGGTGGCCACGTTGCCCACCACCACATCCAGGGAAGGATAGGTGGCCTTTACTTTCTTCAGGAGGTCGATCACACCCTTGCTGTGTCCGTGGGCGGAATCCAGCACCACGGCGTCCACGCCTTCGGCCTTGAGTGCAGCGATGCGATCCAGGGCGTCGGGGGTGATGCCGATGCCGGCAGCCACGCGCAGGCGGCCCTGGGAATCCTTACAGGCAGCCGGATAGCGGCGCTCCTGCATGATATCCTTATAGGTGATGAGGCCTACGATATTGCCCTGTCCGTCCACCACGGGCAGTTTTTCCACTTTGTGGTCCTGCAGCACGGTCCTCACATAGTCGCGATCCGTACGGGTGGCCGGGATGGTCACCAGGCCTTCAGAAGTCATCACGTCCTTGATGGAGACGGAAAGATCCTGCTGGAAGCGTACGTCGCGGTTGGTCACAATGCCCACCAAATGGCTGGTGCCGTCCGTGACGGGAATGCCGCCAATATGGTTCTCCTTCATCAGGCGCAGGGCATCGCCCACAGTCTGGTCCTGGCTGATGGTCACCGGGTCCGTGATCATTCCGTTCTCGGAACGCTTGACCTTGCGCACTTCGGCGGCCTGGGCGGCGATACTCATGTTCTTGTGGATAACGCCGATTCCGCCTTCGCGGGCCAGCGCGATGGCCATAGGTGCCTCGGTCACCGTATCCATGGCGGCCGATACAATGGGAATGTTCAGGGGAATGTTCCGGGAGAAACGGGTGTGGAGGTCCACCGTGCGGGGCAGGACCTCGGAATACGCCGGGATCAGAAGGACATCGTCGAAGGTGAGGCCTTCCATGGCAATTCTATCATCTACAAAGGACATATGGGTGGTATTTAAGGTTTATTCTTATCTTTGCATTCGTATGCGTAAACTGTTTCCACTGCTTCTGCTCATCTGCTTCACGGCCCAGGCCCAGGTTCGTACCTACTCGGACAACGCTTCCGGAACCTTCGTCTTTGGCCTGGACAGCTATTTCTACGGCGAGTCCGGCACCCTGGATTTCTCCGTGGGCGGAGTCTCCGTGAAAGCCTTTCTGGCCGATGGCACCGTGCGCACAGGAGACTCTCTCCTGGAAAGCGGCAGCGGGGATACGCTCATCGGCATCCACGATTTCACGGGAGACAAGGCTCCCGAACTGATGGTGGCCCGGCGGAGTGGCAACTCCGTATCGGCCCAAATCTATACTTATGCCTCCGGGACCTGGAGTCCCATCGGCCGGATGGAAGCTGGCGGGAAGGAAATCCGGGTGTTCCGTCAGGTGGTTTCCATCCGTAGCGGCGAGGTCCTTCATTCCTGGACCTGGCACACCGACCGCTTCGACTATAAACGTTCGAACTAACCTTCCGTCACATGGATGAGAGACTTGACCGGAGCGATGCTTTCGAGGCGCTCGCGGCCGGGTAAGTCGTCAATCTCTACCAGGAACACGAAATCCTTCACTTTTACCTTGTACTCCTTGCCGTCGATGTTGACTTTGAGGGAGTTCAGGGCATTGACCACGCCGCTGGAAGTACCACCGGTGGCCAGGATATCGTCGAAGAAGGTTATCTCTATGGTGTCTCCGTTGGGCTTGGAGGCGGCAATGTCGGAACGGCGGAAATAGATATGGTCGGGGCCGTACTCCTTCATAATCTCCACCTGCATCAGGTCACCCGCAGCAAAGGGCAGCTTACCCTTTTTACGCAGGGTAATCACATTCTCCACTTTCTGGGCATAGAGCATGGGCGTGGCAAAGAGGAAGCCACGGGCCTCGGGAGCGGCGATGTTGGGAGTGTCGCAAAGCTCGATGAGGTCGTCCACCAGCTGGCGGAAGAGTTCCTTGTCCTGGATGAGCGGAATGATGTCCACAAAGTTGACTCCCTTTTTAGGGAAGTTGGGATAAAATTTGAGGTACGGTCTGTAATCCATAGTCTATTCTACTGAGTTCATGTCAATCAAGTTGTTCAGGAGCGCATATACGGTAAGGCCGGCCACGGTTTTGATGCCGGTCTTGCGGGTAATGTTCTTGCGGTGGGTGATTACCGTGTAGATGGAGATGTTGTACTCGTCGGCAATCTCCTTGTTCAGTTTTCCCTTGGCCACGCTTACCAGGATGTCTTTTTCGCGGGCGCTCAGCTCTTCTCCTTCGGGGCGGGCGGCGGCCACCACTTCCTCCATACGCACCACCATGGGCACCAGGATGTCGTCCTCTATGAGCGTATGCTTGGTAAGGTCTTCTTCCAGGCTGTACAGATAGAAAAGGGCTTTCTGGGCCTCCTGGGGATTGCACAGCGGGGGCAGGTACATCATGACCAGGTTCTTGAGGTCGGCCAGCTTTTCCTCTATGTTGGAATGGTTCTGCTCATATTCGCCGATGGTGAACCGGGAATTGCCGCGGGACGCCAGCATGGCTTCCACATAGGGGAAGACGGTCTCTTCCTCGTAGGCAAAATGGGCCCGAAGCTCGTCGCGATAATCCAAAAAGAAGCGCCTGATAACGCGCTTCTGCTTGTCCTCACAAGGGACCACCATCTGTTCCAGGGCTTCCTCCAGAAGGGGCAGCATTACCTGGGTGTAGTAGTTATGGGATTTGCGGAGGTAGCCCAGGATGTCTTGCAAATTGGCATTTTGAAGGGCTTCGCGGGTGGGCCGATAACCGTCAATGACATACACCCGGCAGATGAGAAGGAAGGTCTCGGCATCTATCCCCGCCTTTTCGCAGACTTCGGCCACGCTCTCCTCTCCAAAACCCAGCGACAAGCCCATGCGGCTGAAGACGCCCAGAAGCGAGAAGTCCGTATCCAGGAGGTCCGCCATTCTCATGGCAGGGCTCATCCCGTTGCGCTCGTGTACACTTCTCATATCCTGCAAAGGTACTAAAAAATTGCGTATCTTTGTACTTGCAAAACGAACTTTATTAATGGCCATTCACACAGAAAAAACCGAACCGGGAAAATCCAGTTCCCATAAAATGAACGGCTGGCTGGCGCTGAGCCCGCTTTTCGTATTCCTGGCGGTCTATCTGGCCGGTTCCCTGGTGGCCCACGACTTTTACAAAGTGCCCGTGGCTGCCGCCTTCATCATTGCATCGGCCTATTCCCTGATTATTACCAAGGGCGTCAAGACCACCAACGAGAAGATTTCCATTTTCTCCGAGGGCGCGGGCAACAAGAATATGCTCCTGATGATCTGGATCTTTGTGCTGGCGGGGGCGTTTGCCTCCACGGCCAAGGATATCGGCGCCATTGACGCCACGGTGAACGCCACCCTGCATATTCTGCCCGGAAAGCTCATTTACGCCGGCCTGTTTCTGGCCGCCTGCTTCGTGTCCATGGCCATCGGCACGTCCGTGGGCACCATTGTGGCACTGGTTCCCATTGCCAGCGGCATTGCGGCAGAGGAGGGCCTCAGCGTTGCCTTCATGACCGGCATCATCGTGGGCGGGGCGTTCTTCGGAGACAACCTGTCCTTTATCTCGGACACCACCGTGGCCGCCACCAGCAGCCAGGGGTGCTCCATGCGGGACAAGTTCAACGTGAATATCTGGATTGCCGCCCCGGCGGCCCTGCTGGTGACCCTGCTATATGTTTTCCTGGGCCTTTCCGTCGATGTCGCCCCGGCTTCCCAGCCCGTCCATTGGGTAGGCCTTATCCCCTATCTGCTGGTAATAGGCCTGGCCCTGGCGGGGGTGAACGTGGTCACGGTACTGACCTTTGGCATTATCGTTAACGGTATCATAGGCTGGTGTACCGGAGCCTACGGGTTCGTGGGCTGGATGGGATCCATCGGCAGCGGTATCGGCAGCATGGGTGAACTCATCATCGTATCCCTGCTGGCCGGCGGCATGCTGGAAATAATCCGCTACAACGGCGGGCTCCAGTTTATCATCGACGGGCTTACCCGGCGCATCGGAGGACGGCGGGCGGCCGGGCTCTCCATTGCGGCGCTGGTATCCCTGGTGAACATCTGCACAGCCAACAACACCATCGCCATCATTACCGTAGGCCCTCTGGCCAAGGATATCTCTGCCCGCTTCGGGCTGGATCCCCGCAAGACCGCCTCCATCCTGGACACCTTCTCCTGCCTGGTGCAGGGCTTCCTCCCCTACGGCGCGCAGATGCTCATGGCCAGCGGCCTGGCGGGGATATCGGCCCTGGCTATTATAAGCAATCTGTATTATCCGGCCGTTCTGGGCGTAGTAGCCCTGCTGTCCATTTTGCTGCGGTTCCCGCGAAAGTATTCTTGACACCGGCCCTTCATATCGAGGTTCCGGGCGGCGCCACCAAGGTGCTGCTGCATGCCTGTTGCGCCCCTTGCTCCAGTGCCATCGTGGAGTGCCTCATGAACAACGGCATCCAGCCCGTCATTTTCTATTCCAACTCCAACATTTATCCCTTTGAGGAGTATGGCCACCGCCTCAACGAGTGCCTGCGCTATGCGAAAAAATGGGGCCTGGAGATAGTGGACGACGAGTATGACCACAACGCTTGGGAAGGCTGCGCCGCCGGTCTGGAGAACGAGCCGGAGCGTGGGGGCCGATGCCTCCAGTGCTTCAAGTTCCGGCTGCTGCGGGCGGCAGAGTATGCATCGGCCCACAGATTTGAGGTGCTCACCACCACACTGGCCTCTTCCCGCTGGAAGAGCCTGGATCAGGTGAATGAAGCAGGCCGATGGGCGTGCGCGCAGGTGCAAGGCGTCACCTGGTGGGACCAGAACTGGCGCAAAGGAGGCCTCCAGGAGCGCCGGAACCAAATCATCAAAGAAGAAGACTTCTACAACCAGCTGTATTGCGGCTGCGAGTATTCCCTACGCAGGCCAGAGAAGTAACCCTATCCGGTACGCGGCAAAGGCACAGACCCAAGCCACCAGGATAGTATACAGACACAGGAGAATGGCCCAGCGCCATTTTCCTGTTTCGTTTTTAATGGCCACGAAAGTGGCGATGCAGGGGAAATACAGCAGCACAAAGACCATGAAGGCCAAAGCCGAGGCGGTGGGAACGGTGGCCTTGAGGGCTGTCTGCAAGGCGGTGTCGTCGGATTCTCCCAAGCCTTCGTATTCCTCGCCATCCTGAGCGTAAGTGACGCCCATAGTGCTGATTACCAGTTCCTTGGCCCCCACGCCGGCCAGCAGGCCCACATCCATCTTCCAGTTGAAGCCCATAGGCGCCATAGCGGGCTCGATGGCCTTGCCAATGGTGCCGATATAGGAATGCTCCTGCTGATAGGCCCGCGTAGTGCCTTCGTGGCGGGGGAAATAACCCAGGGCCCAGATGGCCACGGAGAAGATAAGGATGGTGGTGGCCATTTTCTCCAGATACTGGCGACCTTTTTCCCAAGTATGCCGGCCGATGGCCTTGGCGGTAGGAACGCGGTAAGGCGGCAGCTCCATCACGAAGGGAAGGTCGTCATCCTTGACGAATCGGCCTATGATGAGGGCCGATAAGATAGCGAGGACAATGCCCAGGAGGTAGATGCCCAGCAGCGCCGTCGCAGGATTCTGGGGGAAGAAAGCCCCGGCGAAGAGCACGAAGATGGGCAGGCGGCCCGCGCAGGACATGAACGGAATGATGGCGATGGTGACCAGGCGGCTCTTTCGGCTCTCAATGGAGCGGGTGGCCATAATGGCCGGCACATTGCAGCCGAAGCCCATCACCATGGGAATGAAGCTCTTTCCGTGCAGGCCGATCCGGTGCATCAGCTTATCCACGATGAAGGCCGCGCGCGCCATATAGCCGCTATCCTCCATAATGGAGATGAAGAAGTACAGGATAAGGATGTTGGGAAGGAACACCAGCACGCTGCCCACGCCTGCGATGGCGCCGTCCACCACCAGGTCCTTGACCCAGCCGTCCGGCAGAAGGCTGCCCACTTTGTCTCCCAGCCAGGCCACGACGGCATCAATCCAGTCCATAGGATACTGGCCGATGGTAAAAGTAGCCCAGAAGATGAACCAGAGCAACAGGATGAAGATGGGGAAAGCCGCCCACTGGTTGGTGACCAGGGCGTCTATCTTATCCGTCAGCGTGCGGCGGGGCCTTTCGGCCTGGTATTTTTCGTACGTTTCGGCCAGGGCGCCCTGGATGAAAGCGTACTTGGCATCCACGATGGCGCTCTCGGCCGAGGTGCCCAGAAGCCCCTGGATGCGCTGCTGCTCATCGGCCCGGGCATCGGCGATATCCTGGATGTTGGGCATGGAGGAAAGCAGTTTTTCCACATCGCTGTCCCCTTCCAAATATTTAATAGTCAGGTAGCGGGTAGAATAATGGGCTTTGAGAAGTTCGTTGTGGGCAATGAAGGGCTGGATGCGCTTGATGCTCTTCTCCAACTCGGTGCCGTGGTTGATGTGCAGGTGACGGGCCAGCTTGGGATCGGCGTGTTCATACACTTTGATGACGGTGTCGAAGAGTTCGGGGATGCCCTGTCCGCTGCGGCTCACCGTGGGGCACACGGGAATACCCAGAAGGTATCCCAGCTGTTTCACGTCCAGTTTGTCGCCTTTGTGCTGGAGTTCGTCGTACATATTCAGGGCCATCACCACCCGCAGGTTCATGTCGATGAGCTGGGTGGTCAGATACAGGTTGCGCTCGATGTTGGACGCGTCCACCACGTTTACTACCACATCCGGCATAGCCTCCAGCAGATTCTTTCTGACATAGAGCTCTTCGGGAGAATAGGCCGATAGGGAATAGGTGCCCGGCAGGTCTACCAGGGTGATGTCGTAGTCTTTGTACTTGAAATGGCCTTCCTTGGCGTCCACCGTTACACCGGAGTAATTACCCACATGTTCGTGGGCGCCGGAAGCAATGTTGAACAGGGAAGTTTTTCCGCAGTTGGGGTTGCCCACCAGGGCCACGCGGATGTTGTGGTGGCGCTCCTCGGCCACGTGGGCCAGGGCGCGATTCAGCCTTTCCGCCTCTTCCAGGTCTCCGGGCAGGGCCTGAAGGTGTTCATCGGTTACCAAGGCCTCGCGGGCTTCCTCTTCCGTTACCACCTCTATCTGACGGGCCTCTTCCCTGCGGAGGGAAACTTTATAGCCCAGGATTTCATATTCAATGGGATCCTTGAGCGGAGCATTCAGCACCACCCGCACCTCTTTTCCGTTGATAAAGCCCATCTCAATGAGGCGCTTGCGGAAACTGCCGTGTCCGTGGACACGGACAATCACCGCCTTCTCCCCGGTCTTCAAATCTGCAAGAATCATAGATTGTGTTTTGCGCTGAGCGCAAAGGTACGGCAGAAATCGGCCCCCGTCAATCCCTATTTGTGGGGATTCGTGAAAAATATGTAACTTTGGGATATGAAACGCGTACAAGCTATCGATGTGCTCCGGGGTATGACCCTGGCCTTAATGGTGCTGGTGAACCTGCCCGGTTCCTGGAGCGCTGTCTATCCCATGCTGGCCCACTCGGCCTGGAACGGAATGACCCCCACGGATTTCATCTTTCCCAACTTTGTGTTCGTGATGGGTGTGTCCATGTTCTTTTCCCTGCGGAAACAGAACTTTACGCTAAGCTGGAAGATGCTCAAACGCTTCCTGCTCCTGCTGGCCTTCGGCCTTCTGATCAATACCGTCAACCATTTGGTGTATGGGACGGAGAGCATCCGCTTCACGGGTGTGCTGGCGCGTTTCGCCCTGTGCTTCGGGGCATCGGTCCTTATTATCTGTAAGGTTAACCACAAATACCTGCCCTGGGTAATTGTGGGCATCCTGGTGGGATATTCGGCCCTTTTGCTGCTGGGGAACGGCTATGACTACGGGCCGGACAACATCCTTTCCCGCGTGGACCGGGCGGTGCTGGGCAAGCACATGTACAACGACCATGGAATTGATCCTGAGGGTCTGCTTTCCACCCTGCCGGCCATTGCGAATACGCTCATCGGCTTCCTGGTAGGTAAGATTCTGGCCTCGGAAGACTTCCGGAAGATGGATTCCCTGGGAACAGCCATGCTGTTGGTGGGCCTGTTGCTGGATTACCTCCTTCCCATGAACAAGAAGGTGTGGTCGCCCTCTTTTGTGCTGGTCGTCTGCGGTCTGGGTACCCTGCTTCTGAGCCTGCTCCATTATATTATTGACGAGCGCGGCTGGTGGAAGCACACGGGCTTTTTCAAGGTGTTCGGCACCAATGCCATATACTGCTATCTCATGAGCGATGTGATCACCTGGATATATTCCCTGACCGGATTCGGTCGCTGGGCCATGGGCCTCATGGGCGTTACCAGATGGACCTCCCTGCTGTTCGCGGTGTTCTCCATGCTGGTGGTGTACCTTACGGCCCTGCCACTTTACAAACGGAAGATTTTCCTCAAATTGTAAAAAAAGTGTAACTTTGCCGTGATAAAAGGTATTAATAATTGACTTCCATATGAAAAAATTCATCGTTATTGCTGCCGCCCTTCTGCTGGGCTTCCAGGCAAGGGCTCAGATTATTGCCGAGGCCGGATTGGCCGTGGGTTTCGAGAAAACCAGAAACGACCTGGGATACTACCATCCCTCTACCATGACCGGTCTGTATGCCGGAGCCAAGTATTATTATAGCCTGGACGACGTGGTCGATGGCCTTGCTTTCCTGCCCGGAGCCAACCTTTCTGTGCTCATCGGCCGCTATTGGGATTACAGCGACGTCAAATCCAGGGAACTCGCCCTCAATCTTCCCCTCCAGGGAAGCTACACCTATGAGATTAATGAACATGTCAAAGTGTTCGGCCAGACGGGTCCCACGCTCCAGTTGGCACTCACTCACAAGGTCTCGGATTCTCAAGGTAACACCTACTCCCTGCTTAACAAGAAGAACAGTTTCGGAGAGGCCCGCAACCGCTTCAATATCTACTGGGGATTTGCCGCCGGCGTGGAGATCAACGATATGTTCCGCATCGATCTGGGTGTCGACCTGGGTTTCCTCAATATGAACAAGCGCATAGAGCATAGCACCATCAACAAGATTACCCGCAATTTTGTGCACGTCGGTTTCGGATACCTCTTCTAGAGAGCGATCCATACAAAATAAAACCTCCGGGCTTTGGGGCCTGGAGGTTTTTTTACAACAATAAAGGATAAAAACTACCTAACTATATGGCTAAATGTCTGGTGCAAAGGTAGGGGGAAAAGGGCCTCGGGTCAATACCAAGAAGTTGGTATTTTGGGGCCGATGCTATCAAAAAGTCGATTTGTTTGGCCAAAAATAACAAATTTCGGGGTCTTGTTCTCCCTTTTGATAATAATGTACTATCTTTGCAACCTGGAAAACAACATTAAACGATATTATGAAAAAGATTTTTGCAACCCTTCTTGCAGCATCCCTGCTGCTCATCGGCACCCAGGCTCACGCTCAGCTCGCGACCGGCGCCGGTTACCTGTTTGCTTCTGAAACCACTTCCACCAACAACTCCAAGGCCGATGCCATTCCCCACCATGGCTTCTACTTCGGTGGCAGCTATAACATTCCCATCGTGGCCGGTCTGGGTGTAGCCCCCGGTTTCTATCTGGACATGCTCCTCTACCATTACGATTATTCCGCTGGCACTTCCTTTATTGGCGGCTCCGTTTCCGAGCGTTATACCGAACTGGCCCTCAACGTGCCCGTGAATCTGACCTATTCCTTCGAATTCGGCCGTGACCTTGCTTTCCGCATCTTTGCCGGTCCCGTTTTCCAGTGTGGCGTACTGGCCCGTTCCACCTATAACGGATCTGTCAACATCGGCCCCATCCACGTTAACGAAGGTCAGGCCTACAACCACTACGATAGCGAAAACGGGGATACGAATCGCTTCAACATCTATATGGGCGGCGGCCTCGCCTTCCAGGCTGGTGACATCATGTTCACCGTGGGTTACGACCACAACCTGCTGGACATCGACAAGAGCGACGCCACCAAAACGAATCGTCATCAGATCAAGGCTGGCATCAACTTCCTGTTCTAAATCTGTGGACAGAACAATCTGAGATCCAGAGCTTTAACGAATTACCCCCCGGGTTGTTTTGACCCGGGGGTAATTGTTTAAGTATCTGTCTTACTGCGACTTGCGTCCACGGACTACTTTATATTAATGAAGGGCAGAGCTCCGCCGCCATTGTATTCGGGGAGCTTGCCGTCCCATTTCTGGATAGCGTCCTGCTGAACCAACAGGGCGTTCAGGGAAGCGGCCACGGTGCGGTTGTAATAGGCTTCACCGTCGGCCTTGATCTTAAGGGCCTGGGCCTCACCTTCGGCCTTGGCGATTTCGATTTTGGCGTTGGCCTCGGCCTCCTTGACCTGGTTCTCGGCACGGAGGGCGCTCTGGATGGCGGCATTCTTTGCGTCAATCATCTGGCGCAGGCTTTCCGGAGGAGTGATCTGGGAGGTGAACTCCTGAACCACGAAGCCTTCGTCTCCCAGGGACAGGTCCAGCATGGCGCGGACTTCGGCCTCAAACTTGGCGCGGCTGGCCATGAGCTCGTCGGAGGTGTAGTTATTGGCGGTGATGCGGTAGGCGTCGTAGATGCAGGTGCGCATGTAGCCGGCCTCGATGTCGGCCAGGGGCTTGCGGTACTTGGTGAATATCTCCGTGGCTTTGTCGCGGTTCACCATGTAGGCCAGGGTGGGGTCCATGCTGAAGGTGGCGGCATCCTTGGTGGTTACCGTGAAAGCGGGATAATCCACACGCTGAACGTATACGGGATAGGTGAAAATATCTGTGGTGAAGGGGTTGATGAACACCAGTCCGTTAACCGGCTGGGTGATGAGCTTGCCCTGCTCCGTGAGGGAGAATTTCTTGAACTTGATACCTACCTCGGAGTTGTCGATAAGCTTGCAGCAACTGGCGCCGCAAACGAGCAGGAACAGGACAGTGGCGGCAATGATGAAGAAGGTCTTACCGGGTTTGTTAAGTTTATTACTCATGGTGGTTGGTTATTAAAAACCCCCGGTGACATTGCTGGCGCCGGGGGTGTGATTATTCGGGCCGATTAGGCTTAGAGGTTGGCGTTCTCCTTGGTCCAGTCGGCAACGGCGGGAACGATACCGAGGGTAACGATCTCGTCGCGCATCTTAACCAGGTGCTCGTAGGAAGCCTGGAGGGCAGCCATTTCCTCGGGGGTACCCTGAGGGTTGGTGAAGTGGCAGCCGGTAGCGTCAATGACGGTGGGCATGGCCATCATCACGTTCTTGTACTCGGCGTTGTTCACATAGGTGCCGGCGGGCCATTCGAACTTCTGGCCGCCCATGGCAGCCTCGATCATCTTAACAGCCTGGTAAGCGGGGCTCTGGAAGGAGCTGCGGCCACGGAGCTTGATGATGTTGGAACCACCCTGGATGGTGTTGTGCTTGATTTCCTCGAAACGCTCGGCGCTCAGACCCATCTCGCAGAGGGGCTTGCCGTCAATCTTCACGTGGGAAGCGAACACGGCCATGGCCTCACCGTGACCGCCATAGGTGCGGGCACCGGTAACTTTGTACTGAGGCACGCCAAATTCCTGGGCCAGGGCTTCCTGCAGACGGGTGCTGTCCAGAGCGGCGAGGGAGGTGAGCTGGCTGGGCTTCAGACCGGAGTGGATGAGGGCGGTGAGAGCGGTCACATCGGCCGGGTTGAAGATAACCACCACGAACTTGGCGTCGGGGCAGTACTTCTTGATGTTGTCACCGAACTCGGCGGCGATCTGGCAGTTGCCCTTCAGGAGGTCTTCACGGGTCATACCCTCTTTACGGGGTGCACCACCGGAAGAGATGATGTACTTGGCATCCTTGAAGGCGACGGCGGGATCGATGGTGGCGGTGAGGTTGATACCCTCGAATGCGCAGTGGTCCATCTCGGCCAGGACACCCTTGAGGCCGGGCTCAAAGATATCGTACAGGCAAATGTTGGGAGTAAGACCAAGCATAGCAGCGGTCTGGACCATGTTGGAACCGATCATACCGGCAGCACCTACGATAAGGAGCTTTTCATCAGTGAGAAATTTCATGATATTTTGTGTTTTAAAGTTGTCTCTTTCGTTTGAGCCCACAAAGATACTAATTTCCGAGGAAAGATTTGTTGGAATTGACAAAAATGCGTTATCTTTGCGACTGAAAATTGTAACGATTAGTATGGAGCCTCCCAGTCAGGTCAAATCCAACCAGTTAGCGGGCGTCGGTTCAGACGACCCTCTGTCGCGATTGTACACCTTTGAAAGATAAAAACCCGATGCCTTTCAGGCACTCGGGCGGCTTTGTATTGACGTTCGAACCAAACCATTGAATGGGACTTTATTTAAAGAAAAAATTAGAGAACGAAGCCACCATCGGCGTGTGGCAAATCACTGAAACGGAGGAGGAACTCAGGAACCTGAGCGCCACCCCCACGGACGAGATGGAAGAAATCTCGTTCATCAAGAGCGAATCCCTTCGCAAGCAGCGCCTGGCCGTGCGCGCCCTGCTCAATGCCCTCTTTGACGAGAAGGTATACCTGAGCCACCACGACAACGGCAAGCCGTACCTGGAGAACAATCCGGTGAACATCTCCATCACCCACACGGAAAAATACGTGGCCGTCATCCTCCACGAGGAAGAAGACTGCGGCATCGATATCGAATCCCTGGACCGCGACTTCTCGGCCGTAGAGAAAAAAGCCCTTAGCGAGGACGAGATCGAAGACCTGGAAGACGAGAAGAGAAACGAGCAGCTGGCCATCTACTGGTGCGCCAAGGAAGCCATCTTCAAACTGCTGAGCCGCTACAACGTGGACTTTGCCGAGCAGATCGAAGTGGAACGCTTCCGCCCCCGTGGAGAAGGCGAGCTGGAGGCCACCTTTATTGACAAGAACGAGGACGAGCAGGAATTCGAACTGGAGTACATGACCTTCGACCGGCACGTCATGGTATGGGTTGTAGGCGACTAGAAGCCACCCGTCGACCTTTTGTTGAAAACTTTCGGCCAAAAGGAAACACGAAGGTTATATTTTAGAATCTTTCTAAATAAGAAATTTTTGCAAGCTGTTGATTCTTAGTGAATTAACAGCTTTTTCTTTGGGTTGTTGATAACTTTTTATTGAAAAATCGTGGGAAAGTTGGACAGAATCTTATAATTTTGTTCCCGAGGACAAAGGCCCCTATTTTTACCCAACGAGAAAACTAGAACTAGACCTATGGTTAAGAGTGTATTAAAACGTGACGGTCGCCGAGTAGATTTCAACAACCAGAAGATTGTTGCCGCCATCCTTAAGGCCATGGATGTGACCGATGCCGGCGAGGATATCGTGCTCGCCGCCCAGATTGCCCAGACCATTTCGGAGCTGGACAAGGATGTCATGACCGTTGAAGAGATCCAGGAAGTTGTAGAGAACCACCTGATGAACAGCCCCCGCCAGGAGGTTGCCAAGGAATATATCCGTTACCGCAACAAGCGTAACATCGCCCGTAAGGCCAAGAGCAACGAGATTTTCGAAACCATCATCCAGGCGCAGTCCAACGATATCACCCGTGAGAACGCCAACATGAACGCGGACACGCCCGCGGGCATGATGATGAAGTTCGCCTCCGAGGCTACCAAGAGCTACGTGGACGAGTGCCTCCTGAGCGACCCCGTTCGCGAGGCCGTGGCCAACAACTATATCCACATCCACGACAAGGACTACTATCCTACCAAGTCCCTTACCTGCATCCAGCACCCGCTGGACCTCATCCTGGAGCATGGTCTCAAGGCCGGACACGGTGAATCCCGTCCCGCCAAGCGCATCGAGACCGCCAGCGTGCTGGCCTGCATCTCCATGGAAACCGTCCAAAACGAGATGCACGGCGGCCAGGCCATCCCTGCCTTCGACTTCTATCTGGCTCCCTATGTGCGCAAGACGTACGAAGAAGAGATCGACAAAGCGGCCGATCTGTTCAACACGGACCTGAGCGAACTCAAGGACGCCAAGATTGACGACTATCTCAAGCGCGATCTCATCGGCCTGCAGGGCAAGGAGCGTGCGCAGCAGCATGCCGTAAACCAGACGGTGAACCGCGTCCACCAGGCCATGGAGGCTTTCGTGCACAATATGAACACCATCCACAGCCGTGGCGGTAACCAGGTTGTGTTCTCCTCCATCAACTACGGTACGGACACCTCGGCCGAGGGCCGCTGCGTCATCCGCGAAATCCTGAACACCACTTACGAAGGCGTGGGCAACGGTTCCACCGCCATCTTCCCCATCCAGATCTGGAAGAAGAAGAAGGGTGTCTCCTACCTCCCGGAAGACCCGAACTACGACCTTTACAAGTTCGCCTGCAAGGTTTGCGCCCGCCGTTTCTTCCCCAACTTCCTGAACCTGGACGCCACTTACAACCAGGACGAAGCCTGGAAACCGGACGATCCCCGTCGTTTCGAGCACGAGGTAGCCACCATGGGTTGCCGCACGCGCGTGTACGGTAATAAGTTCGGTCCCAAGACCTCCATCGGCCGTGGTAACCTGAGTTTCACCACCATCAATATCGTGAAGCTGGGCATCGAGGCCATGAACGAGGAAGATGACAAGAACCTCCGCATCCAGAAGTTCTTCAAGAAGCTGGATTGGGCCCTGGATATTGCCGCCCGTCAGCTGAACGAGCGTTTCGAGTTCCAGAAGACCGCCCTCAAGAAGCAGTTCCCTCTGCTCATGGCCGGCCTGTGGCTGGGCAGCGAGAAGCTGGACGATAACGATTCCATCGAGTCCGTCATCAACCAGGGCACCCTGTCCATCGGCTTCATCGGCCTGGCAGAATGCCTGATCGCCCTCATCGGCAAGCATCATGGAGAGAGCGAAGAAGCCCAGGAGCTGGGTCTGCGCATCATCTCCCACATGGCCGAGAAGATCAACGGCTTTGCCGAAACCTACCAGCACAACTTCACCTTCCTGGCTACTCCGGCGGAAGGCCTCTCCGGCAAGTTCACCAAGCGGGACAAGAAGACCTTCGGCGTGCTGCCCGGCATCACGGACAAGGACTACTACACCAATTCCAGCCACATTCCGGTGTACTATCACTGCACTCCGGAGCACAAGGCCAAGATTGAGGGCCCGTACAACAAGTACGAGAACGCCGGCCACATCTTCTATGTAGAACTGGACGGTGACGCCACCCACAATCCCGAGGCCATCATGCGCATCGTGGACCTCATGGACAAGTACGATATCGGATACGGCTCCGTGAACCACAACCGCAACCGCTGCATGGACTGCGGTTACGAAAACGCCGAAAAAGACCTCAAGGAATGCCCGCACTGCCACGGTCACCACATTGACACCCTGCAGCGCATCACCGGGTACCTGGTGGGTACCACCGACCGCTGGAATTCCGGCAAACTCGCAGAACTGCACGACCGCGTTATTCACAAATAGCCGCGTGGCTATTTGCGAATCCTCACAATGAAGATTCGAGTATTAGATATTTTGCATCAGACAATGGCCGACGGACCTGGTTTCCGGACGGCCATTTACTGTGCAGGATGCTCCCATGCGTGCAAAGGCTGCCACAATCCCGAGAGCTGGGATTTCAAGGCAGGCCGATGGATGGACGTGGAAGAACTGCTGGAAGACATCAAGGCCGATGATTTATCGGACGTGAGCTTCAGCGGAGGCGACCCCTTCTATCAGGTAGAGGCCTTTACGGAACTGGCGCGCCGCATCAAGGAAGAGACCCGCAAGACCATCTGGTGCTGGACGGGCTTCACCCTGGAGGAAATCCAGGCATCGGCCCAATTGTCCCAGATGCTGCCTTATCTGGATGTACTGGTGGACGGCCCCTTTATCCTGGAGCAGCGCGACACGGACCTCCTCTTCCGCGGAAGTCCCAACCAGCGTATCATCTATTTGCATGGAGAACCGCCCAAGGATGACATTCCCGGAACAGTAGCGCTAGAGCCTCTTCGTTAATTTCGAAGCCAATTTTCGGGGTTTTGGGGCGTCGAGCCCTTCCACAACTCGAAGTGGAATAAATCTTCACCTCCAATGGTATCCACCGTGCCTACGACCTGGCCGGTGGTTATTTTTTGCCCGGCTTTCACCGTGACACTCTTGAGTTTGCTGTACAAGGTGAAATACTCTCCGTGGTTCACCAGCACGCACTGGTTGTAGCCGGGCAGCACCACCACCTGGGTGACGGTTCCGTTAAAGATGGCTTTGACCTGGGCCTCCCGCTTTACAACCAGCGTAACGCCGTTGTTCTGAGGCAGTTGCACATTCTTGTATACCGGATGGGCGTGCTTGCCGAAGCGTTCCACCACCGTTCCTTCCACCGGCCAGGGCAGGCGGCCCTTGTTGGCGGCGAACTCGTTGGAAAGCTTGGTGTCTATCTGGGTGGAGGTGGTCTTTCCGCCGGAACTCTTCTTGCCGCCGCCGCTTTGCTTTTTGGTCTGCTGGCGGATCAAATCGGCAATCTTCCGGTTGAGCTCCTCTTTCTGGCGGTTCTTTTCCTTGAGCTGCTTCTCGTAAGTCTTGCGGTCTTTCTTGAGCTTGTCCACCATCTTGGAGGCATCCCCTTCCTCGGTACGGAGCTTGGTGCGCTCGTCCACTACCTTCTGCTTCAGCTGGTTGGTCTCGGCCTTGATCTTGTTCAGGCGGGTCTTCTGGACTTCCAGCTCGGCCGCGGCTTCCTTGACTTTCTGCGCCTGGTCGCTCATCTGGGACGACAGGTTGCGGAAATACCCCATGCGGTTGACGGCCTGGCTCACCGAGCCGCTGGAAAGCACATACATGTACCACAGACGCGTATCGCGGTTCTTGTAAGCGCCCCTTACCAGGCGGGAATAGTAGTGCTGGAGGGTATCGTGGCGGGCTTGCAGGCGGTCCAGTTCCCGCTGACACATGCGCAGGGAATCGTTCAGGATTTTCAGGGTCTGGTCATAAGAGGCAATAATCTCCTCCCGGGCCGATATCTTGCGCCGAACCAGCGTAAGGCTGCTCAGAATCTCGGAGCTGCGCATAGTGTTCTGGTTGAGCATACTGTTGAGCCGGGCGATGTCCTTCTCCAGCTGCGCGCGCTGGTTTTCCAGGCGCTTGACCGAAGAGTTCTGCGCCCCGGCGCTGAAAGCCGTGGCCAGGACCAGCACCACTATGAGCAGGATTTTCCTCATTGTTTTCCCGAGGCCTCCAGGCGCTGGGCCTGGTTACGGTAAATCTTGGCGGTATCGGCCTCTCCCAAAGCCTCCAGGACGGTGGCGTAGTGGCGCAGGATGGTGGCGCTTTCCTTGCCTCCGTACAGCATGGCGTGCTTGAAGAAAGGCTTGGCTTCCAGGTCTCTTCCCATCAGGTGCAGGATCCACGCGAACGTGTCCAGATAAGTGGCGTTGTCCGGTTCCTGCTCAATGGTTTTCTTGGACATGGTATACGCCTTCTTCAAGTTTTTGCCTTCCAGACTCAGATAGTAGGCGTAATTATTAAGCACCGGCGCATAGTCCGGATTGATTTTAAGGGCGTTCTGATACGCCTTGTAGGAGTTCTTGGAGTCTCCTTTGGAATGATAGGCGTCCCCCAGCTGGGTCCAGGCATTAAGACAGATTTCCTTGTCCTTGGAGAAATTCTTCAGCAACATCTGGCTGTTGGCAATGATGCTGTCCCAGTCTTCCAGGTTGTAACTGGCCAGGTTGGCATAGTCCAGGAAGGCCAGCTGCTGGAAACGCTCATAACCCTGCATGGAACGCTCCCGCAGGGGTTCCCACTGGCTCTGCAGCTGCAGATACTGGATATAGGTTGCCGTCTGGGTAATGCTCTCGGGATATAGATCGGCCGATTTCCGGAACCACTCGCCGGCCTCTTTCTCCCGGCCCGTAGTATAATAATAGGAGCCGATGCTAGAGAGCAGGGAACTGTCGGCCGGATGGGCGGCGCCGGCCTTGACGACCAGCGTGTCGAAGCCCGCCCGATGAATCTCCAGGATCCGGGGATCCAGCGAGCGCGTGAGGTTGCCGATGTACATGCTCTTGGAATCGGCCGATACGTCCTGGGATGAGAAGAAGGGATTCAGGGTCTTGAAATAATCCGGGTAGCGGCGCATGTGGCGGTACACTTCCGACTTGCCCAGCACGGCGGGCAGATAGGTGCTGTCCAGCGACAGGGCTTCTTCGTACCGGGCCAGCGCCAGGGAGTCCTTGAAATCGGCCAGATAATAGTCTCCCAGCATGGAGAGGACGGACGGCACGGAGAACTGCTCGTTGAATTTTTCCAGGATTTCGGCGCCCTCGTCTTGTCGGCCCATGGCCGTATATACGTCGTAGCGGGTACGCGTCACTTCCTCGGAAGGGCCGCGCTGCTTCTCAATCTCGTCCAGGGCCTCCAGGGCCTTTTCGAACTTCTGGTTCTTGAGATACAGGTCCAGGAGTTCGTACCAGGTTCCATTCTCATCGGGGAAATCCCGCACCAGGGCTTCATACTGGGAGATCCCGTCATCGGCCTTGTTCTGAAGAACGGACAGGCGGGCCTCCAGGTGCCGATACCAGTAGTTGGCGCTATCCAGGGCCACGGCCATGCTGCAGGCCTCCACAGCGCTGTCCAGGTCACGGTCCCTCAGGGAGGCCATGGAGAGATAGTACCAGACGGCGTCGTTCTTGGGGTCGGCTATGGACAGGGTATGCAGCAACTGGCGGGCCTTTTTGTTTTGCCCGTTGGTATAGAGGGTGACCGCGTCCACCAGATTGGTATCCGTTTCCTGGGCAGGAACGGGCACCCCTAAGGCGCACAACAGGAGGAGGATCACTACTACTTTTCTCATGATTTACAAAAATACGGGTTTTTTACGATTTTTCTTTGTTTTCTCTGCGTTTGCACATAAATTTGTCTTTACGCACAAACAAAATCCGGACCCATTGAAACGTTTTTGGTCTAATCTGCATCTTATACAGTGGACAAGAGATGACGAATCTCCTGGCGGGTCGTCGTCCTTGGAGCGGCAAGCCGCTGCTTGCAAGGAGGGAGACCGCCAAGCACAAAGGCGCCTGTTCGATGCCCTTTCGCCCAAAATGATGGCCCTGTGCCTGCGTTACATGGGAAACCGGGAAGATGCAGAGGACGTTCTCCAGGAAGGGTTCATCACCTTGTTCACCAAAATTGACAGCTATGAAGGAGCAGGCTCCTTTGAAGGCTGGGCCAGAAGGATCTTTGTCAATACTGCTTTGATGCATCTCAGAAAAACAGACGCACTGGGCCTGAGCGACGACATCAGCGAAGCCCACGGTCTGTTTACGGAAGAGGCTACGCCGCTGGAAAAAATGGGGTATAAGGAACTGATGAAACTCATTGAAGCCCTCCCGCCAGACGCCCGAACGGTCTTTAACATGTATGTGGTGGAAGGCTATTCGCACAAGGAAATAGCCAAGGAACTGGGATGTACGGAAGCCACCTCGCGCTCCAAATTGCAACGCGCCCGGCTTCGTTTGCAGGAAATGATAAAAAAATGAACGAGAACGAATTTGACATACAAGTAAGAAATCTCTTACAGAACGCGGAAGAGCCCGTCTCCCAGAAGGTTTGGGAAGGCGTGGCCGCGGGGCTGGATAAGCAGCGCCGTGTAATTCCTGTCCGTTTCTGGGGGTACGCCACCGCTTTGGCCGCTGCGGCCGCCGTGACTCTGTTCGTGCTGTTGAAGCCCGCCGCCCCCGTTCTGGAACCCGAACATTCTAACCCTTCAATATTTATGTCTGAGGCATCCGGGGAAACCGTACCCGAAGCAGAAGTTGCTCCCGTTCAGGAAGTGGCTCCTGTGGAATTAGTGCAGTCTCCCCGGAGAAGACCTCATTTGCTGGCCCAGGCCGCAGAGTCCGCCGCCCAGGAAGTCATTCCCGAGGCCGCCCCTGTTGCCGACAAGGCGCCTGAGGTTCCCGTAACCCAGCCTGCCACCCGTCAGGAAAAGGCTACCACCGAGGAAGAAACCTCCGCAACGGCCCAGAAGGCCAACGACAACGCCCTTCTGAACCAGCTGGCCTTTGAAGAAAAAGTGGCCGCCCGCAAATCGTCAGGTGGCGTTTCCCTTATGGCGTACGGCAATGTGCAGACCAGCCAGCGCAGCGGTATCCACAACAGTTACCGCCGTTACGGCGCCCCTTCCCGAGATACGGAAGTGGGCATTTACAACGAAAGCCCCGAGGTGAGTTTCGCCTTGCCGTTCTCCGTGGGTGTGGGCCTGCAGTTCAACCTGTCGCCCCGCTGGGCCATCGGCACAGGCCTCCGCTACACCAATCTGGGTCGTACTTTCGTGGGAGATTACAAGGGCGAAGGTTTCTACCTGCCCCAAACGGATATTGACAACCACCAGCACTGGCTGGGCATACCGGTCAACTTCTATTACAACTTTGTCAATTCCACCCGTTGGAACGTCCACGCCTTTGCCGGCGGTGCCGCCGAGTGGCTTGTGGACAATCATTTCCACGTGCACAACAGCCCCAGCGACATCCACTACCACCAGAGAGGTACCCGTCCGCAGTGGTCGGCCGGTGTAGGTTTGGGTGTGGAATTCAAGCTTACCCCGTACCTGGGAATTTACCTGGATCCCAGCTTCCGCTACTTCATCGCTACGGACCGGCAGCCGCGGTCACTGCGCACCGTCCAGCCCCTCCGCTTCGATGTGGAAGCAGGTTTAAGGTTCTCGATAGGACACTAAAAACTTAACAAGAAAATATTCCGAAACAGGCGCTCCCACTGCCCGACATAGCTGCATAGAGGGCGCCTTTTTCGTACAGTCCCGCCTTTACGGCCGCCAGGGCGGGGTACTTGGCGAACACCGTCTTCTCAAAGTCATTCTCCAGGGTATCTTTCCAGGAGGAGACAGGCCGATTCAGGATTTCTCTCAACGGCGTGCCGGATTCGCAGGGGACGATTCCCCGGTATGCATCGGCCGTAGAAACGGCTATTCCCTCCGGAATCACTACTTCTATGCGGTAGCCTTTCAAGTCCAGAGGGAAAGGCTCCAGGATTTCTCCCCTTCCCGTTCCGAACATGGGCGTATTGTACACAAAGAAGGCGCAGTCGCTGCCCAGGCGGGCGGCGTAGGAGGCCAGCTGCTCATCTGTCAGATCCAGATTAGCCAGGGTGGCCATCATCCTTAAGGCGAAGGCGGCGTCGGAAGAGCCCCCTCCCAGTCCGGCGCCCACCGGAGAGAGCTTCTCCAGGTAGATCTTCATGGGCGGGAGGTCGAAATCTTCGGCCAGAAGGAAATACGCCTTGGCGGTAAGGTCTTTGAGGGGATCCCAGTCCACGCCTTCGCGGCGGGCCAGGGTAATCATGAGTTTCCCGTCGTCGGAAATGGCCTGGGTCAGGGAGGAATAACGCTCTTTGAGACCGGCCAGCGTACGGCTGTAGTCATCTCCTGTGATGATTTCCAGACAGTCCGCTATTCCGGGATAGGGGACGAAGAGTGTTTCCAGATCGTGATAACCGTCCGGACGCTTTCTGAGGACCTTCAAGCCCAGGTTAATCTTGACGTTGGGATACAGAATCATATTCACAAACTTAATCAAAAATCGTAAGAAACGCACAAAAAGCATGTGAAACAACACTATTTTTTTTACGATGATAGGATTTCTCCGGGGCTTTTTCCAACTTGCCAGCCACTAAAACCGTGAATTATGCGCAAGAAGATTGGTTTCCTCCTGCTGTTCCTGGCGGCCGCGGCCTGCCGGGATCCCCTTTTGGAGTCCCTCCCCCGCTTCATGCGGGAACAGGACCGCTTTGCCCGGGAGGCCCGGCAAGGCGGCCACCGGAAAGACACTTTGGACCCCCAGGAACCCCTGGAGCCGGAACTACCGGAATATGTGCCCACAGTCTATGCCACAGCGCTCCATTTCCGGGATTCGGTGAATTGGCGGAAAGACAGCCTGGGGCAGGCCGATCTTCTCTTTTTCGTCGACGGCCGGAAAGTCTTGCAGATCCCTGTGGCAACGCCGCCCGACCCGGAAAGGCACCGTATCTGGGATGGGCATCTGTGGTCCGACGCCACGGACGGCCACCAGACGGTGGTGCTTTGCGACGGGCAGGAGCAGTTCCGCTTTGAGGGAGAGGAGCACCTGCAGGGTTTCCTGCTGGTCAACGGGGATGTCCACACACTGGGACAGCATCCGGGAAGAGGAGGCTTCTGTTACCGGATTAACGGGGAGGCCGTCTTTGAATCGGCCCGGGGGAGCGTGCTGGGGAGCCCTTCGGACCCGGAATGGCGGGGCGGCGCCCTTTCTTTGGATGGTGAGGATGTATATTATTGCTATTCCGACGGGGATTACCATATCATGCGGGGCGCAGAGCCCTTCCGGACCCTCCCGGCCGGTGCCCCGGGGGCCTTGCTGGACCTGCGGGCCCAAGGTCAAACCGTCTACCGGGTAGAAAAAAAGGGAGGCTCCCTTTACTGGATAGCCGGAGAAACGGAGACCTGCCTGAATGTCCATCTGCCTTCCGTCATTTCCTGTAAGATTATTCCGTACGGCGATACCCTTACCCTCAAGGGACGCACCCAGGCCGGTGGTATCTCTTGCCTCAACTGGTACGTGGATCCTTTCACCCATACGGTCCGACCCGTGATGAGGGCACAATCGGCCCGGGGACAACTGATGCTCCTGAAGGAGAGCTGGGCCTTTGCCGACATGGATGCCGCGGGAACGGTTCTCCAACTGGCCCGGGACCGCGACTGGCCGCCCCTTCCCGCCGGAGAATACCAGCTGGCCACTCCCCTGGACCTCTTTGTTTCGGAGAAATACTGTGCCGTTGCCCTTACGAGTGTTAACGGAAGCACCCATGTGATCCAAACCGATCTGGGAGAGCAGTCCTATACCTTCAACGGCTATTTTACTTCTGTCAGAATTGAATAAGTATGCTGGTAACCATTCATAGCGCCAAGTGTGTAGGCATCGAGGCGGTGCCCATAGAAATCGAGACGGACATACAGCTCGGAATTGGGATTCACCTTGTCGGATTGGCCGATGCCGCCGTCAAAGAGAGCCTCCTGCGGACGGTGACGGCCCTGCAGGCCCGGGGCTTCCATGTGCCGGGAAAAAAGATCATCATCAACCTGGCTCCGGCCGATATGCACAAGCAGGGTAGCGGGTACGACATCCCCATTGCGCTGGGCATTATTGCCGCATCCGGACAAAGGGCCATGCCGGAACTGGAGAAATACCTCATTATGGGAGAACTGGGCCTGGATGCGGGCGTAAGACCGGTGAGCGGTGCCCTGCCCATGGTGGAGCTGGCGCAGAAGCTGGGGCTCAAGGGTTGCATCCTGCCGGAAGAATCGGCCCTGGAAGCCGTGGACTATACGGAATCGCTGGTCTTTGGCGTGCGCACGCTGGACGACGTCCTGCGCATTCTCTCGGGCGACGAGGACGTGTCGGACCTTTTGATCTGGAACACCGAGACCTACGCACGCGCCGTCCGGGAACAGCCGGAGCGCCCGCTCTCCTATATGGATTTTGCCGATATCATCGGCCAGGACGGGGCCAAACGCGGGGTAGAGATTGCCTGCAGCGGCGGACACAATGTGCTTCTCATTGGTGCTCCCGGATCCGGGAAAAGTTCCATCGCCAAGGCCATGGCGGGCATTCTGCCGCCCATGACGCGGGAAGAAAGCGCCGTCACGTCCAAGGTGTACTCCGTGGCCGGGCGCTCCGGCTCAGGGGTGGGGCTCATGCGCTACCGACCCTTCCGCGCGCCACACATATCGGCCTCCAAAGCGGCCATGCTGGGCGGTGGAAGCGGGGAAAACATCCTTCCCGGCGAGGTGTCCCTGGCCACGAACGGGGTGCTCTTTGCCGATGAGTTTTGTGAAGCGCCCAAGAGCACGCTGGAGGCGTTGCGGGGGCCCATGGAGGACCGTAAAGTGACCATTTCACGGCTCAAGGCCAAGATTGAATACCCGGCTTCTTTCATGCTGGTGGCGGCGTCCAATCCCTGCCCCTGCGGGTATTACGGAGAAGGGGACCGCTGCACCTGCACGGTGGGCCAGCGCCTGGGTTACCTCTCGAAATTATCAGGCCCCTTGATGGATCGCATTGATATTCAGCTGTTCATAGAAAAGTCACTTTAGAATTCTCTAATTCCTCCAACCTCTCGTAAATGCCTCATTTTTATATGTATAGAGGCCACCCTGGTCAGTGACCAAACACCACCGAATTTAGAGAATTTTCATCGAAATGAGCCTCAAAAGGAATTAAAAGTCACTTTCATTTTCTCTAATATATTTCGCGGGTGCGGGAGCGGTTTCCGACCGCCGCCTCTTCAGCGGGGCCAAAAAGTCACTTTGAAATTCTCTAATTATTTCGGTGAAGGAGAGGTGGGTTTCCGGTGCGGATTTTGGGCTTTCGGGCGCAGAACTAACCACTAAAATAACCGATTTGCTGAATTATTCGATTATTATTCGTATCTTTATGGCAATAACATTAAATGAGTGATATGAAAAAGACACTTTTATCTATTATGCTTTTTGTAGGGGTGATGCTCTGCAGCCCCTCCTGCATGAAGGAATACCCGTCCATGGACGAGGTTCCCGGCGATCTCATCAGGTTCTCCACCGAGAACATGACGGCCGAGGTGGCTACCAAGACCGCCGAGACGACCATGAGCACCC
>JAFPGC010000017.1 GCA_017423025.1 Bacteroidales bacterium
CAGAGCGTGCAGAATGCTTCTTACGAACAGAAGGACCCGCTGGTGGTGTACAAGCTGGAAAGCTACAACCTGTTCACCGAGATGCTGGAGAACCTGAACGAGCATGTGCTGAGCTTCCTGCTCCGCGCCTTCATCCCGCTCAGGGATGCCGCAGACGCCCGGGAAGCCCGCCCGGCCCAGCAGCCCAACCGCAACCTGCAGCAGATGCGCCACACGGATCCGTCCCAGCTGACGACCAACGGAGAGCAGCGCTCCCGTATGCCCGTCAAGGTAGACAAGCAGGTGGGCCGAAACGATCCTTGCCCTTGCGGCAGCGGTCTCAAATACAAGAACTGCCACGGTAAAGGTACAGTTTAGAGAAAACTAATAACAATTTAAACATACGTATGGATACCAATGTTAACATGAACGAGGTGAGCCGCATTTCTGCGGGCACCGTTTTCAATGGGGAAATCACTTCCTCCAACGACATCCGCATTGACGGTCAGTTTGAAGGCCGCATCAACTCCAAGGGACGCCTTGTGGTGGGTGAGCGTGCCGTCGTGAACGGGGATGTGATTTGCACCAATGTAGACTTCAGTGGAACCATGTCGAAGGGCACTTTCTACGTGATGGATACCCTTTCCCTGAAGGCCGGTTGCTCGGTCGACGGAGACCTCCGCTTTAAACGTCTCCAGGTAGACTTGGACGCCAAGATCAATGGTAATCTGAAAGTGTTGAACGAGAAGGAATTTGATCAGATCGCCCAGCAGAAGGCTTCCGCAAAGCCCGCTGCTCCGGCACAAGAGAAGGTAGAAAATGGCACTATGGGGAAAGAATAATGAGGACCAACAGCATCCTTATGTAGAAACTAAGACGAATCACACTGTTATGGCAAACACTGTAAACGTAAATGATGTTAACCGCATCGCTGCCGGCGCCAAGTTCACCGGTGACATCGCAACGGTAAACGATATCCGTATTGACGGTTCCTTCGAGGGTCGTCTCTTTTCCGAAGCCCGTGTGGTGGTAGGGGAGAAGGCCGTAGTGAAAGGTGATATTTTCGCCACTTTTATTGATTTTAACGGTACCATGCTGGGCGGTAACTTCTATGTGAAGGACACCCTGTCCCTGAAGAGCGGCTGCACTGTAGAGGGTGACCTCTTCTTCCAGCGCTTCCAGGTGGAGCTGGACGCCAAGTTCACCGGCCGTTGCCAGGTCATGAGCGAGACCGAATTCCACAAGGTGGCCTCTCCCATGGAGACCATGCTGCGCAAGGCCCAGCCCGTCCGCCCTGTTGAGAAAATAGACTAAGGTCAACTATTAAAAAGCTATGAGAAAATTTCTTTTATTTGGATTCTCGCTTGTCGCAGGTGTAGTTCTGGTGAACTCCTGCAACAAGGATAACGAGAATCCATTTGTCCCCAGACCCGTTGAGAATGCGTTTGAGGACGCAGTGCCCACCGGCTATTACAGCTATGCAGAGATAACGGTCCCTGCCGGCACCGAGAGTGTGTTCATTGAGTACACCTATCAGGACGGAAGCATCCGGACCATCCAGCAGGCTGTCTCTCCCATCGTGGCCGAGCCCGAGAATGGCAAGGATGTGGAGCCCTTCGGCACAGTCAAGCTTCTCTTTGAGGCCGATAAAGCCTCCAAGGTGAGTGTTTATTACAATATCACCGAAGCAACCAAGGCAGAAGGTGACGAGAGCTTTTACGCCCTCACGGATTTCCCGGTGGACCAGATTACCTCCGGTGTCTTTGGCGAGACCCGCTATGTCCAGGTGCAGTGGAACTTCGCCTGGGAGAACAGTAAGGCTACCAATTGGCAGAACACCAAAACCTATCCTAAGGACGTGGTATTCTATGATGCCGAGCATAATCATACCCTCCGTTACACCTTCGTGTATGGTGGAGACAATGCCGTGGCTCCCGAAGGATATGTCCTTACGGATGCCTATGAGGTGAAAGACCATGTGGCCATCGCCACCAAGTACGACTACTGCGGCGGTTGCGGAAACTGCCCCAGATGTATGCCTTGGGGTTGCGACTGCGGCTGCGGCGGCTGGATAGGCAATGTCCCGGTATTCAAGGCCAATCCCAACTTTACACCTTCCGGTGACACCACCGCAAGCGCCGGGGATGCCACTGTGGTGGATACCACCACTCCCGGAACCACTCCTACCGCTGACGGAACCGGAGAGGTCACCGTGGACGGAAACGGAACCATCATTGTGGATTACGCTCCCACCGATGTAACGATGGTCAATCTCCCCGAGCCCGCCTCCTATGTGACCACCAGCGACGACATGACGTTCTATCACTCCAGCGGTACCGTCATGTTCGATGATGCCTGGCCCAAACTTCCCTCAGACCTTAACGGTACGGGCACCGGCTTCTCCTCCGACTACAACGACCTGGTGGTGGACTACGACATCGAGGCTGTGACCGTTCCCGATTCCCAGCTGATGGAAGAGGGTTGGCGCGAGCAGGTGAAGGTGGTTCTTCACATCCGTGCCATTGGCGGTAACGACGCCTGGCGTGCCGGTCTTATCCTGGAGAACTTCAACATGGACTTCGTGGACTGGGTGGAGGATTTCAAGACTCTTGACAGTTACCAGAACGACCATGGCACTCTGCCGGTATGGACGGAAACCACCCTTCAGGAGAACTCCCTCCATTATGATCCGTTTGCCGAGCAGTACAGGACCAATACGTCTACCCGCGCCTCCATCGAGGTGGGTGGCCTGCAGCGTCTGTGCGCCGAGGACGGCAGCTGGTCCAAGACCAGTGGCTTGAACGCTGGTAACGAGACCTACATCTACAAGAACGGTGGCCAGGAAAGCGAGCACGTTTTCAACCCGGCCCGTAAGCTGTACGATGCCTGGGGCGGCCCTCATACGGACCAGTACGACGAAGTGATGGCGGCCGTGACCAAGCCCAACACCCTGGCCCAGATCCAGAACTACAAGTTCTACAATACCATTCCGGGTTATGTGAATGTGGCCGGCGGTCTGTATACTTACACCGTAATCTATCACATGAGGGAGCGCGGCAGCATGGAACCCGAAGAGAGCCAGATGTGCCTGAGGAACATGATTGACGCCGTGGTCAACACCACCGCCCAGAACTTCTACATGGTAAAGAAGGATAACAGCGCCGTAGGTCTCAAGGGTTACGAACCCCTGGACTACAAGGTGAAGAACTGTGACAGCTTCAAGAAGAAGTATGAGCAGATCCTGGCAGATCCCGATAAGAATGCCGACCTGGATCCTTCCACCTACTATCAGGCCAAGAACGGACAGGTGTGGGCTTTCAAGTGCCCGACCCTGACCCGTCACGCCTGGGAAAAGCAGTGTTTTGAGAAAGCATATCCCCTCTACGACGGATGGGTGACCAGTAACGGCAAGCAGAATGCCCACTGGTATAAACTGGAGAATGCAAACATCTCCTACCTCTCCTGCGAGTGGTAATATAGATTCCCCGTACCCTTTCCCAGGGCCCTGAAAGGCATGGGAAAGGGTGTGGTGGCTATATTAGTAAGGTAGTTATTAAAATTTTTTAGACAGCAGCGAGAGCATTTTAGATGGAATACTATACTCTGAGTAGGTACGCCTACTGGAAGTATTACATACTGATATTCTACTACAAACTGGCCGAGTATCCACGGCCGGTGAGGGTGTGGCTTATCTTTGGTTCAATCTGCATGCTCCTGCTCATCATGATTGTAATCGGGAATGCGTTGCGAACCTTTGCGCATTACCGTTTCGAACATCTGGTCCTGCACAATCGCGAGCGCTATTACGAGCGTATGAAGACGGTGGTGTCCCAGGCCCGTACCCTGGAACCCAGTGAAGTATCGGCCATCCTGGAACTGCCCAAGAACTTCAAGATGAAGGAGCGGCAGAACCGGAGTTTTGTGCCGGTGCTGATGGAGTTGAGGCGGGAGATGAGCAGCTCCATGAGCCGGCCCAACTGGATTCGTCTTACCCAGGCGCTTAAGATGCCGGCCTACTTTGAAAGCCAGATCCTTTCGCGCAGCATCCGCAAGAAGGTTCAGGGATTCAAGGATGTGGCCGATCTGGATGCCAACCTGAAGGAAGCCGTGGCCTCCCGTTACCTCTTTACCAAAAACCGCAAACTCCAGATGCACGCGCGTCTGCATGCCGCCCGTTTCGGCACTTCCTATCCTTTCAAGGTTTTGGAAGACGACCCCAACCTGGTGTTTACCGAGGAGATGGTGGTCAAGTACCACAACGTGCTGGTTTATCGGCAGAAGAACGGCCTTACCATGCCCAACTTCATCCGTTGGTGCAACCGGGTCCCCATCAATGAAGAGCTGCGCATCTTCGCCGTGAACGAGATTCGCCTGTTCAAGCGCAAGGAAGATTGTGCCGAACTCCTGGCCATGCTCAAGGCCAGCCGTGAAGAAGCCTTCTCCTGTGCCATTATCCGGGCCCTGGGAGAACTGGAGTACGTCCCGGCCGAGGCGGAATTCTGCCGCCGTTACTTAAGCGCCTCGTTTACGGAGCGCCAGGTGCTGGCCGATGCCCTTGGTGCCTTGGGAACCGGGAATCCCGAGACTTTGAAGTTCATGGTGGACGACTTCCTCCAGACTACCGACTATGTAACGCGAATGGTTCTCCTGAGGGTTATTTACCGCTATGGGGACAAGGGACGCGCGGCTTATGAAAAGCTCAAGGCCGAAGCCACGCCCGAACTGCAACCTTATTTCGCTCATATTGAGTGTGACCTTATAGACAGCCGCCGTTATGCTTGAGTGGTTCGATACTGTTTTCAGCGTCTTTGTGGCCATTTACTCGACCATCGTGTTGTCGAGTTACGTGACCATGGCCATTCTGGCCTTCCTGGAGCACCGGAAGCACTATACATACCACGACGACGCCTACACCATCGAAGAACTCAAGAAGTCGCCTTATACCCCTGGTATTTCCATAGTGGCTCCGGCCTACAATGAAGAAAAGACGGTTATCACCAACGTGAAATCGCTTTTGAGCCTGGATTACCCGGACTTCGAGGTGGTGATTGTGAACGACGGTTCCAAGGACAAGACCCTGGAACTGCTCATCGAGAATTTCGATCTGGTGAAGGTGCCTTACGCCTACGTTGAGAAAATCAAAACCAAGCCTTTCAAGGGCCTTTACAAGACCAAGAGCGACAATCCTGCCTTCAAGCGCCTTACGGTAGTGGACAAGGTAAACGGCGGTACCAAGGCCGATGCCTCCAATGCCGGCGTCAACGTGGTGTCCAACAAATTCTTTGTTTGTACCGACGTGGACTGTGTGCTGGACCAGTATGCCCTGTATCGCATTATCTGGCCCACCATGGCCTCTACCCGCCGCGTGATTGCCGTGAGTGCCACCATGCGTATGAGTAACGGCAGTATCGTTGAGGAGGGAAAGATGGTGGACGCCCGTCCTCCGCACGACCTGATTCCTCTGTTCCAGGACCTGGAGTATACCCGTTCCTTCCTCATCGGCAAAACGGCCCTGGCCCGTATCAATGCCCTGCAGAACGTGTCCGGCGGTTTCGGCATGTTTGACCGCGATATCGTGATCAAGGCCGGCGGCTACGACGGCGACTCCTTCTCCGAGGACATGGATATGGTGGCCCGTATGATCCGTTACATGTGCGACGCGGGAGAAGACTACCGCATTGTGCAGATTCCCGAGACCTGCTGCTGGACGGAAGGTCCGCCCAACATCAAGGTTCTCAACCGTCAGCGTACTCGCTGGGGACGTGGCCTGTTCCAGTTCTTCAGCGTTCACAGGGACATGGTGGCCAATAAGAATTACCGCCGTTATGGAGCCCTGACGCTTACATATGTGCTCATCTTCGAGCTCCTGGCCCCCGTGGTTGAGTTCATCGGCTATATTACTGTTATCTGGTTCGCGCTCCGGGGAGCCGTGAACTACCATACCATCTGGATTGCCTTCGTGGGTCTGTACGTCTTTGCCCAGTTGCTGACCATGGTCATCATCTCCTATGATACCTGGGTGGGCACTTCTTTCAAGCGGAAGAAAGATTACCTGTGGTTTGTGCTGGCCTCCTTGCTGGAACCCATTTTCTACCACCCCATGAATACGTATTTCAGCCTTAGGGGATATTGGAAGCATATCTGGGGTACCCAGATGGTCTGGGGTAACATGACCCGTAAGGGTGTCCAGTCGGCAAAACCTACCGGCCCGCGTCCGGCGGCGCCCACACCGGTTCAGCCCACATCCCAAGAAAAGAAGTCCGATGCGTAAATGGATGCTGGTCATATGGTTCCTTCTGGCTGTGTCTGCAGGAATGCAGGCGCAGAATAAGAAGAATGCCGTTATCCCGCAGAGAGATACTCCCGGCGAATATGCCGAGAAGGTAACCAACCTCTTCTCGCAGCACCGCTGGGCCAAGGGTAAGGAACTCCTGGACGAAGCCATGGAATACTATCCCGACGAAGCCGGTCTGCACTACCTGGCAGGCCGATATTGGTGGAATGGCAAGGATTATGACAAGTCCCGTTACCATTTGGTGAAAGCCTGTCAGATCAACTACCATTATATGGATGCCAAGACGCTGCTGGTGAACCTGGAGGAAATCACGGGCAACTATTCCAGTGCCATCTGCTATGTGAACGAGCTCCTGGAAGTGAACCCGTACTGGAAGGGTCTCTGGCTCAGGAAGGTGGACCTGTACAAGAAGATGGGCAATTTTGAGGAAGCCAATTCCCTCCTCAAGCGTCTGTCCCAGATTTATCCCAATGATGCGTCCATCAACAGCGACTACTTTGACGTGCTGGAAACCACCTACCAGCAGGCCCGTCAGAGCGGGGACCAGACGGCAGCCGAGGAAGCCCTGAGGGAGATAGTACGCATGACCCCCACCGACGTGGACTACCAGCTGGCCTATGCCAACATCCTTATCAACAAGGGTAAGATGAGCGACGCCCTGGAGAATCTTACGGCCGCCATCAACGCCAGCCCGGGCAATGTTCCCCTCATCAAGAAGGCTACTGACATCCTCATGGAGACGGGGCGCAATGCATACGCCCTAACCCTGGTTCGCTCGCAGCTGGCCCAGAACCGTTCCGCCGGTCTGGAAGACCTGTATCAGATGCTCCTGGCCGAGAGTGCCAGAATGGAGAATGAGGCCGATGTCTACCAATTATTTACCCGTACCTACGATTCCGAGAAGAGCCTCGAGTCCCTGCAGTACTTGCTGAACCAGTCTACCAAGCGCGGCTATTTTGAAGACGCCATCCACTATATTAATGAGATGCGCAAGAAGCAGGGAGATTCGCCTCGCTGGTACATGATGGAGTACGATGTCTATACCCGCATGGGACGCCATGAATCGGCCTCCCATAGCCTGAATACGGGTTTTCTCCTATATCCGGACGACTATGACCTCAATCTGGCCATCAGCCGCCAGCGTCTGGATGAAGCCTCCGGGTATATCAGCGAAGAGGCGTATGGACAGGCCATCCCGCTCCTGGAATTCGTGCGCCGCTCGTCGGTGGATCCGGACTTGAAAGCCGTGGCCATCCGGCGCCTGGCCGTGTG
Source organism: Bacteroidales bacterium (assembly GCA_017423025.1). Classification (GTDB taxonomy): domain Bacteria; phylum Bacteroidota; class Bacteroidia; order Bacteroidales; family UBA932; genus Cryptobacteroides. The sequence continues at coordinate 7,547 of JAFPGC010000017.1, forward strand.
TTACCGGAAGACCAACCAGCCCGACAAGGCGGTGGTCATGCTGCGGGAGAGACTAAGGACTGACCCCGAGGCCCAGGTAACTTTGGATTATGCCTCCCTTCTGGTGAAGCAGGGCAAGCAGGAGGCAGCTCTCCAGTCCCTGTATTCGTCCTATCAGGATGCTACCGACTCCCTGAGCCAGCGCCTTCTCGCTGGAGCCTATAAGGAAACGGCCTATCCCTACCTGAAGGAACAGCTGCAGAGCGGAGCCCTCACGGGGCTTCACGCCATTTGCGAGAACATCCTCGAGATGGATCCCGGTGATTATTGGGGTCTGCTGTATGGTATGCGCACCGCCGAAGATCCGCTCCCGTATGCCCTCCGGGGCATTGAAACCCATCCCGGAGACCTGACCTTCCCCATCAAGGCAGCCTCCATCTATGCCGAGAAGGGTAGGGAAGAGGAAGCCCTGGAACTCCTCTCACCTTATCTGCTGGCGTTCCCGGCCGATGAAGACCTGCAGAAGAGTTATGCCGGAATCTCCGACTCCTTCGCTACCAAACTCCTCAAGTCCCGCGATATCGACCGGGCAGAAAAAGTTCTGGACGATGCCCTTCGGGTGCGTCCTACGGATCCCGCCGTACGCTATACCCGCGGACTGGTGTACGAGAAGCGGAAGGACTGGGATTCGGCCTATGTCTACCAGCGCAACTACCAGCCTTCGCTGCTGGAAGAGAGGGAATACAAGTCCCGTATGAATTCCATCCGGGCCAAGACCCTTCATAATACGGTGGACGCAGGTATCGACCTCATGCGCTTCACCGACCGTTATGCTCTGATGGGAATAGTCACCATAGGGTATTCCCACAATTGGAAGAATGATGAGTTCCAGACCCGGGTGAATCTCACCAGCCGCGATCCCGAATATGACGCGGACCATCAGATGTATCTGTCGGCAGGTGGCCGCGGCCTCCAGTTCCAAACCTCCTGGACCCACCACTTCGGCCGTCTCCTGACCACGCAGATAGCCGGCTCCTTCGGTACGGCCTTCTTCCCGGTGGCCAACGGAGACCTCGCCCTCACTTTCCACCTGCCCCGTGACTGGGACCTGGAAGTGGGCGGCGCCTATCGCTATTTGCAGGACAAGGCACAGATGTATGCCGGAAGCCTGAATGCCACCCATAACTGGGAAAACATGTATGCGGGTCTCAAGTTCACTACGGGCACCGTCTACGGCATCGTTTTCTTCAATGGATCGGCCCGGTACCGCTTCTTCCCCTTTGACGGGGGACGTTCCTACGTGGAAGCCCAGCTGGGCGCCGGTACCGCTCCGGAAATCCTCTTCCTCAACTACTACCAGACCTCGTCTGTCTTCAATCACTTGAATTCCTTCGTGGCCGTGACGGGGCAGTGGGCCATCACCCACAACCTCGCGGTCCAGTTGTCCGGCACCTGGAATACGCTTTACGACCAGCGTGCCACCGTCAGTTACCGTAACCTCATCATGGGTCATGTCTCTCTTGCGATTTCTTTCTAATTTGCTGTTGGCGGCTTTTTTTGCCGTAGGCTGCAATCACCTGGTGCGGGGCTCGGATGCGGTCCACAAGTACTATATCCATCCCGATGTGCAGGGTAGGGCCCTGGATGCCAAGATGTCCGACTACCTAAAGAAGCACCTTCAGCGCCGCTGCGAGTCCAACATCCTGGACCGCGACGGCATCGAAGTGTCCATCCATGTGGCCAATGATTTCGGAGGGGATTTCGGCTTTTCCCACATCCCGGGCGGCGGTTATGACCTCCGGGCCAAGGACGAGCGCACCATGATCTGGCTGGTCTACCAGTTCATCAAAATGGTAGGCAAGGAAGACAAGGGAATCTCTACGGACGACCTCCCTCCGCTGCTTTTAAGTGGCCGCGACACGGTGGTAACTTTCCCTTTCGAATACCGCGACCTCTATATGCCCACCAACCAGAACCTGGACATGACCTATCTCCTGGCCCTTAACAACCTGGAGATTGACTGGGGCATCTGGGGACATAACCTCTCCCGCGTACTGGGCAGTAACGGAGACCTTTCCTTCGGTTACCAGAACATGGACCAGGAACTGTTTGCCCGCGGGGCCGACGGCGTGACGCACCAGAATCAGTTCTGCTTCTCTTCCGACAAGCTTCTGGACCTGACGGAAAAGTACATCATGGACCAGTACGGAGATGGAAGCAAGGTGCCGTATCGCATGACAATAGGTCCGGCCGATAATGACTGGGTATGCCTGTGCCGCCGCTGCGAGACGGCTGGGAACACCAGGACCAGTGCCACGCCTGCCGTGGTCCAGTTTGTGGAGCGCCTGGCCGCCCGTTATCCTAACCATACGTTCTTCATTCCGGGGTATTCCACTACCAGGGATCTGCCGGACCATCACCTCCCGCATAACGTCGGGGTCTTCCTGTCGGCCATTGATTATCCCCGTTCCTGGGACTCCGGGGACGAGCGCAGCCAGAAGTTCTTCCGGGAGCTGGAGCAGTGGCAGAGACTGACGGACAACGTCTATGTCTGGGACTACGTGTCCAACTTTGACGATTATCTTACGCCTTATCCCATCTTGTACGTGATGCAGGAGAGGTTCCGCCAGTACCGAAAGCGGGGCGTAAAGGGCCTGTTCCTCAACGGGTCCGGTTATTTCTATTCCATGCAGCAGGAGATGTATTCCTTCCTGCTGGCCAACCTGATTATCAACCCCGATGCCGATGTGGACCGCATGGTGAGGGAATATTACGAAGACGCCATGCCCAATGTGGGCCAGTTTTACGCCAGCGTGGTGCTGTCTATGGAGCAGCACGCCCGCCGCTCGGGTTCGGAACTGCCCCTGTATGGCGGAATGGAGGAGTCCCTGCGCAGCTATTTGTTTGAGCGGGATTTCCGTGAGTTCTACTCTGTGTTCTTGCGGGCGGCGGCCATGGACATGACCCACCGCGAGCGCGTGCTATACGAGAAAACTCGTCAGTATGTCTCCTTCTCCTTCTTGGAAATGTGCCGTATCCACGGCCTGGGCTCGGGAGGATTTGCCGAACTGGTAGGTGACGAATGGGTGGTGAAGCCCGAAGTATGGTCCGCTGTGGAAGACCTCAAGATCATGACCCCGGAAGACGACCTGTGGATCCTGACCGACAACGAGGAAGCCTCCATGGACCATATGGACCGGGTGAACGAGCAAGGTGTATACGTGGCCGACTATGAGAACGAGGTGGAACTGTGGCTGGCCAGCGGCGCCTGGAACAACGATCTTCTGTTGCGGCATCCGCTTACCGTCTACTACGAAGGCGGTAGCGAAAAAACCACCAAACTGACCGACGCCGTGGCCGGCATTTCCCAGAATTATCACTGGGGCTGGCAGATTTATCCCCAGAAAGACCTGATGATAGAGCTTCCGGCCGAGGTCTTCCAGGGTGTGTCCGGTGAGTTTACCATGTCTTTCCTCAACAGCGAGCGTCACCGCATGGCTCCGCCCAAGTCGGTGGAAGTCTGGGCCGATGGGCGAAGCATCGGCGTCCTGCGCCGCGAAGGCATGGTGGATTATGTGGACGAGGGCGAGAAGGTAATCTTCAAGGGAACTGCCGGATTCGGCCGTCCCGAAAAGGTGGAACTGCACATAATCCCTTCCCATACCCGCAATGTAGGTATTGACGAAATCTATTTCAGATAGCATGAAACGAGTCCTTCTTCTGGTTCTGTCGCTGCTGGCCCTGGTGGGATGTTCCCGCAAGGTGCAGTTTACCACTGTGGAAATCAAGGACCCGGTGCGTCACTATTATCCCATCCTGCAGGGGCAGGAACTGTCCGTGATGATCCGTCTGCAGAACAAGGGCAAAGTGCCCCTGGTCATCAAGGATATCCAGCCTTCCTGCGGCTGCATCATCCTGGAAAGCGATCACGAAATGGTGGTTCCCCCGGAGCGTTCCATGATGGTGACCCTCCGTTACGACAGCCGCAAGAACGTGGGCAAGGTAGTGCATTCCATCCGCTTCTGGGGCAATATTTCGCCCAGCGGCATGGCCGAAATGCGTTTTGACGTGAACGTGGTTCCCGACGCCTCCTACCACCACGACTACGAAGAGATGTACGACAAGGAAGAGAGTGACCGCCTCCTCAAGAAGTACTTCGAGGAGAGCGGCATCGACAATGCCCTGGGCTACTACGTAGACCGCTGATCAGAGTTTTACCTTAGGAATATCTTCCCACCGCGTGGTGTAGTGCGGGGACTGGTGTTCCCTCGTGCTGTATACCTCGCCGGAGCCTTGTACCCCGAAACGGATGGCGCCGGGGCCGAAAGAGCGGTTGATGCTGTCGATGACACCGGACAGTTGCGCATCACGTTGCGCGGCGGCATCGTCGGCAAAGAGGGAAGCGGTAAAGGCCGATGCACTCATGAGCCGGGTAACCACCACGCCGGCCTTCTTGTATCCGTATCCCGGCCGATACAACTCCTGGCAGGCCCGCACGGCGGCGGGGACTATCTTGCGGTAATCGGCCTCTCCTTCGGGAAACTCCACCACACGCGATTCGTGTGCCTGGGGCGTGTCTTCCTTGAAGCGGTTGGTGAAGGCGAATACGGCCATTTCCAAAGCCAGGGAACCTTGCTTTCGCAGTTTCTCCACCACGGCTTCGGCAAAATTGGCCACTTGTTCGGCCAGTAGGGGAGAGTCCTTGATTTCGTGCGAGAAACTGCGTGAAACGCAGATGCTCTGCCGGTCCTGCGGCAGGTCCTCGAACTCTATACAGGGGATGCCCCGGAGTTCCTGCTGTGTGCGCCAGCCGGGCAGGGCGAAGAGCTTCCGCACCGTCTCTTCCGGCAGCTGGGCATAGTCCCAGGCCGTCTTGACGCCCATGAGGTCCAGCTTTTTCACGCTGCGCCGGCCTATTCCCCACACATCGGCCACGGGAAACTTGCGCAGCACCTTTTCAATGTCCTGGGGCCGATGCATGTAGCAGCCGCCCTGGAGCTTGGGATATTGCTTGCAAAGCTTGGAGGCAATCTTGGCCAGCGTCTTGGTGGGGGCGATGCCTACGGACACCGGGATGGACGTATCCCTCCAGCAGCGGGCCGATATGGCTTTGGCGTAGGCGTCAAAATCGGCCTTAATGCCCGTTAAATCGAGGAAAGCCTCATCAATGGAGTATTGCTCCACCAAAGGGGAAAACTCCCTTAAAACGGCCTGTATGCGGGCCGACATGTCTCCGTACAGGGGATAGTTGCCCGAGAAGACGGCTACATGGTTGGCCTGGACAATTTCCCGGATCTTGAACAGGGGAGCGCCCATGGGGATGCCCAGGGCCTTGGCTTCGTTGGAACGGGCCACGGCGCAACCGTCGTTGTTGGACAGCACGATGATGGGTTTCCCGTTCAGTTCCGGACGGAAAACGCGTTCGCAGGAAGCGTAGAAGTTGTTGCAGTCGGCTAGGGCGTACATTTCTTGATGACCCAGGTAACCACACCCCACACGCTGAAATTGTTTTCGGGCCCTACCGGAATGGGTTTATAGGCCGGGTTGGCGGGCCTGAGCAGCGCACCGTTCTCTGAGATTTCGACGGTCTTCACCGTGAACTCCCCGTCCAGGAAACATACGGCCCGGCAGCCGTTGTAGGGCTCCAGGGCGCGGTCTACGATGAGAATATCGCCTTCGTCCATATCGGCCTCCACCATGGATACTCCGTCTACGCGGAAGAAGAAGGTGGACGCCTTGTGGCGCACCAGAAGGCTGCTCAGGTCCAGGTGCTCACGGATGCTCTCGGCCGGGGAAGGGAAACCGGCTTTCACGGCTCCCAGGAAGTCAAATTCCGGGGAGTTGCTTTCAAACAGGGGATTGGGTTCCATATTCCAAAGATAAGACTTTTTCTGCTGTGCACCTCGGGCTGTTGATAACTTTTGGAGAAAAAATAGGGAGTTGTATTGTATTAAAAATATTTAATAACTACTTTTGCGCGGTTATAATGGGACTGATTTGTTAGGAATACTATAACAAACCTTATTATATGTCACAAAATCAGCAAGCTATCTATGACGCCCGCCAGCTTGGCAAGGGCAAGATGCTTACCCTGGGCCTCCAGCACATGTTCGCCATGTTCGGAGCCACGGTCCTGGTCCCGGTGATCACCGGCCTCTCCATGAGCGCCACCCTGCTGTTCGCAGGTCTGGGCACCCTCATTTTCCACGTCCTTACCAAGATGAAGGTTCCGGCATTCCTGGGCTCGTCCTTTGCTTTCCTGGGTGGCTATGCAGCCATAGTCTCCATGGGTGAAACCCAAGGACTCAGCGCCGCGGAATCGCTGCCTTATGCCTGCATCGGAGTATTCTCGGCAGGCATTATTTATTTCATCCTGGCGGGTCTGTTTGCTGCTTACGGTGCCAGAAAGGTGATGCGTTTCTTCCCTCCCATCGTGACGGGGCCCATCATCATCGCCATCGGCCTTACGCTTTCCGGCAGCGCCATCGGCAACTGCAACCAGAACTGGTGGATCGCCATCCTGGCCATTGCCATCATCATTGTCTGCAACATCTGGGGCCGGCGGATGATCAAGATCATCCCCATCCTGCTGGGTGTGCTGGGTTCTTATCTGGTGGCGGCCTGCTTCGGCCTTTGCGACTTCTCTGCCGTGAAGGAAGCTGCCTGGGTGGGCCTTCCCTTCAAGTGGGAGAATACCGCTTTCCACGTGTTCCAGAATCCCAACTGGGGCCTGGTGGTCAGCGCAATCATAGCCATCGTGCCCATTTCCCTGGCCACCGTGATGGAGCACATCGGCGACATGTGCGCCATCTCCTCCACCACCGGCATCAATTATCTGGAGGATCCGGGCCTGCACCGCACCCTTATGGGTGACGGCCTGGCCACCATGCTGGCTTCCCTGTTCGGCGCTCCCGCTAATACCACATACGGCGAGAATACCGGCGTGCTCAACATCACCAAGGTCTATGATCCCTTCGTGATCCGCATCGCCGCCTGCTTCGCCATCATCCTCAGTTTCTGCCCCAAGTTCAGCGCCCTCATCAGCTGCATGCCCGCCGCAACCATTGGTGGCGTTTCCCTGGTGCTCTACGGTATGATTTCCGCCGTGGGTGTGCGCAACATCGTGGAAAACCGCGTAGACTTCACCAGAAGCCGCAATGTCATTGTGATGGCCCTCATCCTGGTGCTGGCCATCGGCATCAAGTACGGTGCCAATGACGCCGTTTCCCTGGGCTTCACCACCCTTAGCGGCCTGGCTGTGGCCGCCCTGGTGGGTGTGATCCTCAACGCCGTGCTTCCTGGCAAGGACTACGAGTTCGGCTCCAACAGCGATGCCGACCAGGCCGTTGATTTTGAAATCAACCCTTCCCTAAGAAAATAACCTATTCAAATAATCCTTTCATAAACTACGTTTTATGTCTAAGAAAACTATCCTCGCCGTTGCTGTAGCAACGCTTGCCTTCGGCCAGTTGGCCAAGGCCCAGACCAACATCCAGGTGTTTTACGATTTCGGTGCTGACCGCAAGCAGGTGACCACCACCATCGAAGGCTTCTACAATGACAATTGGGGAAATACCTTCTTCTTCGTGGATCACGACTTCAACCACAAGGACAATGAAGGTGTCAAGGCCATCACCGGTACTTACATGGAAATTGCCCGTTGCCTGAATTTCTGGCACAGCGTTCCCGTTCTCAACGGTTTCAGCCTGCAGTTAGAGTACAACGGCGGTGTGTACAAGAACTATTTCATCCAGCACTCCTTCCTGGCTGGTATTGATTACTTCCTGCACTCCTCCGATTTCAAGAACACCTTCAATTTCAAGGTGCTCTACAAGCGCATCTTGCAGACCACCAGCAAGGTTCCCATGCAGTTTACCTTTGTTTGGGGCATGCAGGATCTCTTTGGCCTCAAGGGTCTGCGTTTCAGCGGCTTCGCCGATTTCTGGTGGCAGGATCACACCCTCTATACCGATCATAGAGGTCCCATCGTGGGCGGTTTCTCCCATGTGGTATTCCTCTCCGAGCCTCAGCTCTGGTACAATGTGGGTCAGCACTTCGGTGTCAACAACCTCAACATTGGCGGCGAGGTGGAACTCAGCTACGACTTCGGCTCTGCCAAGGGTTTCTGGGTACGTCCCTGCCTGGGTGCTAAATGGGTATTCTAAGGTAGCATGAAGCACCCTTCAAGTCCCTCCCCCGAGGGGAGGGGTTTCGGGAGGGGGTAACGTATAACATTTATTGTTTCATGAAATGAAGCCTGCTTTTGAAAAACTTTTTGGATTTGATTCCAAGGTGAACAATGTCCGCACGGAAATCGTTGCGGGTATCACCACCTTCCTTACGATGGCCTACATCCTGGCCGTCAACCCCAGCATCTTCAGCGCCCTGCCCGGCATGCCTGCCGGTGCTGTCTTCACGGCAACGGCTCTGGCCGCCATCGTTGGTACCGTCATCATGGCCCTGTATGCCAAGAAACCCTTCGCCCTGGCCCCCGGTATGGGCTTGAACGCCTTCTTCGTGTTCACGGTCTGCCTGGGCATGGGTTACTCCTGGCAGTTCGCCCTCACGGCCGTCCTGCTGGAAGGTATCATCTTCATCATCCTCACGGTGACCAAGGTGCGTTCCTGGCTTCTGAATTCCATCCCCGGTACGCTTAAGAAGTCCATCGGCGCCGGTATCGGCCTGTTCATCGCCTTCATCGGCATGCAGAACGCCGGTATCATCGTGCACAACGATTCCACGCTGGTGAGCCTGGGTGAGGTTACCAAGGGTACGGCCCTGCTGGCCATGATCGGCCTCCTCATCACTTCCGGTCTGGTGATGGCCAAGATCCGCGGCGGTATCCTATGGGGTATCCTCATCACCACCGCCCTGGGTCTTGTGATCAAGGATCCCACCACCGGTGAGGCCATTACCAAACTGGGTGGTTTCGTAGCCCTTCCGCATAGCGTTGAACCCATCTTCTGCAAGTTCGAGTGGCACAATATCTTCACCCTGGACATGCTGGTGGTGGTCTTCACCTTCCTGTTCATCGATATGTTCGACACCATGGGCACTATCATCGGTGTGCACCAGGGTGCCGGCCTCATCCCCGATGACGGTCCCCGCGACAACGTCCCCGGCATTGACAAGATGTTCCTGGCCGATTCCATCGCCACGGTCTTTGGCGCCTGCCTGGGTACTTCCACCACTACCACTTATGTGGAGAGTGCCGCCGGTATCGGTGAAGGTGGCCGCACGGGCCTCACGGCCTTCTCTACGGCTATCTGCTTCGCCCTGGCCCTGTTCCTGAGCCCGTTGTTCCTGTCCATCCCCAGCGCTGCCACCGCTCCCGCCCTCATCATCGTGGGCGTGATGATGATGCCCTCCATCAAGCGCATCCACTGGGACAACTACTGCAAGGCCATCCCGGCTTTCCTCACCATTATCATGATGCCTCTCGCTTACAGCATCTCTGACGGTATCCTCATCGGTGTTATCTCCTACGTGTTCACCCACGCTGTGGCTGGCAAGTTCAAGGAGGTTAATCCCACCATGTGGGTCCTGGCCATTCTGTTTATCTGCAAGTATCTATTTATCTAAAGGGGTACAGATAAATCGAGAAAGCCGCGGCTCGTCAAGAGTCGCGGCTTTTTTTGTTTTTGGGCCGATGGGGAATTACTCCATCCGGATGGTAGTGGAGCGTTCCACGGGAATGGAAAACGCAATGCCCTGCCCTTCCTTGGTGAGGCCGCTTTCGGCGTAGACGGTTTGAAGCACGGCATCCTTGATGTCTGCCGGCACCAGGATGAGCACCAGTTCCTTGTCGGGCTGGATGGCCACTCCGAAGAACTCTTCGGCTTCGGGGTTGGCCGATCCGCGGCCGCGGATGATGGTTCCGCCCCGGGCGCCGGCCTTGCGGGCCGCTTCCACCACATTCTGTGAAAAACCTGCGTTCACGATGCAGATAACCAGTTCCAATTTAACGTCTGCCATATTATGCTTCCTCCTTGACGGTTCGTTTGTCGTTGGCTAAAAATCCATACACCAGGGTGCCTATGACACTGGTGAGGGAGATGGTATAGGCAATGCCCTTGTAGGTCTTGCCTTTTTGGAAGGTCTCCTCCAGCAGTTCTATGAGCTTGGGAGCTTCGTCCGAGCGTACGATACTGATCAGGAGCGTTTTGGGCTGTTCCGTAAAGCCCAGATAGCTCAGGAACAGGTGGGTGGTGCCTTTTGCGGGGACCGAGAACTGCAGGTTGGCCTGGTGCTGCTGGATAAGGCTGGAATAGTAGGCGGCCTTCTCGTTGTGCACGATGGCCATAAGCAGCTCCAGCTTCATGGGGGCAATATTTCTGGTCTGGGGCATAGGCTACTCAAAGTAAATGATTTGGTCGTCTGCGGCTTCCAGGATGCGGCGCATGGCTACGCTGCTGCGGTAGCGCACCGTCATCACGGATTTGAAGCCCAGGCTTTGGATGGTAATGAGGGGCGTCATGGCTACCATGGCCACAACGCCGAAGGCAAAGTCCAGCACGGCGCTTTCTCCCTGCATGGTGGCGCAGACGCCGATGACCATGGGCAGGATGAAGCTGGAGGTGAGGGGACCGCTGGCCACGCCGCCGGAGTCGAAGGCGATGGCCGTATAGAGCTTGGGCACAAAGAAGGAAAGGCCCAGGGAAATCACATAACCGGGAATCAGGTAATACAGCACAGAGAATCCCAAATAGACGCGGAGAACGGAAAGGCCGATGGAAATGCCCACGCCCAGCGAAAGGGCCATCATCATCTGCCTCTTGGTGACCTCGCCGCCGGTGATTTCCTGCACCTGGTTGTTGAGCACGTGGACGGCGGGCTCGGCCAGAACCACCACATTGCCTATGATGAAGGCAAAGATAATGATGATGAGCGGGGAGTGGCTGGAAAGCTGGGAACCTATCTTGAAGCCCAGCGGCATGAAGGCCATCTCTACGGCGGTCAGGAACAGGACCAGACCTACAAAGGTGTAGAGAATACCAAAAAGAATCTGGAAAATCTTGGACTTGGGCAGTTTGAGCACCAGGAATTGCAGTACAAAGAAGAAGAGCACTACCAGGATGAGGGATTTAACCACCTCCAAACCCTTGTGGAGGAACAACTGGAAGGTGCCTTCGGAGAACACGTTTCCCATGGAATAATCCACCATCTCATACTGGAGGCTGCCCTTGGACAGGAGTGAGAGCACCAGTACGGCCAGGATGGGGCCCACGGAGCAGAGGGCGATGAGGCCGAAGCTGTTTTCACTGGCGTTGCGGCCACCCACGGTGAGGGCGATACCCACGCCCAGGGCCATGATGAAGGGAACGGTGATGGGGCCTGTGGTAACGCCGCCTGAGTCAAAGGACATGGCCAGGAGGGAACCTTTGCCGGCGTCAATCAAGATGGCTGCCAGGCAGAACAACGCCATATAGAAGAACAGCAGGAGGTTGGTGAGGTCCATGTGGAAGACAATTTTGACCACACCTATGAGCAGGAGGATGCCCACACCTACGCCCACCGTGAGGATGAGCAGGGTGCCGTTCATGACGGCTTTCACTTGATCGGCCAGGACGGTCAGGTCCGGTTCTGCGATGGTGATGAGAAGACCCATGGCAAAGCCCACGCTTAGCAGGATGCCCATTTTCTTCGATGCCGTAAGACCTTGGCCGATGTATTGGCCCATGGGCGTCATGGCCATATCGGCCCCCAGATTGAAAAGGCCGATGCCCAGCACCAGCAGGAAGGCCGCCACTATGAAGACGAAAAGCTCGCGGCTGCTAATGTCTACCCAGGGGGTGAGGGACAGGGCGAAAACCAGCAGGCTCACGGGCATCACGGAGATGACCGACTCTTTGAGTTTTTCATCTAAAGAGGCCCTGATGGCCGATCCGTATTCAAGTGAAGGCTTATTCATATCCATACAAATTTACGCTCAAACGCAGAGAAAAGCAAAAATATCTTGACGGCATGTTTAAAAACTTTCGTCCGGTGTCCAAATCGGCCCGGACGATTTGCAAATGCACGGGCTTTGTCTTACTTTTGGAAAGACGATAACCAATTCCATCTATATGAAGAAACTCCTTTTGACCGCTGCAGCCCTGTGCTGCACCCTGAGTGTCCTGGCCCAGCCCCAGCTGCGCAAGGACAACATCGACGAAGTCCTGAAGGCCATGACCCTGGAAGAGAAAGCCACCCTTTGCGTGGGCTCCGGTTGGGGCTCGATGGTGGCCGGTTCTATGACGGCCAGTGACGCCACGCTGGTGCCCGGTGCCGCCGGAACCACCCGTGCCATTCCCCGTCTGGGCATTCCCCAGACCGTTCTTGCCGACGGCCCTGCCGGTATCCGCATCGAGCCTATCCGCCGCGGCGACTCCCAGACTTACTACGCCACCGGTTTCCCCGTGGGCACCGTGCTGGCTTCCACCTGGAACACCGAACTGGTGAAGGAACTCACCACCGCCATGGGCGAAGAGGTGAAGGAATATGGGGCCGATGTGCTCCTGGCTCCCGGCCTGGACCTGCACCGCAACCCCCTCTGCGGCCGTAACTTCGAGTATTTCTCCGAGGATCCTTTCCTCACCGGTAAGATGGCTGCCGCCTATGTGAACGGTATCCAGTCCAACGGCGTGGGCGTAAGCTCCAAGCATTTCGCCTTCAATGACCAGGAAACCAACCGCATGGAGAACGACGCCGTGGTGAACCCCCGCGCCGCCCGTGAAATGTACCTGAAGGGCTTTGAAATCATGGTCAAGGAGTCCGATCCCTGGACCATTATGAGCTCCTACAACAAGGTGAACGGCCAGTACGCCCAGCAGAACCACGATCTCCTTACCACCATCCTGCGCGACGAGTGGGGCTTCAAGGGCATCGTGATGACCGACTGGGGCAACAAGAAGGGCACCGAGAATGCCGTCATCGCCGGCAACGACCTCATGGAGCCCGGTATGCAGAACGAGATTGACCGCATCGTGGCCGGTGTCAAGAACGGCGTTATCCCCGAGGCCGATCTGGACCGCAACGTCCGCAACCTTCTTACCTACATTGTCCGTACCCCCCGTTTCCAGGGCTACAAGTACAGCAACAAGCCGGATCTGGCCGGTCACGCCAAGCTCGTGCGTGCCGCCACCCCCGAAGGCCTGGTGCTCCTGGAGAACAACGGTGTACTGCCCCTCAAGAACGTCAAGAGAGTGGCCCTCTACGGTGTTGGCTCTTATGACTTCATCGCCGGCGGCACCGGTTCCGGCAACGTGAACAAGGCTTATGTCCGCAATGTGGCCGATGGCCTCCGCGAGAACGGTTTTGAGGTGAATGCCGGCATCGAGAACTGGTATAAACAGCACATCGCCCTCAAAAAGACGGAAGCTGCCAACAATTCCGCCGGTGGTTTCATGGCCATGCTGGGAGACGCTGTCATTCCCGAAATGGAAGTGAGCCGCTCCTACATCGAGAAGATGGAGAAGGCCACCGATATCGCTGTTCTCACCATCACCCGCAACGCCGGTGAAGGCGGGGACCGCAAGGCCCTGGACGGCGACTGGACCCTCACGGGCCAGGAGCGCGAGATGCTCCAGAACCTGGCCGATGTCTACCACGTGGCCGGCAAGCAGCTGGTGGTGGTCCTGAATGTGGGCGGTGTCATCGAGACCGCTTCCTGGAAGCAGATCCCCGATGCCATCCTTCTGGCCTGGACGCCCGGTCAGGAAGGCGGTTACGCCGTGGCCGATGTGCTCTCCGGCGCTGCCAATCCTTCCGGCAAGCTTCCCATGACCTTCCCGGTGAACTACTTCGATATCCCTTCTTCCTTCAACTTCCCGTACAACTACGACGCCAGCAGCTCCGGCTTCTCCTTCAGCGGCCTGGACGAGGAAACCATGGCCCTGTTCGGCATTGCCGCCCGCAAGCAGCCCAACGTGGATGAGACCCAGTACAAGGAAGGCATCTGGGTAGGTTACCGCTACTTCCAGACGGTGGGTAAGAACGTGTCCTATCCCTTCGGCTATGGCCTCAGCTACACCAGCTTCGCCTACAGCCAGCCTGTGGTGAAAGTGGCCAAGGACGGCACCGTCACCGCTTCCGTTACCGTGAAGAACACCGGTTCCGTAGCCGGCAAGGAGGCTGTCCAGCTGTATGTGAGCGCTCCCGCCGGTGGCCTGCAGAAACCCGCCTGCGAGCTCAAGGCCTTCGCCAAGACCCGCGAGCTCCAGCCCGGAGAGAGCCAGACCCTCACCATGACTGTTGATGCCTATACCCTGGCTTCCTTCAACGAGGCTACATCGGCCTGGGAAACCGCCGCCGGTAACTACAAGGCCTCCTTCGGCGCCTCCGTGGCCGATATCCGCGCCACCGCCACCTTCAAGCAGGCCAAGGCCCAGAGCTGGCCCGTTCACAAAGTCCTTCTCCCTAAGGAACCCGTGAAAGAGATTACCGTGAAATAACGTGGGTGTAACCCTCTTAAAATCTGTACATTAAACAAATTTCCCCTGGTCGTCTTGATCAGGGGGAATTCGTTTATAGAAAGATGTACTTCAGGACGAACAGGACGGCCAGCACCCACATAGTGACGGAGATGTCCTTGAAGCGGCCGGCGACGGCGTGGCAGGCCACATAAGTGATAACACCGATGAGGATACCATCGGAAATGCTGTACGCCAGGGGGATGGTAATGATGGTAAGGAAAGCCGGAATGGCTTTGCTAAAGTCATCCCAGTGGATGCGGGCCACGGAAGGCATCATCATCACGCCCACGATGATGAGGGCGGGCGCTGTTGCGGCGCCGGGAATGGCCAGGAACACCGGGCTCAGGAACAGGGCCAGCGCAAAGCAGATGGCCGTGGTGAAGGCGGTGAGACCGGTACGGCCACCTTCCACTATTCCGGCCGCGCTTTCCACGTAAGTGGTGGTGGTAGAGGTTCCCAGGCAGGCGCCCGCTACGGTGGCTACGGCATCGGCCATAAACATCTTCTCCAGGCCGGGGATGTCGTCCTGCCTGTTGCCCTCGGGGATCATTTTTGCACCCTGATGCACGCCGATAATGGTGCCCATCGTGTCGAACATATCCATATACAGCAGGGTGAATATCACCACCAGCATATCCCAGCTAAGGATGTGGCTCCATTCGAACTTGCAGAAGATGGGGGCCACGCTGTCCGGAAGACCCACAACTCCGTTAAACTTGGTAATGGCGCTGCCCGTTGCGGGATCTTTGATGAACAGGCCGATAACAGAGGTGATGAGAATGCCCCAGAGCATCCCTCCCCGCACCTTGGTCATCACCAGACCGGCGGTGATGAACAGGCCGATCATAGCCAGAAGCGCCGGCCCTTCGGTGATATTTCCTAGACCCACCAGGGTGGTGTCGTTATTCACGATGATGCCGGCGTCTTGCATACCGATAAAGGCAATGAACAGGCCGATACCGGCTCCAATAGCCTTTTTAATCGTTCCGGGGACGGCATTGAGCAGCCAGGAGCGCACCTTGGTGATGGTGAGGATAACGAAGATGACGCCTTCGATGAATACACCCGTGAGGGCAAACTGCCAGGAATAGCCCATACCCAGGCACACGGTGAACACGAAGAAGGCGTTCAGACCCATCCCTGGGGCCAGGCCAAAAGGCTTCTTGGCATACAGAGCCATTACCAGCGTACCCACAATGGAAGCCAGGACGGTGGCAGTAAATACGCTGCCGCCGGGCATATCGGGAAGGGCGCTGAAGATGCTGGGATTCACGGCCAGGATGTAGGCCATGGTAAGGAAACTGGTGATACCGGCCATAATCTCGGTGCGTACGCTGTGCTTGGCCGAATCAAAGCCGAAGAGCTTTTCTAATGCAGTTTTCATATTACTATCCTAGGTATTCAGATGGCGGTACTCCGAACTGTTTCTTGAAGGACGTGGAGAAGTGGGAGAGGGTGTTGAAGCCCGTCATCCAGGCAATCTCCGACATATTGTGCTTGCCTTCCTTCAGGAGGTCCGCCGCGCGGTTGAGTTTGTAACGCTTGAAGAACACGGACGGATTCTCGCCGGTAAGACCCTTGACCTTGTAGTAGAACTTGGTACGGGAAATCTTCATCATTTCCGTAATCTGGACGATATCCAGGTCGGCGTTGGCCAGTTCCTTTTCCATGAGCTCGTAGAGTTCCTTCATGAAGGCGGCGTCGCGCGGGGACAGTGCCTCGGGGGCGATGTCCTCGGTGGTGGTGACGCTGCCCAGCTGGCGGTGCAGTTTTTCGCGGTTGTCCAGCAGGGACTTGATGAGGGCCAGGAGATAGGCGGGCTGGAAGGGCTTGGTCACGTAGGCATCGGCCCCCTTGTTCAGACCCTGGACCTGGTTTTCCACCGCCACCTTGGCCGTTACCAGCACTACGGGGATGTGGCTCAGCTGGAGGTCTGCCTTGATGCGGGAGCAGAGTTCATAGCCGTCCATGCCCGGCATCACCACGTCGGAGATGATGAGGTCTGGAGCATCTTCTTCCATGCCCTTGAGGGCGCTGGCGGCGTCGAAGTACAGGGAGACCTTGTACTGCGGTTTGAGCATCACCTTCAGGTAGTTGGCTATGTCGATGTCGTCGTCGATGACGGCAATGTGACGCTTGGCGCTTTCCTCTTCCGGCTGGTCTTCGGTGATGGATTCCGCCAGGGCGTGGTTGGGCAGCTGCGGGGTTTCCGCCGTGCGCTCTTCCTCTGTGTAGGAACTTGCGCTAACGGGCAGCACCAGGCCGAAGAGGGCGCCGCCTTCCGGACGGTTCCAGGCCCTGATGTAGCCGTGATGCAGGGTACAGAGCGCCCGGGCATAGTAAAGGCCGATACCGGAGCCGGTCACCTTCTTCCCGGCCTCCGACTGGTAGAAGCGCTCGAAAATCTTCTCCAGCTGGTCTTCCGGGATGCCGGGACCGCTGTCGGAGACGCTGATGCATGCGTACTGACCGTCCTTATCGGCCTCCGTGAGGGGGAAGCGGGCGGCAGCCTCGGCCCGGGAGATGACGTCGAAGCTCAGCGTGACCTTGCCTCCGGGAGGCGTAAACTTGAGGGCGTTGGACAGGAGGTTCATCACCACCTTCTGCACCTTGTCGGCATCTACCCACATGGTGAAGGGCTCTTCCAGGCCTACGGTGGCCAGTTCGACGCCCTTGGAGGCGGCATTGAAGCGGAAGAGGCTGGCGCTGTCCCTCAGGGGCTCCACAATGTCCATCTTGGCCACCTTCATCTGCAGCTTGTTGTTACCAATCCGGTTGAAATCCAACAACTGGTTAACCAGCGAGAGCATCCAGGTGGTGTTGCGGCGGATGATATCCACCAGCTGGCGGTCCTGTCCCTGGATTCCGGCCGATGAAGAGAGCTGCTGGGCTGGACCGGCAATCATGGTAAGGGGCGTACGGAACTCGTGGGCCACGTTGGAGAAGTAGTTCATCTGGATCTTGTTGAGCTCTTTCTCTGCCTTTTCGGCTTCTTCGGCCCTTTCCCTTTCGCGGCGCACCTGCCAGATGCGGCGGGCGGCTTCCTTGCGGACGCGGCGGATGTGGCGGTAATAGGTGAAGGCCATTCCCAGTACTATGCACCCCAGCAGGAACCAGAGCAACTTGGCCCACCAGGTGGCATGCCAGGGCGGCAGAACCTTGATGTTGAGGGATTCTTCCGTTTCGCTTACGGTGTGGCTGCCATTGGCTATGCGCACGCGGAGTTTGTAGTTCCCCGCCGGCAGATTGGCAAAATAGGCGTCGTGACGGGTGTAGATACGCACCCAGTCCTTGTCAAAGCCTTCCAGCTTGTAAGCGTAGCGGATGCGCTCATACTGGGCGTAATCCAGGGCCGTGAAAGAAATGCTGAAGGCGTTCTGGTTGTGTCGGATGGTGACGTCGGGTTTTTCGGACAGCACCCGGTCGATGGGACCGTCCTCAGAAGGGGCCACCAGGCGGTTGTGAATGCTCAGGCTCTCGAAAATAAGGGGAACGGTGCGCTTGGCGGGGGCGTCCAGCGGGTTGAAGCAGGTGAGTCCGTCAGTGCCGCCGAACAGTAGCGTACCGTCCGGAAGTACGCACGAGGCGCGGTCGTTGAACTGGTCACCTGCTATGCCATCGGCCTCCATATAAGAGACAAATCTGCCCACGGTGCGGTCGTATTTGGCCAGGCCGTTCATGGTGGAAACCCAGATATTTCCGTGGTGGTCTTCCTCAATGGAGCATACGTCGGGGCAGGGGAGTCCTTCAATGGCACACAGGTGGCCGGTGGTTTTATCGTCCAGCAGGAGACCGTTGGCCAGGGTTCCTATCCATATATTGCCGCCGCTGTCTTTGAGGACGCGGTTGGGGATGACCACGGAGCGGCGGATGGTGGCGTTCAGGTCATCGGCCGATACTTGCCGGTCCGTGCATTCCAGGGTGTAGGTATTGACGTAAGTGGGCCTCATCCCGAAGCGGGGGACCAGCAGTTTGCCGGGCTCTTCCAGAAGAAGGTCACTTACGAAGGTCCATTCTCCGGGCTTTACGACGGAGACGGTCTGACTGCTTTTGTCCCGTTTGTCATAGCGGATCAGAGTACCACTGAAGCCTCCTATCCAAAGTGCGCCCCGGTCGTCGGTCGTAAGGGACAGGGGAGAGACCGCGTAAACCAGGTCTCTGGGGGAAAGCTGCCTGCCGTCCCAAACGCAGCGGATTACGCGCATCTTGTCTGTAAATACAAACCACAGGTCTCCGTCCGGTTCGCAATAGACTTTGGAGGTGCGGATGTAACCCACCTCGCTGTCAGGAATGAGGTGGCCGATGGCTATGGAACGGATTTCCCGGGTTTCCAGGTCGTAGCGGAACAGGCCGTCGCCCAGGGTGGTGATCCATAGACCTCCGTCCTTGTCTACGCAAAGGGAAGTGACATCCTTGTCCTTAAAGGCATCCGTGAGGTATTTGTTGCCGGAGAAAAGGCCTCTCTCGTGATAGGAGACGTGGTAGCCGCGGTCTGTGGTGCCGAACCAAAGGTTGCCCCGGCTGTCCTGGAAAAGGGAACGGACCTCGGCCTTAGGAACACTCAGGGGAAAATCGGCCTCCTGCTGGGAATAGACGCTTTCCTGGGTGCGGCTGTAAAGGAAGAAGCCCTGGCCGATGACATTCATCAGGATGCCCTGGCCCTCCAGGTTGAAGAGGATGTCGATGTCCCTCTGCATGAGGGGCTTACATGCGCGGATGGCGGCGGGAAGATCCTTCCACTGGCAGCTGCGGATATCCAGGATGCTCAGACGGCCCATACCGGAGAGCCAGAGTTCTCCGTTGCCCGCGTCGCACATGTGATAGGTCTGCTGGGACAGGGGCAGGCTCCTGAGGAGGGAAAAGTCTTGCGTGGAATAGCAGTTAAGGGTGTATCCGTTTCCGGTTAGCACCCAGAGGTTTCCATCGCCCGGAATCAGGGCCGATGGAGAACCGAAGGAATAGAACTCGCGCACCACCGTTCTTACGTCGTTGGTGGCCGGATCCAGTTTGTAAAGGACGGAACCGTTGGAGAAAAGGATGTCGCCTTCGCGGGTTTCCAGGATTTGGGAGACGCTGCGGCTGTCTCCGGGGAATGGAATGCGCTGGAACTGTCCCTGCAGTGAGCGCACGGCCAGGCCGTTGACGGTTCCTACCCACAGGCGGCCGTCCAGGGCCGAATGGATGACGTTAATCTGGTTGTCGGGCAGGCCCAGGGTGTCGTCCGTACAGAAATACTGGTAGAATTCTGACGAGGTGTATTTGTTGAGGCCTCGGGACGTGGCCATCCATATATGGCCGTCCTTGTCTTCCGCAAAGGCGTTTACTTTCTGGTTGGAAAGGCGGTCCGATATGACGATGCTGTCATCGGCCACCACCGGGGCTTTATATTTAGGGGATCCGGAGCACGCGCAAAGAAGCGCTGCCAGTCCTATGGTTAATAGCTTTATTCTCATATTACAAATATAATATTTTTTGCGCTTTTTGTGCCTTTTTGAACAAATAGGAAGATTTTTGAACAAATAAATTTCTTAAAAAAACACTAATGCAAGGATTTGAAATAA
>JAFPGC010000018.1 GCA_017423025.1 Bacteroidales bacterium
CCTATCTTTGTTCATGCTAAGGTTAACTGTATTAAGTTGTTTGGCGACACTAATATAGTGATAATCAATGAGATATGCAATAACTCTCAAAGATTTCAACCTTAGCTTTTTTCGTTTTTTAGCTACTTGCGAAACTTAAAAAAACTTATAATCAATATGGAAAATCGTCGTTCTTTTTTGAAAAAGGGTGCCCTGGCCGCTGCGGCCGCACCGCTTCTTGCATCGGCCTGTAAACCCGCCTCCGGCGAGGGGGATAAATATGGTATCGAGCTGGATCCTTCGGTGGAGTCTCAGCTCATCGTTCCCAAGGGCAACGCGCTGCCCATTACCGGCACATTCCTGGACGAGATTTCGCACGACATTCCCCACCAGAACTGGGGGGAGCGCGAGTGGGACCGCGATTTCCGTTATATGAAGGATATGGGGATCGATACGGTCATCGATATCCGCTGCGGCTACCGCAAGTTCATCACCTATCCTTCGCCCTATCTGCTCAAGAAGGGCTGCTATATGCCTTCCGTAGACCTTATTGATATCTTCTGCCGTCTGGCCCAGAAGTACGGGATGAAGTTCTGGCTGGGTCTGTACGATTCCGGCCAGTACTGGGACACCGGAGACATGAGCTATGAGGTGGAATCCAACAAATACGTGATTGACGAGATTTGGGAGCGCTACGGTTCCAAGTACAAGAGCTTTGGCGGCTGGTACATCTCCGGAGAGATTTCCAGGGCCACCAAGGGTGCCATCGAGAGCTTCCGTACCATGGGACGACAGTGCAAGGAAGTCTCCGGCGGGCTGCCCACCTTCATCTCTCCCTGGATTGACGGCAAGAAGGCCGTGGATGCGGCCGGCGGCAACCTCACCAAGGCCCAGGCTGTGTCCGTGGAGCAGCACGAGAGGGAGTGGAACGAGATTTTCGACGGCATCCACGAGTATGTGGACGCCTGCGCCTTCCAGGACGGTCATATCGATTACGACGAACTGGATGCCTTCTTCAGCGTCAATAAAAAGCTGGCCGATAAGTACGGTATGCAGTGCTGGACCAATGCAGAGAGCTTCGACCGGGACATGCCCATCCGCTTCCTGCCCATCAAGTTTGACAAGCTGCGCATGAAGCTGGAAGCCGCCAAGCGCTGCGGATACGACAAGGCCATTACCTTTGAATTCAGCCACTTTATGAGTCCCCAATCGGCCTATGTGCAGGCTGGGCATCTGTATGACCGATATCGAGAATACTTTGGTATTTAATTCGTTCAGGCAATCCTTCTTGGATTGCCTTTTTCCTTTATTAAAAAAATTCAGTTTTTTCTTGCTAGTTATTTTAAAGCAACTAACTTTGTGGTGCGAAATACGCTAAAACCAAACCTAAACTGCTTTAATTAGCACACTACCTATTTTATTAACTAATAGTTGTTTTTATGAAAATGACCAAACTTTTCGCTGCATGCGCGGCAACCATTCTCATGCTGGGAACAGGTGTTGCGTATGCCGCTACAACTTCGTCTGAGGTTGTGGCAGATCAGCAGCAGGTCCGGATTACCGGTACTGTTGTTGATGCTCAAGGAGTCCCCGTTCCGGGTGCCAGTGTCATCATCAAGGGAACCGCTACCGGTACCATGACCGACGGAAATGGTGTCTTCACCATCACCGCCGCCCAGGGTGCTACCCTCGAGGTTTCCTGCATCGGCTATTCTACCGTTGACGTGCCCGCCGCTGCCGGCATGCAGGTAGTTCTGAAGGAAGACAACGAATTCCTGGAGGAATCCGTCGTCACCGCCCTGGGTATCAAGCGCGAGCGCAAGGCCCTGGGTTACTCCGTTTCCGAGGTGAATGCCGACGAACTGATGAAGAACAAGAACACCAATGTCATCAACTCCCTGGCCGGTAAGGTCGCGGGTGTCAATGTGACCCAGGCTTCCGGCGCTGCCGGTTCCGGTTCTACCATCATCATCCGTGGTGGTAACTCCGCTTCCGAGAGCCGTGACAACCAGCCTCTGTTCGTGGTGGACGGTATCATCTACGATAACTCCACCATCAACGGCGGTAACTCCGGCACCGACGGTGTTACCCGTACCGCCACCACCTTCTCCAACCGTGTGATGGATATCAACCCTGAGGACATCGAGAGCATGTCCGTGCTGAAGGGTGCTGCCGCTGCCGCCCTGTACGGTTCCCGTGCAGCCGACGGTGTGGTGCTCATCACCACCAAGAAGGGTAAGGACAGCGGTTCCGTAGAGGTGAACGTTTCCAGTAAGTACGCTTATGCCACCATCGCCGCCGCTCCCGAAATCCAGAGCAAGTACGGCCGTGGCTACTACGATGTGAACGGTGCCCTCCAGACCGACCTCATCACCAGCTCCTGGGGTGCCGTCAACAACGGCGCCGTCTACGACAACGTGGCCGATTTCTTCCGCGGTGCTTCCACCTTCGACAACAACGTGAGCATCTCCGGCGGTCACAAGAACGGCAGTTACTTCCTCTCCGCCTCCAACTTCACCCAGAACGGTGTGGTTCCCGGCACCAGCTTCAAGAAGAATACGGTCCGTTTCAACGGTGAGCAGAAGTATGGTATCCTTACCGTCTCCTCCAACGTTTCCTATTCCGTTTCCAATACCCAGAAGACCCTCACCACCACCGGTCTGTACGATGGCGGCGGTAACGGTACCATGACCGCCCTGTACGGTTGGTCCCGCAGCGAGGATATGTCCCACTGGCTCAACGAAGACGGTACCAAGTACCGCATGTTCGGTGACAAGATCGCCCTCGAGGACGACATTGAAAACCCGTATTGGATCATCAACAAGAACGACCTTCACGACCGCAACGAGCGTATCACCGGTAGCATCGCCGCCAACCTGGACATCACCAGCTGGCTCACCGCTACCTGGCGCGGTGGTGTGGACTCCTATACCAACGATTCCCACACCTACATCGCTCCCGGCGCTTCCGTCCGTGAAATGTACCAGAACGGTCGTCTGAGCAAGAGCAAGGTCAACTACAACTACCTGACCTCCAACTTCATGCTCAATGCCCACAAGACCTTCGGTGACTTCGACCTCAACCTCCTGGCCGGTACCACCGCTGAAAGCACCAAGCGCGTACGCCAGACCCAGTGGGGCTACGATTTCGTAACCGCCGGCACCGTGAGCTTCGCCAACATCCTCAAGGAGAACCGCGATTTCACCGAGTCCACCTCCCGCAAGCGTCTGGTGGGTGTGTACGGTGAGTTCCGTGCCGCTTACAAGAACATCGCTTACCTCACCGTTACCGGCCGTAACGACTGGACCTCCACCCTCCCGAAGGACAACAACTCCTACTTCTATCCTTCCGTGAGCGGTTCCTTCGTGTTCACCGAGCTCATGCGCAAGAACAACGTTCTTTCCTTCGGTAAGATCCGCGCTTCCTGGGCCCAGGTCGGTAAGGATGCCGATCCTTATTCCACCAACACCTACCTCTGGCCCGCCCAGGTGGTGAACAGCGGTTTCACCGGCATCGGTAACAGCTGGACCGGTGGTTCCCCTTACCTCGTACCTGAAATCCAGACCTCTTGGGAAGTGGGTGCCGAACTCAAGTTCTTCGGCGGCCGTCTCGGTTTGGACTTCACCTACTATGACAGCATCACCCGCAACCAGATTGCTGCCCCTCGTCTGGCTCAGTCTACCGGTTACATCTTCCTCACCATCAACTCCGGTTCCGTCCGCAACCATGGTGTTGAATTCATGCTCACCGGCCGTCCGGTGGAAACCCGCAACTTCAGTTGGGATGCCACCCTTAACCTCTCCGCCAACCGCGGTACCCTGGGTGACTTCGTAGAGGGTGTTGACCTCTTCTACGTGACCGACGCCCAGATCGGTGGCGTGAAGGCTGCTTCCGTTCCTAACGGTGGTGACTTCATGGCCCTCACCGGTGACTACTGGATCCGCGAAGAGCACGAGGTGGGCACCGGCAAGTTCGACGACAACGGCAAGGAAATCATGAAGATGGAAGAAATGCCCAACGGCCGTTACCGCATCGATCCCACCACCGGTCTCTACCGTATGAAGGGTTCCACCACCAACGTGGTCGGTAACCGTGAGCCCAAGATGATCGGCGGTCTCACCAACGACTTCCGTTACAAGAACCTTTCCCTGTCCTTCCTCCTGGACTTCCGTCTGGGCGGTGACATCTACAACGGTACCCAATACTTCCTGACCAGCAACGGTCAGTCCATGCTCACCCTCGAGCGTGACGCCATCACCGTGGACGGTGTTGCTTATGCTGACGGTACCATCAACGGTGTCAGCTACAAGGCCGGCGATCCCGTTTCCATCACCTACCGCAAGGACGAGACGTACAACATCAACGGCCAGCAGCGTTCGGGTGCCTACATGATCGAGTCTTACTATAGCAACTACGCCAATAACGCTTACAACTACATCACCAGCGTCAATTGGATCAAGCTTCGCTCCCTCAGCCTCTCCTACGACTTCAGCAGCCTGCTCAAGAAGCAGAACGTCATCAAGCGTCTCACTGCAACCGTAACGGCCACCAACCTCTTCACCATCACCAACTACAAGGGCGGTATGGATCCTGAGGCTGCCGCCGCCGGTTCCGGTAACGGTGGCTCCGGCTCCGTGGGCATCGAATATTGCGGTGTTCCCAGCCAGCGCACCTTCTCCGTGGGTCTGAACATCAAGTTCTAATCTTAAAATGACTAAGGATATGAAAAAGATATTGAATATTTTTGTGATCCTGGCCACCCTCGTTTCCCTCGCCTCTTGCGCCAAGTGGCTGGATGTGAACACGGACCCCGATAATCCGAACAACGAGAGTGCAACCTGCGAAAACCGTCTGCCCTGGATTCAGTATTACTATGGTTATGCCTGGGGTACTGAAAACACCCGTGGTAGCGCTATCGCCCAGATGGTGACCAACACCTCCCGCACCGCCGCCCTCGGCCTCCAGGCCAACTGGAACCCCGCCCAGGGTATCGCCACCACCGTGTACCAGAACTGGTTCCTCGGTGCCGCCTGTAACATCCAGGACCTCATCAAGAAGTCCCAGGAAACCGAATCCACCCACTATGAGGCCGCCGCTCTGGTGATGAAGGCTATGGGCTTCATTATGATGGCCGACCTCTATGGTGAAATGCCGTACACCGAGGCTGTGAGCGCAGACTTCACTCCTCCTTACGACAACGGTGACGTTATCTACGAAGGCTGCCTGGCCGACCTCGACCGCGCCATCGAGCTCTTCTCGGCCCCTCAGGGTGCCGCAGCCGTCTCCCTGGCCGCCGGTGACCTCTGGTGCGAGGGCAACCCCCAGAAGTGGATCAAACTCGCCTATGGCCTGAAGGCCCGCTGGCTCAACAACATGTCCAAGATGTCCGGTTTCGACCCTCAGGCCGTCCTGGATGCCATTGCCAAGGCTCCCCAGTCCACCTCCGAGAACATCCTCATGCATCACCAGAACGTAGAGACCGCCGGTACCTGCTTCACCGTGGGTGACGCCTACGGTCCCAACGTGACCTATGACTCCTTCGCATGGGGTACCGGTCAGCGTATGACCCGCTACTATGTGAACCTCCTTACCAACTTCAAGGGTACCGGTGTGGAAGATCCCCGTGCCGACAAGCTCCTGCCTTCCGCCATGTACAAGGTTACCCTTAAGGAAGACGGTACCATCGCTACTTATGAGTGGCTCCGTGACGCCGGTGTTGACGCTTATGATCCCGACGAAGGTTGGAAGATCGAAAGGTTCGTGGGCGGTAACCTCAATGGCTACCTCGCTCCGGTCACCGTTGGCAACGACAAGGAATGCTACTACAAGAAGGCCGATATCGAGAAGTACTACACCGAAGGCATCGATGGTTTCATCGCCATGATCGAGAAGTACTATCTCCCCAGCCAGGTAACCATCACCAAGTATGAAAAGGGTGCCTACACTCCCAAGAAGGGCTTCAATCCCAATACGGTTGATTCCAGTGCCTCTGCCATTGACGACGAGGTTGTGGCTGTGGTTTACCACCCTGGTTGCATGATCGTCCAGGACAACAACCCCATGTATGTTGAGGACATCAAGTATGTGCAGGTCCGTTCCGACGGTATCTTCGAGACCGCTGGTCTGTCCGCCAACGATATGAACTGCTACTACTCCGGCAACTCCACGTTCACCCGTGCTACCGGTTTCGTACAGGGTACCGGTGCCTTCTACACCCGTATTACCTCCGATTCCTACATCATGACCTACACCGAGATGTGCTTCATCAAGGCCGAGGTCCTGTTCAACAAGGGTGACAAGGGCGGTGCATATAACGCTTACATCGAGGGTATCAAGTCCCACTTCCAGCTGCTGAACGCCAAGCTCAGCTCCTGGATGGCCGATGGTTGCGGCACCACCGCCCGCGGTTTCGACGTGAGCTTCGCTTATGCTCCCATCCCTCAGGCAGACATTGATGAGTATATGGCCAGCGACGCTGTAGTCCAGAGCTCCGCAGAACTCACCCTGTCCGACATCATGATGCAGAAGTACATTGCCATGGGTCCTGACTATCAGAAGTATAATGATGTACGTAAGTACAACTATTATATGCCCAATGCCAAGTACAACAACGAGGTGGTTTACACCGGAATGAAGGATCCTGCCTACCGTACCGGTTCCTCCAGCTCCTTCGATCCCAGCACCACCAGCCGCCGTCACTTTGTCCGTCGTTGGCAGCACTCTACCCATGAGACCAACTACAACAACACCGAGGTGACCGCCAGCTATGCCCAGTATGGTCTGACCAGCCCGCTGGATAACACCATCTGGACCATCCCCGTGTTCTGGGATGTTGACTAAGCATCTACCTTAAGATTTCATATTTCAGGCGACCCCAAAAGGGCCGCCTGATTTTTAAATTTTGTAGTAGGAGAATTGGGATTATTGGTGTATCTTTACAATGTGAAACACACTAAAATTCTTTTAACCGCCATCGGGCTGTTGCTGGTCCCTGAACTGCTTCAGGCCCAGCAGGCTTCGGATTATGAAATCTACGCCCGGGCCGCCGGGCCGGACATGCCGCTTCTCCGTTCCAGAGTGGCCGATTCCTATGGCAATTATTTCAATGGAACCTATCTGGCCGATACCCTGGGTTTCCTCCCCGGAAACATCAGTTTCGAAGGGAAAACGTATGAGAACCTGCCTCTGAACCTGGACGCTGTTCTCCAGCACGTCCTCCTGCAGCAGGAAGGTTCCCCCATCGTTCTGGATCTGGGTAGGGACAGGGTGGAGGCCTTCACCCGCGGAAGCAAGACCTACGTCAACCTTCCGGCCATTGGCTATTCTGTTCCCGCCGGCTTTTATGAACTGATGGCCCAAGGCCATGGTGCCGTGTACAAAAGGGTGAATAAGGTTTTCAGCCATCTGGTAGACTTGAACCATGACGCCCGGGCATTCATCGGATATGATGACCCTTATTACCGTTCCGACATCTTCGATTATTACCAGCACAAGGAATACTGGTACTGGATCAAGGAGGACGGAACTATTCAGCGTCTGAGAAACAAACGGAAGATCCGCAATGCCATTCAAACTGTTCAAGGCCATGAGACGCATTAGTATCCTCGTTCTTCTGGGGTTGCTTCTGCCCCTGGCCGCCCGTGCCCAGAGCGACACGGTGAGCGTCCGTATGGTATCGGCCGATTCCCTGGTGCAGGTGATGCGCCTGGTGTCGGGAAACAGCCTCTTTATTGCGCGGGCCCAGGACGATCCCGCCACTTACAGTGTGGAGGCCCCGCGTGCCCAGTTCCTGGATCAGGCCCTGCATAAGCTGCGTACGGCCGGTTACACCGTCACCGAATGGAACGGCAGCCTCTATATCGTTCACGGCCACTCGCTCCACACGGCCTTGAGTCCGGACTGGTTCAAGGAGAGCCGTCCCCAGCAGGCCGATAACGCCCTCCAGGAGCAGAACGTAGCGGCCACCTATTTGAACAAAGTCTATGAGATCGGCGATGAAAAGAACCTGAAGAAGGGCAAGGCCGTCATTCACGGTTATGTCCGTGACAAGGCCACGTCCGAGCCGGTGGTAGGCATCACGGTCTTTGACGAAAAGTCCCAGACCTACGCCATGACCGACAGCTACGGCTTCTGGCGCATGCAGGTCCCCACCGGAGACAACTACCTGAATTTCAGCGGCTATCCCATGGAAGACATCCGCCTGGAAGTAAAGGTGTTTGAAGACGGCGGTCTGGACATCGAGATGAGCGAGAAGGTCATCGCCCTCAAGGCCGCCACCATATCGGCCGAAAGCGTCTCCCTGCACCGGACGGCGCGCATCGGCGTAGAAAAGATCCAGGCGGACCGCATCCAGAAGATCCCTACCGCCTTCGGTGAGGCCGATGTCATCAAGGCCGTGCTGGCCCTGCCGGGCGTACAGTCGGTGGGCGAGGCCTCCTCGGGCTTCAACGTCCGTGGCGGTTCGGTAGACCAGAACCTCATCTTGTATAACGACGGAACGGTGTTCAATCCCAACCACGTGTTCGGCATCCTGTCCTCGTTCAACTCAGACCTGGTGTCCGAGGCCGAGCTGTACAAGAGCTCCATCCCGGCCGAATACGGCGGCCGCATCTCTTCCGTGCTAGACATCCGCACCCGCGAGGGCAACGCTCGCAAAGTGAGCGGCTCCCTGGGTCTGGGCTTGCTGACCAGCCGACTCCATCTGGAGGGCCCCCTGGCCAAGGACAAGACCACCTTCATGCTGGGCGGCCGCACCACCTATTCCAACTGGATCCTGCGCCTGCTGCCCAAGGAAAGCCATTATCACGGAGGCAAGACCTCCTTCCAGGATGCGAATGCGTCCATTACCCACAAGGCCAACTCCCGCAATACCATCCAGGCCTTTGCCTACTGGTCCCGGGACCATTTCTCCTTCGAATCCAACCATGCCTTCGGCTACTTCAACCTGAACGGTTCCGTCAAGTGGCGTCACATCATGAACGCCAGCAACAACATGGAACTGAGCATGGGATACGATTCCTACCAGAGCACCGTTGAGGCCGATAAGGACTATGCCTACGGCGCCTACCGTTACCGCCATCAGCTGGCCCAGGAATTCCTGAAACTCAAGTTCAAGTCTACGCTCTCCCAGGCCCATACCCTAACCTACGGCCTGCAGACCACCATGATGAACTTCCATCCCGGTCATCGTCAGCCCCTGGGAGAGGAATCCGGCATTGAAGACCGGCAGCTCCCCATGCAGCTGGGTCTGGAGCCGGCGCTGTATGTGAGCGACAACTGGACCTTGAACGACCGCCTGTCGCTGGACGGAGGCATCCGCCTGGGCGGCTTCGCCTCGCTCAGCAGCAAGGCATTCTACCTGATGCCGGAGCTGCGCCTGTCGGCCAAATACTCCATCCTTTCCAACTGGACGGTGAAGGCCGGCGTGAACAGTTTCCGGCAGAACATCCACATGCTTACCAACTCCTCCACCATGTCTCCCATGGACGTGTGGATCATGGCTTCCGACAAGATCCGTCCCCAGGACGGATGGCAGGCCGGTGCCGGTATGTACTGGACCTTCGGCCCCGTGGACATCTCCCTGGAAGGCTACTACAAACGCAGTTACAACAGCGTGGATTACCGTTCCGGCACCACGCTGGTCATGAATCCCGACCTGGCCCAGGACCTCCTCACCACCACCGGAAGGGCCTATGGGGCCGAACTGATGGTACGCAAATCCACGGGCCGTCTCAACGGCTGGATTTCCTATACCTACGCCCGGTCCCAGATGAAGGAGACCCAGGCCGATGATCCTTTCCCCATCAACGGGGGCAAGTGGTACAATACGCCGCACGACAAACCTCACACCATCAAGATGGTGGCCAACTACAAGTTCACGCACCGGTACAGCATCTCGGCCAACCTGGATTATTCCACGGGCCGTCCTACGACGGTGCCGGTGGGCGTGTTCTACTACGGCGGCATCCGGCGTCTGGCGTATTCGGACCGCAATGCCGTGCGCATTCCGGACTATTTCCGCCTGGACCTGGCCATCAACGTAGAGCCCAGCCACTACCTGAAGCGGCTCACGCACCTCTCCTTCACCCTGGGCGTGTACAACGTCACGGGCCGCAAGAACGTCTATTCCGTTTACTATACCGCGGATGGCTCCACGGACAAGCCCCAGGGCCACATGGTGTCCGTGTTTGCCACCCAGATCCCTTACATCAACCTTAACCTGAAATTCTGATGAAAAAGCGTTGGCTCATATTGGCAGCAATTCTGCCCATGCTGGGGGCTTGCGTCTACGACTACGAGGCAGAGCTCACGGGAGATCAGTATACGGTTGTGATAGAGGGAGATATCCTGGTAGGGGGTACCACTACGTTGCGTTTCTCCCGCCTGAACCCGGAAATCATGCAGTCGGAACAGCAAGGAGATTGGTCGTCTCACCTCAGCAGTTACTGGGACCCTTCCCAGGACCTCAGTTCATCCAGTTTTTATCCTGGAACCTGGGACATTCCCATTGATTTTACGGCCCGCGTGGAAGGCGAGGACGGTTCGGTAGTGGAAGGCTCCGGAGTCTCGGGAATCTGCACCCTGGATACCCGGAACCTGAAACCGAACACCCGTTACCGTTTGGTCCTATACGATAAAAGGAACGACGAAACGTATTCCTCTTCCTGGCAGGAGCCTATGGCTGCACCTGTCGTAGACTCGCTCTCCTACAACCGGACAGACGAAAAACTGGACATCCAGATCACCTTCCATTCGGACGGGAGCACGCCTTATTATTGCCTGGTTTACGACGAACAGTGGGAGTATCATGCCTACACCACTACCTACTGGCGCTATATTCCCCAGGGCTCTCCGGAACCGGCGAAGGGATACATCGTTTTCCCGGATCCCGAAATGGGAGTGGGAGACAGGTACGGCCGCATTTTCGATGTCATGGAACCTTACCCCAACTACTCCTGTTGGAACCAGTCCGTCTCCGGTGTGAGTTCTGTGGTCACCACAGGCGCCATGGTCTCCAACAAGATGGTGGATTATGTGCTGAAGACCTTCTTGCCGAACGACCGCAAAACCAGCGTGGCGTACAGGCCCATCGTCTCCATCCGCATGATCTCCAAGGAGAGTTACGCCTACTGGGAAAGCCTGGACAAGGCTTCTACCCAGACTGGAGACCTCTTCTCGCCCATCCCCAGCCTGCTCAGGGGCAACGTTATCAATGAAAGCAAACCGGATGCCCAGGTCATAGGCTATGTAGGTGTTTCGCAGCAGGTAGTGGCCGACCGGCTCATCAAGGCCAATGAGATAGATTTCTACAGGCAGCCCGCAGAAATTGCCGAATGGTTGAGGAAACAATCCATCGGCTGGGGTGAGGTCCGCGGCGTCAAGCTTGCCCAGATGAGAGGTGAGTATAATCTGGGAAACCGTCCCTGGCGGATGGAATTCCCCGATTCGGACATCAATGGCAATGATCAGGAACCCTTCTATGTATGGATTCCCGAGAGGTGCATGGACTGTCGTGAACAGGGAGGTACAACCAACAAGCCGTCAGGCTGGCCGGAATAGGAGGAACTGAGCATGAAAAGACTCTTATTATTTATAATAGGATTGGCAGGAGCCCTGTGCCCGGCGTTCGCACAGCGGGCCGAGCGTACTTACGTCACCACCGATCGCGACTGGTATGCCGCGGGGGAGACCGTCTATCTGTCGGCCTTCTGCGTGGATGTATCGGAAAGTGTCCGCCTTTCGGAGGTCAGTGCCGTGGCTTATGTAGAACTGACATCGGCCGATGGCATGGCCCTGGGCGGCAAGGTGGCGCTCCTGAACGGACGCGGTGCCGGCAGCCTGGTGCTGCCCCGCACCCTGCCCACGGGCAATTATCGGCTTAGCGCCTATACGACCCTTTCCGGACGGGAAGGGAACTATGATCCCCGTACAGGTTCCCGCATCATCAGCGTTTACAACACCCTTTCCCCGGCCCGCGTGACGGATGCCGTGGAGATAGGCATGGCCCCTTTGTCCACGCCGGTTGAACAGGCTGGCGCCCTGCAGGTGCAGAAGCTGCGTGACGGGCGCATCGGCCTTTCTTCTCCGGTCCCTGCTACTTTGTCCGTTTCCGTTTATCGCAACGAACCTTTCCCTTCTTATGGCAGGGGTTCGCTGGCGCAGGCCCTGAGCGTTCCCGCCGGGGCACGCACCCGGGAAGTGGTGCCGGAGTATGACGGGGAAATCCTGACCCTTCGCCTGACCGGGGCCGATGGCCAGCCGCTTACCGGGCAGCAGGCGCTGGAGGTGTTCGTATCCCGTCCCGGCCATCTGGAAGACATTTACGCAGCCAAGTTGCAGGCCGATGGAAGGGCCCGTTTCTATACCACTAATTTCTTCGGAGACGGAGAGATGGTGGTGTCGCTGGGAAAAACCGCCCCGGCCTTCAAGGTTGAGGTGGAGAGCCCTTACCGTCAGCTGGAGCCCGGCGATATTCCGGCCCTGGTGCTGGATCCTTCCTGCAGCGAAGCCCTCACCCGCCTGGGCGCAAGGATGCAGGTGACATCGGCCTTTGAAGCCGATACCCTGTACCAGCGGCTCCCGGCCCGTCAGATTGCCTTCCTTTCCGACAAGAGCAAGCGGTATAACCTGGACGATTACACTCGTTTTGCCACTCTGCGGGAGGTCTTTGTGGAATATCTGTCCGATATCCGGGCCCGCGGCAGGGAAGAGGAGTTGGAACTGCAGGTGCGTGCTTTCAAGAGGGAAGGGGCCGGATCCATCTTCTGGGAAGATCCTTCGCTCATTCTGGTGGACGGCGTTCCGGTGTTCAACCATTCCCTGGTGTACAACCTGGATCCTGCGCTGGTGAAAAGCGTGGAAGTCTATCCCTATTTCTGCACCTTCGGCCACCTTATGTACAGCGGTGTGGCCAACTTTATCACCTACAAAGGAGACCTGGGCGGCATCCGTTTCGGGGATAATGTCCGCATTATAGACTTCTCCGGTGCGGCCTATCCCGTGGCTTTCGTCACCCCTTCCGACGACCCCCGTTATCCCTCGCAGCGCGAGACCCTGCTATGGCAGCCCATAGTGGAACTCCGGGCCGGGGAAGAACTGGTTTTGCCCGCCTTGCAGGCCGAAGAAGGGATGGTCCTGGTAGCGGAAGGCCTCACGGAAAATGGCGAGCCCATCTTAGTGGTCAAGGAGTTGTAAGAGACTGCGCAGGGCTCACTGAAAAGTAGTGTATCATAAACTATGTTAAAACGTTATTTACTGTATGGAGGGGCCCTTCTCCTGCTTTTGACAGGCTGCCAGAAAAAAGAGACTCCCGTAAAAAAGATTGTAGTGACCCCCGAAGTAGTTAAACTCTTCGTAGGGGAGACGCAGGAAATCCAGGTGGAATGCTATCCTTCCTCGGCCACCAACCTGGACCAACTGACCATAGCCAACAGCAACCCCGAGGTGGCCGATTTCGAGAATGGAAAGCTCCTGGCCAAGTCGCCCGGCAACGCCCAGCTCCTGGCCCGCTGCGGCAATGTATCGGCCAAATCGGCCATTACGGTCTATGCCGGCTGGTTCAGCAAAAGGGACAAACGCTTCGGCGTAGATATAGCCAGCGGCTACAACCTGCTTATGGGAGAAGCCACTCCGCAGGCCATTGAAATCGAACTGACCCACCAGGTGGACGCCGATAATCAGGAGCACTTCTGGCTCTGGATGCTGTGCAGCGATTTCGGGAAAACCATCGATTTCTCCGGCGTGGTAGGGGAGACCATGGTGGCCGTCTACTTGAACAACAATGAGGACGGTTATACCCTCTATGGCGGCTCGGAGCCCGGCTGTTCCCTCCGCTCGGCCGACTGGGTCACGGATGTTAGCGACATCTCCCTGGTGAAGGGCACCCTCAAAGTGGAGCACCCTGAAACTAACCGCTATAAGATTCAGGCCGATTTTCAGCTTTCCAACGGTTTTACATTTGGCGCCGACTGGAATGGCTATCCGGCTATGACAACGGAATAAAAAGATATGAAACGCACGCTGCTGACGGCGGTCGCCCTCCTGTTGGCCCTGCTTTCCCGGGCCGAAGGATGGGTCCGGATCAATCAACTGGGCTACCTGCCCGAGGCAACCAAAGTAGCCGTTTATATGGGCTCCCAGGCGCCCGCGCAGTTCACGCTGGTGGATGCTTTTACCGGCGCGGAGGTCTTTCGGGCCGATGCCCGCCCCACGGGTCCGCTAGGGCAGATGGCGGCCACGGCGCGGCTGGATTTCAGCGCTTTCCAGACGCCCGGGGCTTACCGCATCGTGGCGGGCGACGGCACTTCGGAGACCTTCCCCATCGGCCCGCAGGTGTATGAAGGGACGGCCGATTTTGTGCTCAATTACATGCGTCAGCAGCGCTGCGGCTGGAATCCTTTCCTTCGCGAGAATTGCCACCAGCAGGATGCCATCATCGTTTACCATCCCACCAAGAGCGGCCAGCATCTGGATGTTCGCGGCGGCTGGCACGACGCCTCCGACTGCTTGCAGTACACCACCACCACGGCCAATGCCATTTACCAGATGGCCTATGCCTATGAGAGCAACCCCGGGGCCTTTGGAGACGCTTACCAGACCGATGGCACGCCCGGCGCCAACGGCATCCCGGACATCGTGGACGAGATTCGCTGGGGCCTGGACTGGCTGGACCGTATGAACCCTGAACCGGGGGAGTATTACAACCAGCTGGCCGATGACCGCGACCACGTGGGCATGCGCCGTCCGCCGGAAGACCAGGCGGACTACGGCTGGGGAAAGGGCGGCGCCCGTCCGGTCTATTACTGCACCGGCGAACCCCAGCAGCAGGGCCGCCGCGGCGGAGTGAACAAGACCACGGGTAAAGCCTCAATAGTGGGCAAATATGCCTCGTCTTTCTCCATAGGCAGCCGCGTGCTGGAACCCTTCTATCCTGAACTGGCGGCCCGCATCAAGGCCAAGGTGGCCGATGCCTGGCAAACCGGCAAGGACTTCCCGGGCTTCCACCAGACGGCGTCCATAGTGAGCCCTTACATCTATGAAGAAACCAACTGGGTGGACGATATGGAACTGGCCGGGGTGGAAATGTACCGCCTCACCGGAGACCGTAAGTACCTCGTAGAGGCCGTGGAATACGGCCGTCAGGAGCCCGTCACGCCCTGGATGGGGGCCGACAGCGCCCGCCACTACCAGTGGTATCCCTTTATGAACATGGGCCACGTGCAGTTGGCGGCCGAGGGTAAGGAAGAGTTCGTGCGCAACCTCCGCAGCGGCATCGCCCGCGTGCTGGACCGCGCCCAGGGCTCGCCTTTCCTCTACGGCATCCCCAACATCTGGTGCTCCAACAACCTCACCACGGCCATGCTGTCCCAGTGCATCCTGTACCGGCAACTCACTGGAGACCACACCTATGAGGAAATGGAAGGCGCGCTGCGGGACTGGCTCTTCGGCTGCAACCCCTGGGGCGTGAGCATGGTTGTGGAACTGCCCAAGGGCGGCACCTATCCGCTTCAGCCCCACTCTTTCATCATCAATTACAAGCTGGGCAATACCACGGGCGGCCTGGTGGACGGTCCGGTGTACGACACCATCTTTGGCTCCCTGCTGGGCATCAGCACGGAAGGAGGCAACAACTATGAGCAGTTCCAGCCCGGCCGCATGGTGTACCACGATTCCACCCACGACTACTCCACCAACGAGCCCACCATGGACGGCACGGCCAGCCTCACCTTCCCGCTGTCGGCCTATCAGATGGAGGGCCGCCGCCAGGCCAGCCGCCACGTTAAGCACCAAGGCGGCATCGTACGCATGGATCCTTCCCAGAAGCGCATTTCGCTGGTTTTCACGGCCGCTGACAAGGCCGATGGAGCCGCCTCCATCCGCGCTACGCTGAAGCGCTTCGGCATCCAGGGCGCCTTCTTCTTCACGGGAGAGTTTTACGAGAAATACCCTTCGGTGGTGAAGGATTTATTGGCCGACGGCCACTATGTGGGCAGCCACAGCTACGGTCACCTGCTCTACGCCCCCTGGGAAAAGCGGGATTCCCTCCTGGTCACCCGCGAGGAGTTCGAGGCCGATATCCGCAAGAGCTATGAAGTGATGGCACCCTTCGGCATTACGCCGGCATCGGCCCCTCTCTTTATGCCGCCTTACGAGCATTACAACGCCACCATCGCTTCCTGGGCGCGTTCCATGGGCCTGACGCTGGTCAATTACACCAACGGCACCTATACCAACGGCGACTACACCACGCCCGAGATGAAGACCTACTTCAGCAGCAAGTTCATCATGGACAAAGTGCTTTCCGTAGAGAAAGAGTCCGACCTGAACGGTCACATCATGCTCATCCACCTGGGCACCGAAGACGCCCGCACGGACAAGTTCTACTCCCGCCTGCCCGAACTGATCCGCACCTTGCAGCGCCGTGGCTACGAGTTCGTACCCCTTACCTCCTTATTATAATACTCAGGGAAAGGCTGGGTGCTTGGGAATCCGGATGAAGATCTTTAACGGATCTCCAGCACGGCCATTACGGGATAATGGTCGGAGAAATCCGTCACGCCCAGCGGGTAGCCTTCCAGTTCGGACATGACCTCGGTTTGTTTGACGCGGACGGGTGCGGCGCTGCACAGGCGCATAATATAATCGATGCAGTAGGCAGGGCCCTTTTCTGCCTGCTCGTCGGGCGAATGTGGCACACAAGGACTCGTGGGATCAAGCGGTGAGAGAATCTCCCAGTAGCGCGAGAGGGCGGCAATGACGGGTGATTCCGGTTCAGAGTTCATGTCCCCGCAGAGTAGTACGGGCTTTCGGCATCCTGCATAGTGCTCTTCAAACCAGGCGTTGAGGACCTCTGCCTGTGTCTGTGCTGCGGCCTCGGAGCGATGGTCCAGATGGGCGGCGGCAAACACATAGTCCTTCGTCTCCACGACGGCGGCGCTTCTGGGCTCGGAACCGTTCCCCTTGGGAAGGGCAATGTTATATCGGCCGATAATCTTCTCCCGCGAGGCCACGCCGTTGCCGTATGCACCACCGGCATAGGGAAAGGCCGATGCGAAGTGATAATCCCACCCTCCCATTGCTTGGGCGAACTCTTCCAGTTGATACGTTCCGTGGCGCCGGTTGCAGCTGTCCAGCTCGTTGAGGGATACGATATCGGCCCCGGCGGCCCTCACCGCCGCTGCGACATCCGGGATGCTGTTTTCCTTATACTTGCCGAAGGCACCCACATTGTAGGTCATCACACAGAGGGTCCGGGTGCAGCCCATCAGCAGGGCCGTCATAGAAAGAAGCAGGAGAAAGCGTTTCATAATTGAGGTTAAATAGCAATTCGCTTAAAACAGAAGCGAGTCACTTACGGACTTCCGCATAATCAACAGTACACTGATAAGTTCGTTGTTTAGAGTCCAAATATAAACATTTTGAGGTAATTACCGTATTATCTGGGAGATTTGGAATAAGACGCAAAAACGGTAACTTTGTAGAAACCGTTTGTCTATGCGCCTCCATTCCATATTACTTACCCTTTTGGTGCTCGTTGTCTCTTGCGGAAAACCGGTCCCTGTTGTAGAAGACGGCGTGAGTCTTGAACTTGCCCAGTATCGCACGGGGATGGTTTCCAATGTTCGGTACGACATTGCTTTCCGCATTCCGGATAAACGTTCTGAACAGGTTGAGGGGCGTGAAACCATTACCTTCTTCCTGCAGAGCCGGGCATCCCTTCAGCTGGATTTCCGGGAGGGGAAGGAGGCCGTCCTTGGACTTAATGTCAATGGCCGGGAGTGTCCTGTCGATTATCGGAACGAACATATCGTCCTGCCCAAAGGGGCGCTCAAAAAAGGAGAAAACACCGTTGAGGTAGTCTTCATCTCCGGAGACCGTTCCCTCAACCGGAATGAGGGTTATCTCTATACGCTGTTCGTTCCCGACCGGGCGCGGACGGTTTTCCCCTGTTTCGATCAGCCGGACCTTAAGGGGCGTTTCTCCCTCACGCTCGAGATTCCTGCGGCATGGGAGGCTGTGGCCAACGGTTCCGCCCAGGCCACCGAAGTGGTGGGAGGGCGCAAAACCATCAGCTTCCGCGAGACCCCGCCGTTGAGCACCTACCTCTTTGCCTTTGCGGCAGGAGAGTGGCAGAAGGCTACCAGATACCGTAACGGAGAGCCTC
This sequence comes from Bacteroidales bacterium, assembly GCA_017423025.1. Classification (GTDB taxonomy): domain Bacteria; phylum Bacteroidota; class Bacteroidia; order Bacteroidales; family UBA932; genus Cryptobacteroides. The sequence continues at coordinate 18,143 of JAFPGC010000018.1, forward strand.
TGAATGTTTTTTATCGGGAAACGGATCCCGCGAAAACCGCCCAGATGGACGATATCTTCTCCCAGGTTTTCCAGTCCCTGGACTGGATGGAGGACTACACAGGCATCCCCCAGCCCTTCGAGAAATATGACTTCGTGATTGTCCCCGGCTTCCAGTTCGGCGGAATGGAGCATCCCGGCGCCATCCTCTTTAACGATAAACGGATGTTCCTGGGGGAGGCGCCCACTACGGCCGAAAAGCTCTCCCGCATCGAACTCATCGCCCATGAGACGTCCCATCTCTGGTTCGGTGACGCCGTCACCATGCGCTGGTTCAACGATGTATGGACTAAAGAGGTCTACGCCAACTACTTCGGCGCAAAGATATCCACGCCCCTCTACCCGGAGGTGAACGTTCCGCTGAGGGATTTCAAGAACTTCAACCTCACAGCCTATGCGGAAGACCGTACGGCGGGCACCAACGCCATCCGGCGGGACCTTCCCAATCTCTCCAGCGCGGGCCTCATTTACGGGAACATCGTCTATGACAAGGCTCCCGTAGTGATGCGGATGCTTTCGGACCTTTTGGGTGAAGAGTCTTTTCGGGACGGCATCCGGGAATACCTGAACACCTTCCTGTACGGCAACGCCACCTGGAACGATCTCATCTCCATCCTGGACGACCGCACGGAGATGGACCTTCGAACCTGGAGCCATGTGTGGGTAGAGGAGAAAGGAATGCCGAAGATCAGCTATTCTGTGATGGAAAACACGCTTACCGTCCGCCAGGAGGACCCTCTGGGGCGGGGCTTGGTATGGCCGCAGTACATTCCTTTCGGCAATGCTGCCGGGGAGACGGTTGTGAGGGTTTGGAGCGATGTGCCGGAGGTGTCCGTCGTGCTTCCGGCAGGCTGCCCCGCGGTTCTTTTCCCGGACCCGGAGGCGCTGGCGTATGGCTGGTTCTCTCTGGATGCGAGTACCTCATCGGCCGCAGCACAGGCGCTTTCGGCTATTCCGAAGCCGGAAGCCCGGCTTTCCCTTCTTGCTGCTTTGTATGAGAATGCCCTCCGTGGAGAACTGGCTCCGGATCGGTTCGCTGCCGTGCTGGAGAGAGAGCTTCGCTCCGAAACCGATCCGCTGGTAGCCGGAGCGGCAGCCTCTTTCCTGAAGACTTTGTCCATTCACGGCCCCTTAGCCGGTTCAGAACTCCTCGAGCACCTGCTGCTCGACACGGCTTCCGACGCGTCCATCCCTGGGGAAATCCGTCTCACGGCGCTGCGCGCACTCATGGAGGTGTTCCGCTCTCCCGAAAATCTTTCCCTGCTTTGGAAGGTTTTCCAGGATGGAAATGGGTTCATGGGCCTCAAACTTGGCGTGCGGGACTACATGACCCTTGCCTACGAACTGGCGGTGCGCTGCCCGGAACGGTTCGAAGCCATCAGGGCCATCCAGGAGGGAAGGATACAGAATCCGGACGTCTTGCGTGAATTCCGCTTCGTTTACCGTGCGGTGTCGCCGGACAAGGAAAGCCGCGATGCCGTGTTCGCCTCCTTGCTGGAGCCGGAGGGGCGAAGCGTAGAGCCTTGGGCGGCATCGGCCCTTTCCTACTTGAACCATCCGCTTCATGAGGCCGAGGCCGTGGAGTACATCTATCCGGGTCTTGAAGAACTCCCCGAAATCCAGCGGACCGGCGATATCTTCTTCCCCAAGAACTGGTGCACGAACCTCCTCCGGGGGCATGACAGTCCCGCTGCCGCAGCCCAGGTCAGGCGTTTCCTGGCCGATCATCCGGATTTCCCGCCCTTGCTGGAAGGCAAACTGCTACAGGCCGCCGACCATCTTTTGCGAAATCCTTCCGATTCTTAAACTGATTTAGGGCCACATTGTGGCGAAATATCTTTTCTATACATCACAATGATGACGAAAGATAAAGAAACGGACTAAACCTTTTAGTATAAAAAACCAAACATCCAGAGTGGCACCTGATTGTCATGGACGTATTCTATATCATCCTTTACTACATATCCATCCTGGATATCTTCAATCTGTTTCTTTCCTTTCTTGCGACTTCCCACTTCGAAGGTCTTGCCATCGATTTCGAAATCGGATACAAGAGATTCCAATGTCTCAAACTTTTGTTTTGTCCAGCAGAAGAAGATGGTCTCGCGGCTGTTTCCGGTGTTAGGCTGTTCACCAGAAAGAACATAGGCCATGTTGGGATTATGGAGGTAGAGTTTGTCCATTTTTCGGAGGATGGCGTCACCGTTTGCCTTCATACGAAGAACTGAGACCAGTTCGGCCTTTTCCAGATACTCCAGGTATTTGGGTAGTTCATCGCGATCCAGCCCCAGGTCCCTGGCCATATCTGAGAAATTTATTTTAACAGGGACGCTCTTGGAGATAAAGTACGTGAATTTTTTAAGCTTCTGGGTGGCAGCGATGGTCATCTTGGCATACTTGGGAATATCTACCTCGACGGTGGTATTGATAACCTGGCGCAGGCGGGTCTCAAACTCAGGCTCCATAGAGAAAGGATAGCACCCTTTCTTCATATAGTCTTCAAAATAGCTGAGCGGGCGCTCCGGGCCGCAAGGGAAATCGACTTTCCCTTTTAAAATGTCATCCAGGGTAGCGCTTTTCAAGGACCAGCCGTTACGAAGGTTCAAGTATTCACGGAACGACCAGACCGGGAGATGGTATTCGATGACACGACGGCTCAGGTCAGCCCCGCCTTCTTTCAAATCTAACAGGGAGCTGCCAGAATAGACGATGTGTAAGAGCGGCAGGCTGTCATAGATATTCTTGATCTCCGTGCTCCAGTTCTGGTACTTGTGAATTTCGTCTATATATAGGTATTTACCTCCTCGGGCGAAGAAAGCCCTCGCCGTTTCCAACAGGGTATGCGCGCTGAAGTAAATATCATCTGCCAAAACATAGAGGGATTCATCCTTGTTTCCTAACTGTTTGATGTGTTGCAGGATGAGTGTGGATTTCCCAACACCTTTCTGGCCTAAGATTCCCAGGATGCGGACGTCCCAATTGATGGAATGATGTTGCTCCCGGAAGAAGTTCATCGGTGTCAGTTCTAAAAGCTGATTGAATTGATCGTAAAGTGCTTGCATGGCATGTTGCGGTATTAGTCCGGCACAAATTTAAGAAAATTGCGGGAAAGTTCCCGCAGTTTTCTAAAAAAGTTGCGGGAAAGTTCCCGCAACTTTGCAATTTGATATTTTCCAGGGACTCCAACTGACGATGTTAATGTTAGTGAAAAAGTGGCAGCAGCGTTCGCCGCTTCTGGTTATGAAATTTCCAATATTGGGCGGTATTGGAGCAGCACACACGGCACATCCGCAGGTGGGCCACGTACATGGCGAATTAACATGTCTGATAATAAAATCGATGTAAGGGAGGCAGCATATGAATTAAAAAACGAAACAGTCTGGCCCTTCCTGACCTTCTAGTAGATTCGCTTTGGCTCATGAAATGTTCAGCGGTCCGGTTTCCCCCGGGCCGCTGTTGCTGTGTATGGACTTTTTGGAATCCGAAAGAACGCCGCGCTCGCCGGGTCGGGGCTTCGCCAGCCGGAGAAGCACTATAAACAATTTTGACCGCCCCCTGGTCAATGCCGAGGACGGTCCGGGCTTCTCGCCGAATACACTGCATACCATGCAGCCGTCGAGTCCGCAAGGTACATATATCAATTGAAAACAAACCGTTTTCCCCGTATGAATACTCCCATTATAGAATTTCTATTATAGGATTTGTATAATTGGTTTTGAATATGAATTTTTGCACTCAATGTCGTGTCCATAGGGGAAGTGGACGATTAATCATTTGAAAGGAAGGGCATTCCTTCCTTCGGCTCTTAAATTGATTTGGGGCTGTATTATGGTTAAGATTTGGCATTCGGAGGATCTTAACTTGATTTTGGGCCCTATTATGGCGAAGATCCGCGGAGAGCGGGATCTTAACTTGATTTTGGGCTGTATTGTGGCGAAGAGACGGCGAAGAGGCGGCGGAGAGACCGAGATTCCGTCGCTTCGCTCCGGCATCTCGTATGTCTCCTTAATTGGGACCAAACCAACTATTCACAGCCGGCGGTCCTGACGGACCTTATGCCTGTTTTGCTTGCCCGGGACCTTTGAAAGCAAGCTTTCAAGGCCCCAGACAACCAAAACAGCCAACTGCTTGCGCAGTCGGCTGTGAATGTTGGTTTGCGGAGAGACCGAGATTCG
>JAFPGC010000077.1 GCA_017423025.1 Bacteroidales bacterium
ACACGGGTCTTACCCATTTGTGAAAATTGAGAACCGCCCGGCTCCATTGTCCTTTGTTAAACTTTCTTTATCGGCATAAAATTACTACTTTTGTCGTACAAACCTAGGCGCAGAGAACTACGCTGCAAATCTAAGGTTTGTAAACAAATACTACTGCTATGAAACCTGTCAATACTTCCCATGCACCGGCCGCCATCGGCCCTTACAGCCAGGCCATCGACAGCGGCTGCGGCCTTGTCTTCGTTTCCGGGCAACTGCCCATCGATCCCGCCACGGGCGCTTTCCCCGAGGGCGGCGTGGCCCAGCAGACCCGCCAGAGCATCCTCAACGCCCAGGCCATCCTGAAAGAGGCCGGACTGGAACTCTCCAACGTGGTAAAGACCACTGTCTTTCTGGCCGATATGGGAGACTTCGGTGCCATGAACGAGGTCTACGGCCAGTTCTTCACGCAGCCCTTCCCGGCCCGCAGCGCCGTGGCCGTGAAAACCCTTCCCAAGGGTGCCCTGGTAGAGATTGAGTGCATTGCTTCAAGGAATTAAGCCATGAAACGCATACTTGCTATTGCCGTTGTCGCCCTGATGGGCGTGACGGCGCTATCGGCCCAGACCCGGATGCTGGCCCACCGCGGAGGTAAAGCGGAGCAGGACGAGAATACCCTCGCCGCCTTCAAGGCTACTTACGCCGCCGGCTGCCACGGCTTCGAAACCGATATCCATATTACCGCCGACGGAAAATACGTGATTATGCATGACGGCCTGCTGGACCGCACCACCACCGGCAGCGGTCGTGTGGAGCAGCTTTCATCGGCCTATATCCGTACCATTACCACCAAGGGCGGAGAGCCCGTTCCTTTCCTGGAAGATCTTCTGGATTTCTTCAAGGACTGTGAAGGCCTCTACGTGGAATTTGAGATGAAGACCAACCAGGAGTTTTATCCCGAAGAGTTGCTGCACAAGTACTGTGAGGATGTCTATTCCATGGTCACGGCCGCCAAGCCCAAGGACGCCCTGTTTGTCTTCACTTCCTTCGACCCCCGTCCGCTGCTCTATCTGCGGGCCCATCATCCCGATGCCGAAGTGATGTATATCACCGGCAAACCCTGCAGCCACGAGACCGTGGACCTTTGCAAGGCACTGGGCATCAACCGCCTGGCCGCAACCGTGAATGCCTCCAGCCGCGAGAGCGTGAAGTACGCCCACCAGAACGGCCTGCTGGTCAGCCTCTGGCCCGGCGAGAAATGCGCCGACTCCCATATGGCGTTCCTGATGGGATCCGACTACCTCTGCTCCGACATCCCGCTGGAGTTGATGCAGTACATCAAGGACAACAATCTGCCTATTCTGTATTAATTTTTTTTACCCGCAGTCTTTCTCTTCAGCAAAAACCACAACTAATAACAATATGACAACAGGAAACGTACGTCCGGCCGATATGGAGCGCATCACTACTCCCGCTCTGGCCCAGAAATTCATTGAAGAACAGGTAAAGGAGCTCCGCGCCCAGATTGGCGACAAGAAGGTGCTGCTGGCGCTGTCCGGCGGCGTGGATTCGTCGGTGGTGGCTGCCCTGCTCATCAAGGCCGTGGGCAAGCAGCTGGTGTCGGTGCACGTGAATCACGGCCTGCTGCGCAAGGGTGAGCCCGAGCAGGTGGTGAAGGTGTTCCGTGACGAGCTAGACGCCAATCTCATCTATGTGGACGCGGTGGACCGCTTCCTGGACAAGCTCGCCGGCGTGTCTGACCCTGAGCAGAAGCGCAAGATCATCGGCGCCGAATTCATCCGCGTGTTCGAGGAAGAGGCCCGCAAGCTGGAAGGCATCAGTTTCCTGGCCCAGGGAACCATCTATCCCGACATCGTAGAGTCGGGCCCTGTGAAGTCCCACCACAACGTGGGCGGCCTGCCGGAAGATTTGAAGTTTGAACTTGTAGAACCCATCAAGCTCCTCTTCAAGGACGAGGTGCGTGTGGTAGGTAAGGAACTCGGCCTGCCCGACAACATGGTTTTCCGTCAGCCGTTCCCCGGCCCCGGTCTGGGCGTGCGCTGCACGGGTGCCATCACCCGTGACCGCCTGGAGGCCCTGCGTGAGAGCGACGCCATCCTGCGTGAGGAATTCGCCAAGAATGGGCTGGAAGGCAAAGTCTGGCAGTATTTCACCATCGTTCCGGACTACAAATCCACGGGTGTAAAGGATAATAAGCGCAGCTGGGACTGGCCGGTAATCATCCGTGCCGTCAATACCCGCGACGCCATGACCGCCACCATCGAGGAGATTCCCTATGCGGTGCTGCACCACATTACCAAGCGCATTGTGACGGAAGTTCCGGGCGTGAACCGCGTCCTCTACGATTTAACCCCCAAGCCCACGGGAACCATCGAGTGGGAATGATCCCTGCGCGTGGGAATAAATGACTGAGTAACTGTGACTTACGTATTTTCCCCTGGGCCAAACGACCCAGGGGAAAATTGTTAATAATCTGTAACAGAGAGAGTTATGTTCACGCTTAATTGCCGGCCCGCTTCCTTACAATCTTCCAGCCAATGGTGGCCACGAGGATGGACATCAGGGGGGAGAGGATGTTGAAGAAGCTGAACGGGGCGTAGACCAGCGTGGGCACCGAAAGAATGGTGGCCTGCGTCATGCCGCAGCTGCTCCAGGGGAAGAGGGGAGAGGTGACGGTGGCGGAGTCTTCCACGCTGCGGCTCAGCAGCCGCGCCTCGTAGCCTTCCTTTTCAAACGTATCCCTGTACAGATTGGAGGTGAGGATGATGGCCAGGTACTGGTCGGAAACCATGCCCACCATACCCGTACCAGTGAAAACGGTGGAAGCCACCAGGCCGGTGCGCGTGCGGGTGAGGGGCGCGAAGATGCGCGCCAGGTCGGCAATCATTCCGCTGGCCTTCATGCTGGCACCGAAGCACATGGCGCAAAGGATCAGGAACACCGTATTGAGCATACCCACCATGCCCCGGCTGGACACCAGCTGGTTCACGGACTCGTGGCCGGTCTCGATAGAGACGGTATTGTAGACGGCTTCGATGATGCCCGTGAAATAGAGCTTGAGGTCGCTTCCTTCCGTGACGCCGGCACCTATACCCTTAATAATGTCCGGCTGTAGGAACACGGCTGCTATAGAGGCCGCCAGGGCCGATACGGACAGCACGATGATGGCCGGCTTCTTACGCCAGATAAGGAACACGGTAACGGCCGGGACCACCATGGTCCAGGGCGTGATGTGGAAGGATCGGGAAAGCACGTCGCTGTAGACCTTCATCTCGTCACCGGAGGCGCCGCCGTGGGTAAGGCCCAGGACGGTGAAGATGATGAGCGTGATGGTAAAGGACGGCACCGTGGTGAGCATCATATAGCGGATGTGCGTGAACAGGTCCACCTTGTTGATGGAAGAGGCCAGCACGGTGGTGTCGGAAAGGGGAGAGATCTTGTCTCCGAAATAGGCACCGGAGATGATGGCGCCGGCCGTCATGGCGTCGGAGAAACCTTCAGCCCGGCCGATGCCCAGAAGCGCAACGCCCACGGTGGCAATGGTGCTCCATGACGAGCCCGTCATCACGGAAACGATGGCGCAGAGGGCGCAGGCCGTGAGCAGGAACACCTTGGGGCTGATGATCTTGAGCCCGTAGTAAATGAACGCCGGAACTACGCCGCTGGCCGTCCAGGTGCCGGAAATGGCACCAATCATAAAGAGGATGATGATGGCGATGGATACCTCGCCCACATTCTCCATGATGGCTTTTTCAAAATCCTTCCAGGGCGTCTTGTACAGCCAGGTGGAAAGGCCCATGCACAGGCCGGCGCCAATGAGCAGGACCACCTGCGAGGAGCCTACGATGGAATCGGCCCCCCAGATGAGGATGACCAGGGCCAGGAGAACGATGAGCGTTCCCAGGGGGATGAGGGCTATGAGCGTTCGTTTGGTGTCGTTCATGCTTTCTTTCTTTTGACGATGGCTACGTAGGTGAGCAGGACCACGTTCATCATAAGCGAGTACAGGATGGCGGGGATGGCCATTTCCTGGTTGGCGAAGACGAACGGGCTGGTGGCCAGCGCAATGGCCTGGGCAGCGTTCTGCATTCCTACTTCAATGTTTACGGTGCGGCGCTCGCGTCCGGTAATCCGGAAAATGCGGGAAAGGGCCGATGCACAGCCGATGGCCAGCAGAATAAGCGCCGTCACGCAGATGCCCAGCTTGCCGATGTGGGCAAAGATGGTGCGGTAATGCTGGGCGAAGAAGATGGTGACCAGCAGCATCAGGGCGGGGAAGGTGGCCTTGGACAGCACTTTGTCGATGCGTGCAGCCGTCTTGCTCCAGAAATGATTGATAACAAGGCCGATGACTACCGGAAGCAGCATCAGCAGCAGATTCTGTTTGAGGAGGTTGCCGACGGGCAGCGTAATGCCCACTTCGGCACCCGAGGCGGCGGTGACCCAGCCCATCAGGATGGGAAGGGTGATGAGCGTAAGGAGGCTGCTCATGGCAGTAAGGGTGACCGACAGGGCTACGTCGCCATCGGCCAGCTTGGAGAAAATATTGGAGGAACTGCCACCGGGCGAGCAGGCTATGAGCATAAGGCCGATGAAAAACACCGGCGTCAATTGGAAGGCCCAGCCCAGCCCCAGCGCAATGAGGGGAAGCAGGACAATCTGTCCCGTGAGCGCTACGAAAAAGGCCTTGGGGCGCGTAACAACCATATAGAAGTCCTTGAGCTTGAGGGTTAAGCCCAGGTCAAACATAAGGACGGTTAGAATGGGAATGACAATCCAGATGGTGTTCATACTACTCGCAAATCAGTTCCATGGATGTATATTGGGGCTTCATGCCCAGAGATTCGTAGAAAGCCTGGGCCACGGGATTGCACTCCCATACGTGGAGGGTGATGTTGTAGCAACCCTGTTCTTTGGCAAAGAACTTCACATACTCGAATAGAGCCTTTCCCACGTGCTTTCCGCGGGCTTCCTGGTCCACGCAAAGGTCGTCTATGTACAGGCTGGTGAGTTCCCGGAGGCTGCCGCTGCCCTTGTGCTTCAATGCGCAGAAGGCGTAGCCCAGCACTTTTCCATCGGCCTCATAGACAAATACCGGCGTCTGAGGATTGGCGAAGATGGCCAGGAGTTCCTCGTCCGTGTATTTTTTGCCTATTTCGTTGAACAGATCCGGCCTTCCGATGTGGTGCACGGTGAGAACCTGCTGCAGCAAATCATTTACGGCGTCCAGGTCTTTTGGCAGGGCCAGTCTGATGTGGGGATGCTCCATTTCGTTTTGTTTTGGCGCAAAGTTAGTAAAAAAGACGATTCAATTTGTATCTTTGCACTATTATGGCAAAAGACATCAAGCATTCCCTGGCAACGCGTTGGCGCGCCTTTACCATCTGGCAGAAGCTGGGCTACCTTCCCTGGAGAAAGCCCAAGGACGCCAAAAAGAAAGAAGAGAGCTTCTACAAAGGCGCTATCCCTTTCCTTAACGAAGATGCCAAACGCACCTTTGTAGAGCTGCTATTCCGGCCGGGGTATATGATCCGGGACTATATCCGGGGTGCCAACGAGAGGTACCTGGCTCCTCTGGCGGCCCTCATTATCTTCTACTCCTTCTTTGCCCTGCTGTCGGCCTTCCTGGAGCCCTATCAGCAGAAAGATTCCGTCAGCGATGTTTTCGAGGAGGTGGAACAGCAGGCAGAGGCTAATGAAATCACGTATGGCGAGAACGACGTGTTCGGGCAGGATTTTGTTACGACTACCCTTCGAATAGTGCGTAAGGGTTATATCTACCTGACCCTGGACAAACACCCGGAACGGGTGCAGAACCGTCACCAGCAGGCCATCGCGGCCCTGGAAAACACGCTTAGTTCGCAGGGTATTCCGCTTTTCATTGGTAAACTGCTCTTGCTGTGGCTGGCCATGTCCATCTGCCTGCGCCGCTACCAATACTCCATGTCGGCCTGTGCCACCGTGGCGGCCTATGTCCTGTGCCAGTACTGTTTCCTCCGGTTGTTTACCCTCATCCTTACCTTCGGGGCCAACAAATCGGTTAGTGCCTTCATCCTTTTGCTGGTACTGGCCGTGGACCTGCGCCAGATGCTGGACATCCCGTGGAAAAAGAGCATAAAAAAGGCCATATCCATAAGTATATGGTATGGCCTGATTGCAGGATTTTTAATCATTATAGCCAGTTTCCTGATTGCAGGGATGGCCTATATCCACGTAGCGTAAGCTATTTGCTTCTGTAGAATTTCTCCAGCGTGCGGTAGGCGTTTTCCTTCTGGGCGCTGCAAACTTCCTTAGACTCCACGTCAATGATCATGACGGGGGCTGCCTCCAGGTTCTCCTTGGTCTTCTCGCGCACACCACCGGCCAAGGCCACCAGGGCGATAGATTTGAGGTTTTTGTACATAATAGTGCAGATTATTGATTGATAATGATTTCGGCTTATCCTTGTATAGATAAGCCTTTTCTTGGCCTTTGAATGGGGAAAATGGATTATATTTGTGTGACAGTTAATTATGACCGGCGTGAAAGCAGTTGTAGCAATCGATTCCTTCAAGGGATGCCTTATGGCCGATGAGGTGACGGCGGTGGTGGCAGAGGTCCTGCACACCCTTCACCCCGATTGGGAAATAGTGCAGTGCCCTTTGGCCGATGGCGGTGACGGAACCCTGGAAGTGCTGATGCCGGCCCTCCAGGGGGAATACCGGAAAGCCGCAGTCCACGACCCTCTGGGCCGGCCGGTCACTGCCCTCTGGGGTTTGGCGGGAGAAACGGCCGTAATAGAAGTGGCCGAAGCCTGCGGGCTCAAATACCTGACCATGGAGGAAAGGAATCCGCTCAAGGCCTCCACCTACGGCGTTGGTGAACTGCTTCTGGCCGCGCGGGAAGCCGGCGCCCGGCATTTTCTCATAGGCCTGGGCGGTACGGCCACCTGCGACGGAGGACAGGGCATGCTGGAAGTCCCCGGACTGGTCGATGCCCTGAAGGGCTGCAAGGTGGAACTGCTGTGCGACGTGGAGAATCCCTTGCTGGGTCCCGACGGCGCCGCCTTTGTCTTCGGCCCCCAGAAAGGGGCCTCCGAAGTGGATGTGTTATTCCTTGAGCAGCGCATGCGCACCTGGGCCGTTACTGTTCTGGAGCAGACCGGAATGGATGTGCGTCTTCTTCCCGCTGCCGGAGCGGCAGGAGGACTTGGAGGCGCTATGATGGCGTATTTCGGGGGAATCCGCGTTTCCGGAATTGACCGGATTATGGATATTCTGTCCTTTGACCAGCTCCTCGAAGGGGCCGGGGTCATTTTTACCGGGGAAGGCAAGGCCGATCTTCAGACCCTGAGCGGGAAAGTGTCCCAGGGAGTGCTCCTGCATTCCCGCGGCATCCCGGTGGTGTTGGTGGCGGGCAGCATGGAATATCAGAAAGAACTGCTGGATGCCGGCTTCAGCGCCCTTGTCCAGGTTACGCCGGAGGGGGTTCCCTTAAGCGAAGCCATCCGCCCGGAAGTGGCGCGGAAGAATGTGGCTGCGGCTATAGCCGAATGGGATTCTTGCTACTGCGGGTAAGCACCAGACCCAGGGTAATGGCCAGGACGGCCACAATGTAAATCAGATATTGTTTCCAAGTGGTGAGGAAGGCACGGACGCTGTCCAGCAGGCCTTCTCCCACGGAATTGGCATCCACGGGATAGAGATACGCGATGGCTGTGGCGGCTGATCCTACGGCAAGGCCTACGATAAGGGCCACGATGAGCGCCTTGCAGCCGTGGCTGCGCTGCCGGTCTACCTCGGCCTTGATGCCCTCTACCGCCTCCATCCTCTGGCGGGTTTTCAGAAGGAAAGTGGGATCGTCCTTGACGACCGGCTTGTTATTTCTGAGGAAGTCTTCTAACTGTTCCATGTCTGAAGGTGCTGTTTAAGGTGTTGCCTTCCCGTGGAAAGGTGGTATTTGATGGTGCCCTGGGGAATGTTCAGGATGGCCGATATCTCTTTGATGCTGAGCTCTTCAAAGTAGAAGAGGGCAATGGCGGCCTTCTCTTTTTCCGGCAATTTCTCCAGGGCCTGATAGAGTTGTTGATAGCGGAAGGATGCGTCGGAGGTCTCCTGGGCCGGAAGGGTCTGGGCCTCCTCGACGCCGGTTTTTTCGGGTTTGTTCTTCCGGCAATAGTCTATGTAGCAGTTGTAGGCTATGCGGAAGAGCCAGGTGCTGAATTTGGACAGTCCCAGGAAGGAGCCGGAGGCTACGTACGCCCTCACCAGGGCGTCCTGGGCCAGGTCGTCGGCCAGAGCGTCGTCGCCATTGCACAGCGCGAGCAGGAACCGCCTCAGGGGCTCCTGCTGTTCGCGCACTTGGCTGATGAACCGCTCCTCGGTCATTTGCTATTTCTCCAGATTCCTTTCTTCGGCCTCCATCTCTTTGGCCAGCATCTTCTTTCCTACAAAGTAGGTGACGAACAGGCCGATGCCTACGGCGAGGAGTACGCCACCGGCGGGAAGCCAGAATTTGTTAAGGAAGGTGCTGCGGCCGAAATCCGTGATGACGACACGGAGGATGCCCAGGATGAGAAAGGCGACGCCCATGAAGGTGGTGATGCACGCACCGTTGAGTTTCTCCAGCAGATCCTGCTTGATGGTCTTGTGAACCTTGGCGTCGGATTTGAACTGATCCAGGTCTACGGGCGTTCCCGCCTCAATGGCTTTGAGCATAATCTCGGCCTTACGGTTGGTCTCGTTCTGCTTGGTGCGGGCTACCAGCCAGACAATGGCTACCGGTAAAACTACGCAAATGAAAATAGGTACTAAAAAGTCTTCCATGACGCTATCAATATTTAATGTTCAACTTTGCCCGCTTTCGGAGCGGTTTCATCTGTTAGACGGAAGCCCGTACCAAAAGGTTGGAAAAAAGTTGAAAATTTTTTTCACAAAGATAAAAGGGAATTGCCACATTTGAAAACCGCTTGTTTTCCGGAATCTTATTATATTTGTAAATTGTCATTGATAATTGTTTATGGATAAGTACGATTTAATCAATCTGGCAGACTATAACCATACCAGGCTGCCGGAAG